>JANXTL010000050.1 GCA_025352375.1 Acetobacteraceae bacterium | reverse complement strand
CCGCCAATCCCCTGCCGGCCCTCGAAATTCCGGTTCGAAGTGCTGGCGCAACGCTGGCCGGGGGTCAGCTTGTCCGGGTTCATGCCGAGGCACATCGAGCAACACGGATCCCGCCACTCGAAACCGGCCTCCAGCAGGATGCGATCCAGCCCCTCGGCCTCGGCCTGCAATTTCACCAAACCGGAGCCCGGCACGACCAGCGCCTGCACCCCCTCGGCGACCTTGCGGCCCTTGGCGATGTGGGCGGCGGCGCGGATGTCCTCGATCCGGCCGTTGGTGCAGGATCCGATGAAAATCACGTCGACCTTCACGTCCATCAGACTCTGGCCAGCAGTCAGGCCCATGTATTCCAGCATGCGCAGGTGCTGGGCGCGTTTACCCTCATCCTCGATATCCATCGGATTGGGAACGACGCCGGTCACCGGGATCACCTGGCCCGGAGTGGTGCCCCAGGTGACCATCGGCGCGATCTCGGCGGAGGTCATGAACACCTGGGTGTCGTAATGCGCGCCGGCATCGGTCGGCAGAGTCTTCCAGTATGCGACCGCCTGGTCCCAGGCCTCGCCTTTCGGGGCGAATTCCCGGCCTTTGAGGTAATCGAACGTCTGCTGGTCCGGCGCGATCAGGCCGGCGCGGGCGCCCGCTTCGATGGTCATGTTCGACACCGTCATGCGCCCAGCCATGTCCAGGTCGCGGATGGTGTCGCCGGTGTATTCGATCACGTGCCCATTGCCGCCGGCCGTCGAGATTTTTCCAATAATCGCCAGCACCACGTCCTTCGCCGTGCAGCCCAGGCCCAGCGTGCCGGTCACGTCGATGCGCATGTTCTTCTGCGGCGCTTGCAGCAGAGTCTGGGTCGCCATGACATGCTCGACCTCCGACGTGCCAATGCCGAACGCCAGCGAGCCCAGCGCGCCATGGGTCGACGTATGGCTGTCCCCGCATACCAACGTCGTGCCCGGCAGGCTCAGGCCCAGCTCCGGCCCTATAATGTGCACGATGCCCTGGCGCTTATCCAGAATGGGAATGTACGGCACGCCGAACGCCTTAACGTTCATCTCCAGCGTCTCGACCTGGATGCGGCTGTCTTCTTCCTTAATGTCCGCCGGCACGCGGGAGCCAACGGTCGGAATATTGTGGTCCGCCACGGCGATGTGCAGGTCCGGGCGGCGCAGCTTGCGGCCGGCCACGCGCAGACCCTCGAATGCCTGAGGACTCGTGACCTCATGCAGCAAATGCCGGTCGATATAAAGAATGCACGTGCCGTCCGGCAGCCGCTCCACAACGTGGGCGTCCCAGATTTTGTCGAACAGGGTCCGTGGCTTGGTGGCGGACATGTGTCATCCCTCAATCGCGTTCTCCGCCCATCCCGGGCTCGGTCGCCGCTGATTTGGACGATGCGACCGATTTGCGCAAGTTGTGCGGCGATTATTGCCCGAAACGGGGCACGCCATTCTTCAGCCTAGCAGTCTTGACGTTGCACAGCAACGCGAGGGTACCCGCGTACCTGCGCGTAATCGAATGGATTTATTTGATCGGCCGCTCTGATTTCGACGAACAATTCATTGCCTTCCTCGCCGCGCCAGCGGACGAACCCACCGGAGATTTCTGAGTAGTTTCCGGTATTGCAATGCGATCCTGCAACGCTTTACCTCCTTGCGTATGACCGACGCTTGGCCGCCACGATTTACAAATCGAAGGCGATTCCATCGAGAGGAGATTTCCGATGAAGTTGATCGATTCCAATCGCCAGCCGAAGACCAGGGGTACCGTAGTCCGTTTCCTGCGCAAACCGCATGGCGGCATGGCGGGAGCGCACGCAACATGATGCTCCAGCTCGATCCTCCCATGCCAGTTGTTATCAATACCGACGGCGGTCCGTTGAAGGCCTTCGCCCATGTGCTGCTGGACTACGGCTTCGAGCACGACCTGATGTGGGTTTGCTTCATGGACGACTCGCGGGAGTGCTGGACCGTCAGTAACCGGCACGTTCGGGCACAGACTAATTTGACCGCGGGGAGGGCCTGATGTGTTTTGTCGTCGCCCGTAACGGCAACGGCGGCCCGGAAACGCCCGACGCTGGCTGACAAGCCGCATGCGCCGCAATTCACCACAGCCCCAACATCCGCCCAAAGAAAAACGGCCCCAGGCTCACGCCCAGGGCCGCTTCCAATCAACCGAACGGCTGAAAATTTACTTCAAAATCCCCGCCAAAATCGCCAGCAGCAGCAAAGCGACAATGTTGGTGATCTTGATCATCGGGTTCACCGCCGGCCCGGCAGTGTCCTTGTACGGGTCGCCCACGGTATCGCCGGTCACCGCAGCCTTATGCGCGTCGGAGCCCTTGCCGCCATGGTTGCCCTCTTCGATATACTTCTTCGCATTATCCCAAGCCCCACCGCCCGAGGTCATGGAAATCGCGACGAATAGCCCCGTCACGATCGTTCCCAGCAACATCGCACCCAGCGACGCGAACGCCGCCGCTCGTCCCGCGATGATGTCGATGACGATCCACAACGCCACCGGGGCCGCGATGGGCAGCAGCGAGGGGATCAGCATCTCCTTGATGGCAGCCTTGGTCAGCATGTCCACCGCGGTGCCGTATTCCGGCTTGGCGGTGCCGGCCATGATTCCCGGGATCTCTCGGAACTGGCGGCGGACTTCCACCACGACCGAACCGGCCGCGCGACCGACCGCCGTCATGCCCATCGCTGCGAACAGGTACGGCAACAAGCCGCCCATGATCAGGCCGACCACGACGTAGGGGTTTTGCAGCGTGAAATCGACGTTCAACGTCGGGAAGTAGTGCTTCAGGTCCTGCGTGTAGGCCGCGAACAGCACCAGCGAGGCCAAGCCAGCGGAGCCGATGGCATAGCCCTTGGTCACCGCCTTGGTGGTGTTGCCAACGGCGTCCAGGGCGTCGGTGGTGATGCGCACTTCCTTCGGCAGGTCAGCCATCTCGGCGATGCCGCCCGCGTTGTCCGTCACCGGTCCGTATGCGTCCAGCGCCACGATCATGCCGGCCAGCGACAGCATGGTCGTCGCCGCGATGGCGGTCCCGAACAAGCCGGCCTGCATGTAGGTGATAATGATGCCAATGCAGATCACGATCACCGGGGCGGCGGTCGATTCCATCGAAATCGCCAGACCCTGGATCACGTTGGTGCCGTGACCGGTGGTGGAGCTTTGCGCGATCGAGCGAACCGGGCGGTATTCCGTCGCGGTGTAATACTCAGTGATCCACACCAGCAGGCCTGTCACCGCCAGCCCAACCAGGCCACAGACAAACAACTGCATGCCGGTGGTGGTGCCCTGAATGACGCCGAAGCCGACGACCTGTTGGATCACCAGCGCGACTCCGACGACCGACAACGCGCCGGTCACGAGCAGGCCCTTATACAGCGCCTTCATAATCCCGTTGTCGGCGCCCAGCTTCACGAAGTAGGTGCCGACGATAGAAGTCAGAATACAAATCGCGCAAATGCCCAGCGGCAGCATCAGCAGCGAGGCTTGCGCCGCGCCGGTGAAGGTAATGGCCGCCAGCAGCATGGTGGCGACGATGGTCACGGCGTACGTCTCGAAAAGGTCGGCGGCCATACCGGCGCAGTCGCCGACGTTGTCGCCCACGTTGTCGGCGATCACGGCGGGGTTGCGGGGGTCATCCTCGGGGATACCCGCTTCGACCTTGCCCACCAGGTCCGCGCCCACATCGGCGCCCTTGGTGAAGATGCCGCCGCCCAGACGAGCGAAGATGGAGATCAGCGAACCGCCGAAGCCCAGCCCGACGAGCGCTTCCATGGTCGGCCGAGGGTCGGCATTCGCGGCCGCATTGTGGGTCAGGATGAAATAATACCCGGCGACGCCCAGCAGGCCGAGGCCAACCACCAGCATACCGGTGATCGCGCCCGACTTGAACGCAATATCCAACCCCGCTGCCAACCCTTGGCGTGACGCCTGCGCGGTGCGCACGTTGGCGCGCACCGACACGTTCATGCCGACATAGCCGGCGACGGCGGACAGAATGGCCCCGATGACGAAGCCGACGGCGACCTTCGTGCCGAGCAGCAGAAACAGAATGACGGCGATGACGATGCCGACGATGCCGATGGTGGTATACTGCCGGTTCAGATAGGCGCTGGCGCCCTCTTGAATGGCGGCGGCGATCTCCTGCATGCGGGCGTTGCCGGCATCTGCCGCCAAGACTTGCCTGGCCGTGATAAGGCCGTAGACCAACGCCAGCACGCCGCAGGCGAGGATCGCGATTTGGGCCGATTGCATCCGAGGTTTTCCTCTTGTCGAGATTTGTGTTGGAGGCTGGGCGCGCGCACGGATGCGCTCGCCGCAACGGGTGAGGCATGTGCTTCGGCGATATGGCAGATGCGAGCGGCCAAGGCAAATCCACGGAATTGCCCGCTATCGTTGCGTCCTTCGCCGGATGCGCGGCGGCATCCCGCGCCGATGGGCATTTTTTCGTTGGCGCGAAAATCCAGCCGGGTCTCACCGCCCGCCGGCGAAACGGAAGACGATCCCCCTCAACGCCTGGTCTTTGAAGCCGATCAATCCGCCAGTTCCATATCCTCATAGGATGGGAAGGGACTCATCCACACATCGGTAATGGTATGCTTGGCGATACGCGGGCCGACTCCGTTCAAGGCCCGCAGGTCCATCAAGGGCGCGTACATCGCCCGATCGATCGATAATTGCTGGATCCGATGCAGCGTCGCCTCGCGTTTCAGCGGATCGCGCTCGCTGCCCTGCTGAGCGAAAAGCGCGTCGATATCGGGGTAACCGCCATAGGCATTGGCGCCTTTGGACTGAATGTACACCTCCACCCGGCTGGCAGCATTGCCGGAATTGCCCGCTGCCGCCATGAACACACCGTGTAATTTTTTCTCCTGCCAGGCGGCGAGGAACGAGGCCCGCTCCATCTGACGCAGCCGGAGACGGATGCCGACCGCGTTCAGATTGTTGAGCACGGCCTCGGCCACCGTCGGGAAACCAGGGATGGCGGTGAAATCGCCGGCGTCGAACCCGTTGGGAAAACCGGCTTCGGCCAGCAATTGCCGGGCACGCGCAGGGTCGTAGGGCGGGGCCGCCACCTGGAGCGCGTATTCCATCACCCTCGGCACGATCACGCCGGCCGGAGGACAGAAGCCAAGGCAGCCGGCTTCGTTGATGCCCTGCCGGTCGAGGGCGAAATTCGCCGCCTGCCGCACCCGGATATCGTGCCAGGGCGATTTCGAGTCCCATTGTTCGGTGAATTCGATCCAGAAGATCGAGGCATGCGCCGTCGGCACGATTTTCAGCCTTGGATCGCGGCGAAGGCCCGCGGCATCGAGTCCATCGAGGGCAATGGCGATATCGGCCTCCCCGGTTTTGACCATTAAAGCCCGGGTGGTCGCTTCGGGGACGCTGCGCATAATCAGCGATTTCACATTCGGGACCCGCCGCCAATACCCGGGCACGGCTTCAAGATCGACGCTGATCCCCGGCTGCGTGGCGATGAACCGATAGGGTCCGGCGCCGATCGGTTTCTTGCGAAACCCATCATCGCCGGTTTTCAATACATACTGCTTCGGCACAACAATGCCGGCGGCGCTGGCGGTGGTGCCCATATACGTCATGAAATCCGGCCAGGGTTCGTGCAGGTGAAAGCGAATCGTCAGGGCATCGACGATCTCCAGCCGATTGACATGCGCCTTCAGGGTCGCGGAACCCGATCCGCGATACCGCTCAAAACTGAACGCGACATCGTCGGTCGTGACCTTGTCGCCGTTGTGAAAAATCAGCCCGGGACGCAGACGAAATTCATAGCTCAACCCATCCGCGCTTTCGGTCCACGACTCCGCCATGCTCGGGCCCATTTTATGGCCGGGATAGGGGCGGACCAGCGCGTCATGGATGGCATACAGTATGCCGAACGGGGTGATTTGCGGCGGTGCGGTCGATGGGTCGAACCAGGCCGGCGGGATCGTGACATGCCAGGCAATCACGGCCTGCCCCGATGGCGGCTGCGCGCCAGACGCGGGGAAAGCGGGGAACGCGGGGAAAGCGGCGAGAACCGCCAGAACGGTCAAAACGCGGAACACGAGCGGCGGGCGTGGAGCAGTCATGGCGGATCCAATCGATTATTGTTTTTACTTTATGGTCTCTGAGCGGTAGTGTGGGGACGGACGCCAGGAAACTCTAGGGGTTGCACAAAACCGGAGCAACGACGATGTGGCCCGCCGATCCTCAACCGAAAGCCTTGCGCACCCCACCGTCCTCGGGGCAGATAGACGCTCCCCGGTGCGCCTGTAGCTCAATTGGTTAGAGCTGGCGGCTCATAACCGCTCGGTTGTAGGTTCGAGTCCTACCGGGCGCACCAAAATTTTCCGTAATCCGTAGGCCACCGGGCGCGAGCGTTCGGCACGCTCGCGGGGATAGCCGAGGGACACCTCCTCGTGCCGCACCCCGTCGTATGCGTCGGTCAGCGGGATGTGCAGATGGCCATGCAC
>JANXTL010000049.1 GCA_025352375.1 Acetobacteraceae bacterium | reverse complement strand
CGAGGACGCTGAAGACCAAACCAGCGAGCTGGAAGGATTTGGTGTGGGAAAATATGTGGGGCAAGGACGGGAGCTGATCAGCGCGCATCCGCCAAAATCATCGCTGCCGCCTTTTCGGCGATCATGATCGTAGGCGCGTTGGTGTTGCCCGCCGGAACGCTTGGCATCACCGACGCATCGACCACCCGCAACCCGCCGACGCCATAGACCCGCAAGCGAGGATCGACGACAGAATCAGTACCCTCCGGCCCCATCCGGCAGGTGCCAACAGGATGCAGGTTGGATATGGCATTTTCGCGGATCGTTTGTTCGAAATCGGCGTCGGTCTGCACGCGGAAACCCGGAACGACTTCCTCGACAACATACTTCGCCAGCGAGGGCTGCTGCGTGAAAGCCCGCACCATCCGCATCGCGGTGATCATGGCCTGAAGATCGTACTGGGTCTGCAAAAAATTGAACTTGATCGCCGGTGCGGCGAGCGGATTGGGGCTTTTCAGCGTCACCGTGCCACGGGCGTCGGGCTTGAGGTGGATGGCGCTGAGGCTGAAACCAGGGAACTTATGCGCCACCGCCCCTTTCGGCCCACGAAAAGCATACGAGAACGGCGAGAAATTGAATTGCAGATCCGGCCGCTCCAACCGCGAATCGCTGCGCGCGAAACCGCCCGCCGGCACGCCGTTCGACGCCAAAGGCCCAGATTTGAACAGCAAGTACTGGGCATAGGCCAGCGCCTGCCTCGGGAAAGAATTTGCCAGCTCGTTCATCGTTACGCTCGGGCTGCTTTTGTAGGCGTGCCGAACGTAAAAATGGTCCTGCATATGCGCGCCGACCGACGGTATATCCCGCACAACCTCGATCCCGAACTGGCGCAACAAAGCCCCCGGCCCGATGCCAGAGAGTTGTAGCAACTGCGGGGAATTGAACACACCGCCGCACACGATAACCTCGGCGCGCGCCCGCGACGAACGCGGCACCCCGTTCTCCCGGTATTCCACCCCGACCGCCTTGCCGTCCTCCAGAATGACACGTGTCGCCATCGAATTGGGGCGCACCACCAGATTGCCACGCGCGCGCGCTGGCGCCAGGTAGGCGGTCGCCGTGCTCCAGCGCTTGCTGTTCCCGGTAGTGGCCTGGAAGTAGCCCGCCCCCTCCTGCGTCGCGCCGTTGACGTCGGAGTTGCGCGGCAGGCCATATTCCACCATCCCCGCGATCACCGCGTCGGTTAGCGTGTGGCCGGGTTCGCGATCCGTCACGGTCAGCGGCCCGCCGGTCCCATGGTAGGCGTCGCCGCCCTTCAACCGGTTCTCGGCTTTCTTGAAGAACGGCAGCACCGAGTCGTAGTCCCAGCCGGTGCAGCCGCGCTGCCGCCATTCGTCGTAATCGCCTGCGTTACCCCGCATGTAGACCATGCCGTTGATCGAACTGGTGCCGCCCAGCACCTTGCCCCGAGGGGAATACATGGTGCGGCCGTTCAGTTGCTCTTCCGGCTCCGAATCGTACATCCAGTTGACCTTGGGGTCGGCGAATACGCGGGAAAATCCCATGGGCACATGGATCCAGCGATTGGTGTCCGGTGGCCCGGCCTCCAGCAGCAGCACGCGGTGTTTGCCGGACTCGCTCAGCCGTGCCGCGACCGCGCAGCCGGCGGAACCCGCACCGGTGACGATGTAATCGAAGGCGTCTTCGGCCATACTGTTTCCCCCGTTCCCCGGTGCGCCTATCCTGCGGCGCGTTAACCGGAACCACGGACGAAAGCATGACCGAAGCAACCGGCCCGCTCAAGGGCATCCGAATCCTCGACCTGACCACTGTCGTGCTGGGACCCTTCGCGACCCAGACCCTGGGCGACTGGGGCGCCGACGTGATCAAGATCGAGGGGCTGAACGGCGACACCGCCCGCAACTCCGGCCTGTTCCGCAACCGGGGCATGGCGGCGAATTTCATGCAGCTCAACCGCAACAAGCGTTCGGTGTCGCTCGACCTGAAAACCGCGGGCGGGAAAGACGCTTTGCGCCGTCTGATACCCACCGCCGATGCCATCGTAACCAACATCCGCCCCGCCGGCATGGCTCGGCTCGGCTTTGGCTACGAGGCCTGCAAAGCGCTGAATCCGCGCATTATTTTCGCGGTCGCCACCGGTTTTGGGCAGGACGGACCCTGGCGCGCGCGCCCAGCCTTCGACGAAATCATCCAGGCTGCCAGCGGTTTTGCCAGCGCCATGGGATCCGACGATGAGCCGCAATTCGTGCCCAGCCTGGTGGCCGATAAGCTGACGGGTATGGCGCTTGTGTCGGCTGTGTGTGCTGCGCTGTACCAGCGCGCGCAGAGTGGCGAGGGTCAGTTGGTCGAAGTACCCATGTTGGAGACCCTCGCCGCCTTCAACAGCATCGAAATGATGGGCGGCCTGAGTTACGAACCGCCCGTCGGGCCACCGGTCTACAAACGCATGCGCGAGCGTAAACCGGCTAAGACCAAGGATGGCTGGCTGACCATGCTGCCCTACTCCGCCGCCAATTGGTGTGCGTTCTTCGAGGCGGTGGGCCACCCCGACCTGATCGAGGCACTCGGCGTCAACGACCCGGTGCTGCGCAACCGCAACGTTGGTGTGATTTATGCCAAGATGCGGGAAATCGCCCTGACCCGTACCACCGCCGAGTGGGAAGAATTGCTTCTCGCTATCGACGTGCCGCACACGTCGTTCACCCGCATGGCGGACGTGACCGAGCAGCCGCATCTGAAAGCGGTGGAGATGTTTCCGGTGCTGGATCATCCCACCCAGGGCAAGGTCCGTATCGCCCGCCCACCGACGCGCTTCGCCTCCACCCCCGCCACGATCGCACGCCCCGTGCCGCTGCTGGGCGAGCACACGTCGGAAGTACTTGGCGAAGTCGGTTTTTCCGCGGCGGAGATCGCGGTGCTGGTGGATGCCAAGGCGGCGAATGTGGGTTGATCGGCGGGGCCGGCGCCTGGCCGATTGATTATGAGTAGTTTCCGAACCTGCACCCCGCCCGATGACCGTGTCATGCTCCATCGTTGGAGGCGACACGTTATCATGACATTTTCGGATAGGAAAAATTTAGACATTACCTATATGGGACGAGCCATTGCAATTGCTCGGCTGGGCGCCCGTACGCCAGGCGCGGCGCCCATTGGGTGCGTGCCCATTGGGTGCGTGATTGTCCGGGACGGCCAGATCCTCGGTGAAGGCCACAATGAGGTCGATATTCGCCACGATCCGACCGCACACGCGGAAATCGTGACCATCCGGCGCGTCGGGTGTACCTTGGGAGCCGCCGATTTCCGGGGTGCGACCTTATATTCGACGTTGCAACCATGCGGCATGTGCAGCATGGCGTCGATCTGGGCTGGTATCGGGCGCATCGTCTTTGGCGCGGGGCGGGCGGACGTTCATCGCATGTACTTCGAGGACCGGCACCTCGATACGTTCGATTTCATTGCCGATGCCTTTCGCGACGACCTTGGCGTGACAGGCGGCGTGCGGGCGGCGGAGTGCGCCGCGCTCTATTACGGACCCACCGATCGGCCACCGCTGGAGAAGCAGGGCAATGTCTGACCAGAAACGCGATTTCCCCGTGGTTTGCGTGGGCGGTTCCGCGGGCGGCCTGGACGCATACACGCGGCTGCTGAAGCATTTGCCGGCCGACATGGGCATTGCCGTCGTTATCGTGAATCACCTACGCCACACGGCGACATTGCTGCATGAGATTCTGCCGCATTACACGAAAATGCCGGTCGAACTCATCACGGAGCGTCTGACAATCCGGCCGAACCATGTGTTCATCATTCCGACGCAACGCGATCTGCATGTGGTGGATGGCGAGTTTCAATTAAAGCCGATATCGAAACCCAGGGGATGGCCCAATGTCATCACGGTTTTTCTGCGATCCCTGACCGAACATTGGGATGGCAAACTAATCGCGGTGATCGTGTCCGGATACGACGGCGATGGGTCCGAGGCCTTGCGCGGCATCAAGGATGTTGGGGGCATTACCATCGCGCAAGCGCCGGAAACCGCCGAGGCCCCGGGAATGCCGGACAGCGCGATCGCCACCGGGTACATCGATTTTATTCTGTCTCCCGAGGGTATCGCCGAAGAAATTGCCCACATCGCTCGCGAGGGTGCTGGTTCGGCGGTTACCCTGTTCGCATAAGCATCGTCAACGGCGCGATCGTTGGCATGCAATCGATCTGCCACGCCGCTGGGATAAGGTCATCGATCGATCCGGAGAACCTACCGTGATGGGCGGAGTCGCGAACTTTTGCCTCAATCTCCCGATCCGATAGCGGATGTTCCAGGCTGCCTTTCGCGTGCAGGACGGTTGCGGAGAACGAGCGGCCATCGTAGGTTCGGACGTTTGCCGTGGCGGCGCCCCTTGGGCTGCCGGTGTCCAATTGGGCTTTGGTACGAGCCCTGAATGCCGCGACATCCGGATTGTGAACCGTTGCGTCCTCGAATTCGGCCAATCCAGCTTTGCCGAACAGGAACGCCACCGCCGCGCAATGATGGATGCTGACGCGGGAATCACGCTCGCCGGTCACCACCCGGTCGCCGCGGTCGAGCAGCAACTGCTCCCCGGACACCACGACTTCAGCGATATCGGCTGCTTGTAAGCCGTGATCCCGGCGCAGCGCCAGGCACGCATCGACCACCGCGTGCATCACGATCCCAGCCGGGTATGGCTTGTAGGTGTTCTTGCCGGCCTCCCAACGCGAGCCCAGTTCGCGTACGATCTCCTCGACCACCGGCACGTCGCCCATGGCGCGGGCCCAACCTAACGGGCCCTCCAGCGCGGCGGGTGCGGCGGTATAGCCTTGTTCCGCCAGCAGCGCGGCGAACAGGCCGTTGCGAGCGGCATTGCCGACGCTGACATTCTTCCCCGCGCTGGGCAGATTCTCAATCGTGCCAGCGGACTCAGACGATGCGATGCCGATGGCATGGGCGGTTTGTTCGGCGTTCAAACCCAGCAATTTCGAGGCGGCGGCGGCGGCCCCGAATATTCCGCAGGTGGAGGTGATGTGCCAGCCCCGAGCGTAATGCGCGGGAGACACCGAATTTCCGATGCGGCAGGCGACCTCCATGCCCAGAATGAACGCGTGCAGCGCGGCGGCGCCGGACAGCCCGCGTTGTTCGGCCAACGCCAGAACCACGGGCGCGACGGGCGCGGCCGGATGGATAACGGTGCGCAGATGCGTATCGTCGTAGTCGAGCAAATTGGCGCCGATAGCGTTGACGAACGCCGCACCGAGCACGTCGAGCCGTTCGGAACGGCCCATTACCGTCACCCGGTCGGCGCCAGACAACGGCAAAAGCGTGCGCACCGCCATTTCCACCGGCTGCGATTGGGCGACCCCCAATGCGCAGCCGATGGAGTTCAGGAGCGAGCGCCGGCCTGCATGGCGCAGCGACTCCGAAAATTCCTCCCACCGAGACTCTGACACGAATTGGCCCAGGGCCTCGGTGGCGGTCATGGCGTCAGGCCGCTTTGACGGCGAGGTGCGGGAACATGGCGATGCGCGCGGCCTCGTCCATCTCCGCCTTGAACGCATGCCGGTCCTTCAGCGCCAAGGCACGGGCAGCGGCCGGGCGGGCGCCGATCTCGTCCACATGGCGCTTCACATGCGGCAATCCGGCGTAAGCGTCCGCCCCCAGAATCATGGGCACCAGCCGCGACCAGCCCCACACGGCCATGTCGACCACGGTGTAGGTGTCGCCCAGCATGAAGCGGTTGTTCGCCAGACGATCGTTCAGGATGCCCCAATGGCGCTTGGCCTCGAACGTGTAGCGGTTGACCGCGTATTCTTTCGGCTCCGGCGCGACATTGCGAAAATGCACGGCCTGGCCGGAATAGGGGCCGATGCCGGATGCCACGAACATCATCCACGACAGCAGCGGGCCGCGATCGGGCGAGCCGAACTGGCCGGTCTTTTCCGACAGGTACAGAAGGATTGCGTTGCTATCGAACACCGTGACGCCGTCGTCGATGATCGCCGGCAGTTTGGCGTTGGGGTTGATGGCCAGGTATGCCGGTTCGTGCTGCTCGCCCTTGCGGGTGTCGATCGGTTTCAGCGCGTAGGGCAGCCCCATTTCCTCCAGGCACAGCGCGACTTTGGTCGGATTCGGTGCGAGATTATAATAGAACTCGATCATGTCTGGACGTCCTCTGTTGGCCTCAAGCCGAGCTTAGCGCATCCTGCGGGGGAAGGCACATCGGGGGGCGGGTCGTGGAGTTGGGTCTCAAAGGGCATCGCGTGGTTGTCGCGGGCGGCAGCCGGGGCATCGGCAAGGCCATCGCACTGGGTTTCGCGGCCGAGGGCTGCGCGGTCTCCATCTGCGCCAGGGGTGCCGAGGCGCTGGAAGCCGCGCGCGCCGAGATTGCCGCGCTGCGCGGCATCGCCCACGCGGCAATCTGCGATCTGGGGGATAATGCCGCGATCCAGGCCTACATACCCGCTGCCGCGGCGGCATTGGGAGGCGGGATCGACATCCTGATCAACAACGCCTCGGGCTTCGGGCCGTCGGATGACGAGGCAAGCTGGGAAACCAGCCTATCCGTAGACCTGCTGGCCACCGTGCGTGCGACGCGGGAGGCTCTGCCGTTCCTCGAGCAGAGCCCGGCGCCGGCGATCGTCAATATCGCCTCCGGCTCCGGTATCAACCCGGCGGTGCGCAACCCCGCTTACGGGGCGTCCAAGGCGGCGGTCATCCACTTCACCCGCAGCAAGGCCGTCGAATTCGCGAAAAAACGTATCCGGGTGAACTGCATCGCCCCAGGTTCGGTCGAGTTCCCCGGCGGGTCCTGGGAAAAACGCAAAGCCGACAACCCCACTCTGTACAACAACATCCTCAACGCCATCCCCTTCGGCCGGTTGGCCCGGCCGGAAGAAATCGCGCGCGTCGTGGTATTCATCGCCTCCCCCGCCGCGAACTGGATGACCGCGCAGGTGATGCAGGTGAATGGCGCCCAAGGCATGCGGTAGATTTTTATCCAGCCCGCGTTACACTCCCGCCAACAAGAGGACGGTCGATGAAATTCAGTTTTTCCAGCGAGCAGGACGAGTTCCGCTCCAACCTCCGCCGCTTCCTGGCGGATCGTGCACCGATCAAGGAAACGCGCCGGCTGATGGAGCTCGACGCCGGGTGGGAGCGCGAGGGCTGGAAAGCCCTGAACGCCGAACTCGGCCTGACGGCGGTGCGCATCCCCGAGGAATACGGCGGCCACGGCTTCGGCTTCGGCGAGCACTGCATCGTGCTGGAGGAAATGGGCCGCGCCTTGGTGTGCGCCCCGTATTTCGCCACGACCGTGCTGGCAGCCGGGGCTATTCTCCACGCCGGCTCGGCGGAACGAAAGGCGGCGTTGCTGCCCGGGATCGCAGCGGGCGAGACGATAGCAACCCTGGCGTCCGCCGAAGATAGCGGGTCCTGGGACGCCGAGGCGTGTACTCTGACCGCGTCCGCGACGGGACACCTGAACGGGCACAAAAGCTTCGTCCTGGATGGCCACACCGCCGATCTGATCGTGGTGCTGGCGCGCGGGCCGTCGGGTCTGGCGTTCTACACGGTCGATGGCAGCGCAGCCGGCCTGACGCGCACTCTGCTGAAGACCATGGATCCCACGCGTAAGCTGGCCCGCCTGGAATTCTCGGACGTGGAAGCAACACTGCTGGGCTCCGCCGCCGGCACTTACGAGCGTGTTATGATCGAAGCGGCCGTTTGCCTGTCCAACGAAATGGTCGGCGGCGCGGAACGCCTGCGGGAGGACGCGTTGGCGTATTCGATGATGCGGATGCAGTTCGGCAAGGCCATCGCATCGTTCCAGTCGATGAAGCACAAAGCCGCCGACATGCTGCTGGACGTGGAGTTGGCGAAATCCGCCGCCTATTATGCCGCCGCCGCGCTGGACGAAGGGGACGGCGACATCGCAATGACGGCGTCTCTGGCGAAGGCCTGCGCGTCCGACACGTATTCCCAGACCGCCACGCATGCGATCCAAATCCATGGCGGAATCGGCTTCACCTGGGATAACGACACCCACCTTTGGTACAAGCGCGCCAAAAGCTCGGACGTTTTGTTTGGCGATGCATTTCACCATCGCGAACAGATGATGAAAAATTGGGCGGCGTGAGGAGCGGATCATGAACGAAATGAACGAAGAAACCGTCCGCGCCGAATGTCGCGCCTGGCTGGAAGCCAACTGGAACCCGAACCTGGGCCTCGTGGAATGGCGCCATAAGCTGGCCGAATCCGGCTGGGGCAACCCGCACTGGCCATCCCGCTGGTACGGCCGCGATCTCTCGGTCGGACTGGTGCCGGTGGTGAAGGAGGAATTCGCTCGGATTGGCGCCATCGGTGTCGCCGAGGCCGGCATTCGCGTCCTGGCGGCGGCGACGATCCTCGCGCACGGCACCGACATGCACAAAGAAAAATTCCTGATGCGTATTTTGACGGGGGAGGATACCTGGTGCCAGTTATTTTCTGAGCCCGGCAGCGGGTCGGACGTTGCCGGTGCGGTGACGCGGGCGGAAATGCGCGGCAATCAGTGGGTAGTGAACGGGCAGAAGGTGTGGACTACCAGCGCGCATAAGGCACATTGGGGCCTGTTGCTGGCCCGTACCGACTGGGATGCCAAAAAACACGCCGGATTGTCGTATTTCATTATCGACATGAAGCAGCCCGGAGTGACGGTTTATCCGTTGCGGCAGATGAACGGACACGCCTCGTTCAACCAGGTGTTCCTCAGCGACGCGACCGTGCAACCGGAGTTCCTGGTGGCCGCGGTCGGCGACGGGTGGGAGGTGACCACCACCACCCTGATGCACGAACGCCGCGGCGCCGATGGGCTGCGCACCTGGGGCAAGAAATCCGATCGCCCCGAACGCGCGTTTGAGGAAGAACGCGCTGAAATAGCAACGACGATGGAACCGTATAAGTGGTATCCGCAACGCGCCGGCCGCGTCGATCTGGTCATTTCCCGAGCAAAAGAAACCGGGAAAATTAACGAACCCGTGGTGCGGCAGGAAATCGCCAGGTTGATGACCATGTCCAAGGCCGCCGAGTGGACCGCCAGGCGCGCCCGCGCGGCGCAGGAGCAAGGCCGGCCCCAAGGCCCCGAGGGGTCGCTGGGAAAGTTGGTGTCCAGCAACATTGCCCGAGCGGCGGCACGGGTGCACACGCAGATCTCAGGTGCGGATGCGCTGCTGACCGGCGACGCCAGCCCAATGAACGGGGTGATCGCGGAAATTCTGGTGTCCGTGCCGGCAACGTCCATCGCCGGCGGGACGGACGAAATTCAGCGCAACATCATCAGCGAACGCGTGCTGAAAATGCCGCGCGAAAGGACGGGGGATAGCGACAAGCCGTTCAAGGACGTGCCGCGGAATTTGGTGGGGTAGGGGGATCGTCGATCGCGGGGCGACAGGCTACAGCCTCGCCTCCGACTGTTGTAATACCAATGGCCTGAAATAATGACTCTTCCATTATTTCAGGCCGTTGGTATGCGCGCGGGGTTGGCGGGGCGGCCGCGCGCCAGATCAAGACTCATACCAACCGCCCCCGCTTTTCGCGTCAAACCAATCGCCATTGCACCAAGGTATACGGCGGGGTGGCACTGTCGTGCGGCTCGAACACGGCTTGGACCGCGCCGCCGATGGGAACGGTCTGCAAGGGATCGCCCAGCAGATTCCCAACCATGCGGATGTTGCCGTACGCGGGGAGTTCGACCAGCACCGCGATGTAGGGGCCGTGGCCGTTCAGAGCGCTATGCACGGGGTGATGCGGACGCTCATAGCTGTAGATACGGCCGTGGCCCTGGATGTCCTCCCAACCGAGGTCGAAGGAATGGCAGCGGTGGCAAACCCATTCCGGCCCCCATTGCCAGGCTTTGCAGCCGTTGCATTTCTGGATGCGCAATTTCCCCGCGCGGGTGCCTTCCCAATAGGGGGCAGCGAGGCCATCGGGGCCGGAGGACGGGGTGGGCAGGCCCTCGGGCAAATAGTGGGTGCTCATAGGGTTGCCTCCGAACCGAGAATAAGGGAGCTGACGGGTGTCACCATCGGCCCGCCCATGATGATGGCCGCGTCGTTTTTCTTCACCTGGTTGATCGCGGTGCCACGAATTTGGCGCACGGATTCAATGACCAGTTCAAGGCCGTGCATGTAACATTCGGCCAGGTTGCCGCCGCTGGTGTTCAGCGGCATGCGACCACCCTCGACGATCAGATTGTCCTTCACCAGGAATTCGTTTGCTTCCTCGGGCTTCACCATGCCGTGCTCGATCAGGCTCATGAGCACGCCACCGGTGAAGTTTTCGTAGCACTGGACAATGCCCATGTCGGAGGGGGACATCTTCGCCATTTCGTACAGGCGCGGCGCCAGCTTGCCGAAATGCGACGACGGATAGTTCGGCATGTTGTGCACCGGGGCCGCGCTGCGATGGTCGCCGCCCTGGCCGCACGCCATCACGTAGGCCGGCTTTTTCGCCATGTCTTTCGCCCGATCCGCCGGGACAACGATCACCGCGGCCGAACCGTCGTTTTCCTGGCAGCAGTCATATAGATGATGGAACGGTTCGACGATCCACCGCGATGCGTCGTATTTTTCCTCGTCCAATTCGCGCCCGCGCATCACAGCGTTGGGGTTCTTCTGCGCATGGTGATAACAGGCCAGCGCGATGCCGCGCAGGGCTTCCTGCCTGATCCCGTGATCGTGCATGAAGCGGGTTATTTTCATCGCGAAGCGTTGCGCCGGAGACATCACGCCGTAGGGAAACAGGAATGCATCTTCCCCCATCACCGCCGCCGCCGCACCGCTGCGGCCGTAGCGCGCGTACTGGCCCTGCGCGAGGGACCGGAATGCCACCACGCAATCGGCCATGCCGGTCGCCACCGCCGCGCTGGCATTACCCACGGCACCGCAGACCCCGCCGCCCCCGCCGCCCCAGAACATGTTGGAAAATTTCAGCTCCTTCACGCCCAGCGCTGCCGCCAGCCGGGGCCCATCCGAACGGTCGTTGCCGTAGCTTGCAAACCCGTCGATGTCATGCGGGGAAATGCCGGCGTCCTCGCACGCCTTCACGATCGCCTGTAGCGCGAGTTTGAACTCGCTGTGCGGCGATTGCCCGTGCTTGTAGTAGATGGTCTCACCAATGCCGGCGATCGCGGTCTTCCCGCGAAGGGTTCTGTCTGCCATGGGTTTCCGCCCTCTGTCGTCGTGTGGGGGGAGGATAAACCGAAAGGGGAATGCGATGCGAGGGGTGTGGATTGGGTTGTTGCTCGTGCTGATGGCGCTGCCCGCGTCGGCGCAGACCATGCGGATCGCACAGCAATTTGGCATCGGCTATCTGCCGCTGTTCGTGATGCGGGAAAAAGCACTGCTGGAGGAAGAAGGCCGCACCCGAGGCCTGTCGCTGCATCCAGAATGGGTGCAGCTGAGCAGCGGTGCCGCCATGAACGACGCACTACTGTCGGGCAATCTGGACATCGCGGCCGGTGGCACCGGGCCGTCGCTGACGCTGTGGGCGAAAACCAGGACCGGACTGAAAGTGAAGGGCGTGGCGACCTTGAATGCCATGCCGTTCTGGCTGCTGACGAACAACCCGAAAATCCACTCGATCCGCGATTTCACCGATCAGGATCGCATCGCGCTGCCGGCCGTGAAAGTGTCCGGCCAGGCCGTGACGCTGCAAATGGCGGCGCGGCAGGCCTTCGGCGTGGGGCAGGAGGGGCGGCTGGATCACCTGACCATTTCCATGAGCCACCCCGACGGGATGGCCGCGCTGCTCAGTGGGCACTCCCCCATCACTGCGCATTTCACCTCCGCGCCGTTCATGTACCGAGAAGCCGAGGCCCCCGGCGTGCACGTTGTGCTGAACAGCGACGACGTGCTGGGCGGCCGCCACACGTTCAACCTGACCTGGGCGACATCGGTGTACCACGACGCCAATCCCCAGGCGATGGCGGCGTTCCTGGCGGCGCTGGAACGGGCGATGGTTTTCATTCGGTCCTCCCCGGCGGACGCGGCGGCGATCTGGTTGAAGGCCGAGAAATCCTCGATGCCAGCGGACCAGGCGACAGCCATGATCGCTCGGCCCGAGAACGAATGGACCACCGCGCCACACAAAATGGTTGCGTATGGGCAATTCATGCACGAAATCGGCGCGATCCCGGTGGCGCCGGAACGGTGGCAGGATATATTCTTTCCCGAGTTGGTCGCGGCGGATGGGAGTTGAGGCGATGCGTAAGTTCGGCGCCTGGATCGTGCTCCCGCTGTTGCTCTCCGGCTGCCTCACATCGAAAGGCCGGTTTCTGCCGGTCGACACCGCGACGACGCCTTTGCCGGCCGGACAGTATTATCGGATCGAGCCGGGCGAGAAGGTTCCGACCCTTACCGGCCCGATCGCTCTTACCATCGACGGCACGGCATACGCGTTCACCGATGGCAAGGAGATCACGAAATTTCAGATGATTCCGGTCGCGGCCCGTAAAGATATCTATGTCGTGCAGGAGGATCCGGGTCTGACCGGCCCGCGTTTGGATGCAGCCAATGTCGGCATTCTCATTGGGCCGGTCACGGAGGACGGTTTCTGCGATTATAGCGACTCTGCCAATGGTTTGGCGGGGGTAAATCGCAGCGGCGACATTGTGTCGAAGCCGCGGTTAAAGGCGTGGCTTGTCAGCCATGCCGACACGATCGCTAAGATGAAACGGGGCGTGTGCTGGGTGAAGTTGAGGCCTGAAGCGCCGAGGAAATAGACCCCACCTACGATGCGGCCTTTGGGACGGCCTTGAGCGATTTCGATAAATAGCGGCGTCCGACTGGACGCCGCTATCGCTATCGATATCGCTTTATTTTACTGCGCCCCCGCCCGCTGATGCGCTGGCACCTCGATCCCGAACAACTTTGCCGCATTCAGCCCCAACACCTTCGCCCGTAGCGTATCCGACAGCCCCGGCATGGTGCGTTCGATCGCCTCGGCCGAGTGCGGCCAAGTCCCCTCATGGTGCGGATAATCGTTCGCCCACATGAAGCACCCATCCAGCCCCCATTTCTCCGCCAAAGCCAACCCCGACGGATCCTCCTGAAACGAAGCAAACCCATGCGCCCGATAATAATCGCTCGGCAGACCCTGCAACTTCGGCCGCACCCACATGTGGTGTTTCCGGTAAGCCTCATCCATCGCGTCCAGCAACCAGGGGATCCAGCCGATGCCCGCCTCGATGGTGGCAAAGCGCAACTTCTTGAACCGCTCCAGCACGCCCGAGGCGCACAGATTCGCCACCGGCTCGATCGTTGGAGCCAAAGAATGCGTCACGTAATTCACCACCGCCCCGCCGTTCCCCCGCGCCGCCCGGGGGTCGCGACCGGTCGAGACATGGAACGTCATCGGCAGACCGGTTTCCTCGATCAGTGCCCACATTGGATCGAAATGCGGTAGATTGTAGTTCACATGATCTACGTCATGCCCGCCCCAGATCGGCTTGCATGGCAGGGTCAGGAAGCGGAACCCCACCTTGGCGACCCGCTCGATCTCCGCCATGGCGCCCGGCAGGTCGCCGGTGGCAATGGCGGCAGCGGGCAGCATAGAATCGGGGTGGGAGCCGTATTGTTCCCACGACCATTCGTTCCACACCCGGCATTGCGCCTGCGAAAAAACCGGATCGGGCGTGGCCCACATCGCCAGGCCTTTGTTGGGGAAAATAATTTCCACATCCACGCCGTCGGCGCGGTTGTCGCGGATGCGGTCCGCCACCACGGCGCCGGACTGCTGCCGGCGCCAGTCCTCGCCCTCGAAGCTCATGACGCGGACGCGGTCGGGGCGGTAGCCCTCGGTGTAGCGCCACTGCACGCCCTTTTCGTCGGTGATGATCCGCGGCGCACGTTCCCGGTACTGCACCGGCAGGCGCGTCACCCATAGGTCGGCCGGCTCGTTCGCGTGGCTGTCGGTGGAAACCATGAAATACTTGTGCGGGTCCTCGACGCGGGCGGTACGCTGCCATCCGGCGTGGCCCGGCGTTTCGAGGCGCCAGAGATTGGGGGGATTGATGGTCTCGGCCTGACTCATGAACGGTGCTCCCGATTGCTTACTGGCGAGTAGACTACGCCCGGGAGGCCGCCGGTAACAACACCACTCTGTCGCGGGTGCCCCCCATAACGCGGCGATAGGCGTCCTCGGCCCGATCCAGCCCGTAGCAGGCATCCGGTACCACGGGGAACGGCCGTAGCACGCCGGATGCGAACCCCGGCAGCATGGCCCGCAGCGCGTCGGCCGAGGCAACGGCATCCAACCCCAGCGTATCGACCCCAAAATACGCATGCCGGCCGCGATAGAATGCGAAGATGTCGAAGGGCACCGGCCGTTCCTGCGTGGCGATCAGGATTTGCCGCGCATCGTGCGCCATGGCCAGGTTGGCCGCGGCGAAATAGGGGCTTCCCACGGTGTTGAACGCGATATCCGCCCCATGCCCGCCGGTCGCCTTCCGAACCGCCTCGGCGACGTCCCGGGACGACGCATCGATCATCGTAACCCCCGTGCCCGCCGGCCCAGCGAAATCCTCCGCGCGCCGCACCGCCCCGAACACCCGAGCCCCGCACATCGCGGCGATCTGCACGGCCGCTTGCCCGACTTTGCCGTTGGCCGCCAGCACCAGCACGATGTCTCCCGGACGCGGCATGCCCGACCGCGAAAACCCCTCCCACGCGGTGACGAAGGGGACGCCGATTGTGCCGGCCGCGGGGGTGGAAATCCGGTCGGGGCGGAGGACGACCGCGTTCTCGGGCAGCACCAGATGCGTCGCGTGGGAGCCGTCGCGCGTGATACCGACATCCCCGCCGGAGCCAAACACCGGCTTGCCGACCAACGCTGACGGACCGGCGACGACCACGCCCGCCCAATCCCGCCCGGGCGTGCGCGGCCACACCGCCTGCGGCATTCGCCCGATGGCGGCGGCGACGTCGGATGGGTTCACGCCGGCTGCCTCAATGGCGACGACGACCTGGCCGGCCTCGGGTCGCGGGTCCGGGACGTCCTCCAGCGTCGGGCGGATCGCGGCGGGGTCGGCGGCTTTCTCGTTCAGTCGGAGGCGTTGCATGGGGTCGATCCAGACAGGGTTTAAGGTTTCGGTGCGTCGGGGTGCGGGTCAGCGACCCCTCTACCAGGGCAACCAACCCAACAGCCGCACAAGTCGCCTCGTCCGATCCGAGAACAGGCGAGCCGCGAAGTAACTCCCCACCGCGCGTTTGCCCGCCTCCGATCGGGTCGGATACGGAGCAATCAGCCCAGCCAGCTTCGACAATTTAACACGGGACGCCACGGCCAGCGTCCAGACCCCGATCGTCTCCCCAGCTCTAGGCGCCAGAATCCCCGCGCCCACAACGCGCCCCGACGCCACGATCAGCTTCACCAGCCCCCGCGTCTCCCGCTCGGCCGAGGCGCGGTCGTTCTCCGACAGCGGCCAGCGCAGCACGGATATGGATAGCCCGGCAGCACGCGCTTCGGCCTCGGTCATCCCGACCTGCGCCAGTTCCAGCGCGGTGTAGGTGACCCGGGGCAAAGCCGAATAATCCACCCGAGCAGGCAACCGGAACAACGCCCGTTTGATAACGATCCCCGCGTGATATCCCGCCGCATGGGTAAACGCCCGAGGCCCAATACCGCGGGGATCTGCGATATCCCCCATCGCGAAGACCCGCCTGTTGCTGACGCTGCGCAACCCCGCATCCGTCACCACGCCAAGCTTGCTGACTTCCACCCCGCCCGCTTCCAGCGCCAGCGAGGACAAAGAAGGCCGCCGCCCGACCGCCACCAACAGATGGCTGCCTTCAATGCGCCGCCCGTCCGCCAGCACCAGCACCGGGCCGGATTCCACCGAGGCCACGGCAACACCCTCATGCAGCACGATCCCCCGCGCGGTCAGCGCCATGCGCAGGCCGGAGACCAATTCAGGGTCTTCCTTCCCGGCGATGGCCAAAGCCTCCACCACCGTCACCGCGCACCCCAGGCCGGAGAATGCGTCCGCCATCTCCAACCCGATCGGTCCGCCGCCGAGGATCAGCAAATGCGACGGTCTTTCGGCGAGATCGAACAGTGAAACATTGGTCCAAAACGGCACCTCTGCCAGGCCCGGAATGGGCGGCACGAAGGCCGTCGTGCCGGCCGCGATCACGATGCGGCGGGCGGTCAGGCGGCGACCGTTCACCTCGACGGCGTCGCGGGCGACAAACCGAGCCTCGCCGCGGATCACGTCGACGCCCAAAGCGCGGAAGCGTTCTTCCGAATCGTTCGGTGCGATTTCGGCGATCACGCCCTGCACGTGGGCGCGAACAGCGTTCCAATCGATCACGGGCTCGGGCAATCGCACCCCAAACCGGCCAGCCTGTCGCGCCGCCTCCGCCGCGTGCCCGGCCGCCAGCAGGGCCTTGCTCGGCACACAGCCGAAATTCAGGCAGTCGCCCCCCATGCGGTCGCGCTCGATCAGCCCGACGCGGATCCCGAGTTGCGAGGCACCCGCTGCTACGGACAGCCCAGCAGCCCCGGCGCCAATGACCAGAAGATCGTAATCAGGCATCCCCACGTTTCCATTTCTTCCATGCGACGGGCAGCAGGCTCAATACCGCCAGCCCTACCAGAGGCCCCAACACAGGCAGCGAGAAAATCACCGACAGATTCGGGGTGCCGCCGGCCGCGAGCACGCTGCCCACCCCGGCGCCGATGGACGCAAAAACGAAGGTGCCCGGAATAATCCCGATCAGCGTCGCCAGCGCGAAACTGCCCAGCCGCATGCCGGACACCGAGGCCGCGAGGTTCACCAGCCAGAACGGAAACAGCGGCAGCAGCCGGATCGCCAGCAAGTACGAAAACCCGTCTTTGCGCAGGGCGTCCCGGATTTTCTCCATCGCCGCACCGCCGCGCCGGGCGATCGCCTCCCCCAGCGCGGACCGAGCAGCGAGGAACAGCAGCACCGCTCCAACCGTGCCGCCGACGACGGTCAGACCGGTGCCGATCGACGCTCCGAACAGCAGCCCGCTGGTGATGGTCAGCAGCGCCCCCTGCGGCAGCGACAGGGCGGTCGCGGTGGCGTAGATGCCCATGTAGCTCGCGCCCGCCAGCGCCGGATGCGCGTTCACCCACCCTGCCAGCAGCGCCTGGTTGCGCGCCAGGCCGGCCCAGCTCAATTGGCCCAGAACCCCGCTCCACCAAATCGCAGCGAAGGCGGCGGCCAGGAGGATCAGGGGCAGGAAGCGGCGGATCGTCTTCATGCACCGATCCATCGCACAGCCCGCCGGCCGGAGTCGCGTGCTTATTGACGCGCGTGCCCCACCCCCCTATAAGCCGGCCCCTGCGACGGGCTGCCCCTCAAAAGGCGGCCCGCACCCGCTTTGCTGCGGGGCGTGCCAAAATATTCGGAGAGTTGACGTGAAGCGCACCTACCAACCGTCTAAGCTTGTTCGCAAGCATCGGCACGGGTTCCGCACCCGCATGGCCACCGTTGGCGGCCGGAGGGTGCTGGCCAATCGCCGGGCCAAGGGCCGCAAGAAACTGTCCGCCTAAAGCCCGTCCGCGGCAACAGGGGAGTCCCATGACGGACCATCCCATGACGGATACTTCCACTGGCGCCGCGCCACTCCCTGCTTCCAACCAGCCTGGGGCTACAACCCAACCTGGGCGCCTGAAGCAACGCTCGGAGTTCCTGCGCGTCGCCGCCAAGGGCCGAAAAGCACCCACCCATGGCGTGGTGCTTCAGGCTCTGCCGCGCGACGACGCCGAAGCCGTGCGCCTGGGCTTCACCGTAACCAAGAAGGTGGGAAACGCGGTCATTCGCAATCGCACCCGTCGCCGGCTGAAGGAAGCCGCGCGCCTGCTGCTGAAGGACCACCCGGTTACCGGCTTCGACCTGGTGCTGATTGGGCGGAATCACACGCGCGGCCGGCCGTTCCCCGCGTTGCAGGACGATATCCGGCGAGCGCTGAAAAAGGCCGGCGTATCATGACTCCGGCAGCCGCAATGGCGGTTGGCGTCATCCGCACCTACCAATGGACGATCCGCCCGATGATCGGCGCCAATTGCCGGTTTTGGCCGAGTTGCTCCGAATACGGCGTCGACGCATTTCGCAACCACGGCGCCTTGCGCGGCAGCGCGCTGACGGCCAAGCGCATCCTGCGCTGCAATCCCTGGCATGAGGGCGGTTTCGACCCCGTCCCGGAACCCGACCGCCCGAAGGCATCCTAATGGACCAAAAGCGACTCTTCCTGGCGATCGCGGTTTCGCTCGCCATCCTGCTGGGCTACCAGACCTTCTTGGCACCGCTTATGCCCAAGGCGCCGGTCGCACCCGTGCAGACGGCGGCGCAGACGACGCCCGCGACTCCGGCCGGAAACGCTGCGGCGATGGCGTTGTCCGGGCCGGCGGTGCCCAAGAATGTGCCACGGGTGAAAATCGACGCTCCGCGGGTACGCGGTTCCATCAGCCTGCTGGGTGCGCGGTTGGACGATATAGTTCTGACCGACTACCGGGAGACATTGCAGCCCAACTCGCCCTTCGTGCGATTGCTCGAGCCCCGGTCGGACAATCACCCCTACTACGTGCAATACGGCTGGACCCCCGCGACCGGGGAGACCGCGAAAGTCCCAGACAACGAAACCGTCTGGACCGCCTCGGCGGACACGTTGACCGCGCAAACCCCCGTGACCCTGTCCTGGAACAACGGCGCGGGGTTGACGTTCAAGATCGAAATGGCGATCGACAACGATTACCTGTTCACGGTGAAGCAGTCGGTGGTGAACGCCGGTGCGCAACCGGTAAAACTGTTCCCCTGGTCCCGCATACGCCGCGACTATAAGCCCGAGGTCGCGGGCTACTACGTGCTGTTCGAGGGCCTGTACGGCGTTGCCGGCGGTACCCTGAAGGAAATGAACTACGACGACGCCAAAAGCGGCAGTGAGAAGAAGAACGGTATCGCGTTCGACTCGACCGGCGCGGGCGGCTGGGCCGGAATAACCGACAAATATTGGCTGGCAGCACTGATTCCCGATCAGACGGTGCCGCAGACGGTGAATTTCCGCCACATCGACGACCACGGCGATCGATATCAAGTGGACTACCTGACGCAGGAGCCGGAAACCATCGCGCCGGGCGCGACGGCAACATTGGGCTCGCACGTGTTCGCCGGCGCCAAACTTGTGCATCTGCTGGATCGCTACCAGGACGCGCTGAACCTGCCGCATTTCGACAAGGCGGTGGATTTCGGATGGTTCTACTTCCTGACTAAACCGATCTTCTACGCCATCGACTTCCTGTATGGGCTGATCGGCAACTTCGGCCTTGCGATCATGGTGTTTACCGTGTTCGCCAAGGCGGTATTCTTCCCGCTGGCCAACTACTCCTACCGCTCCATGTCGAAAATGAAGCTGTTGGGGCCAAAGGTCACCGCACTGCGCGAACGTCTGAAGGACGATCCGCAGAAGATGCAGCAGGAGATGATGGGGCTGTACAAGGCCGAGAAGGTGAATCCCGCGTCGGGCTGCCTGCCGATGCTGGTACAGATTCCCGTGTTCTTCTCGCTCTATAAAGTGATTTTCGTGACCATCGAAATGCGGCAAGCGCCGTTCTTCGGCTGGATTCACGATCTGTCGGTGGTCGATCCCACCAACATCTTCAACCTGTTCGGGCTGATCCCCTTCGATCCGACGGTGCTGCCATTGGTCGGACCGTTCCTGCACCTCGGCGTCTGGCCGGTGATCATGGGCATCACCATGTTTTGCCAGCAAATGCTGAACCCGCCGCCGCCCGACCCCGTGCAAGCTCGGCTGTTCAAATTCATGCCGATCCTGTTCACGTTCATGATGGGCAATTTTCCCGCCGGCCTGGTGATTTACTGGAGCTGGAACAACACGCTGTCGATCGGACAACAATGGCTGATCATGCGCCGCACGCATCTGGACAAGACGAAGGTCTGACGCCCGAAGAACAGGCGGCTTCCCTCGAAAAGGGCCGTCTGCTGTTCGCCGCGGAGTGCCAGTTCTACTACGCGTCCCAGAAGCTCGACCAACTGCCCGGGATGGACCGACCGGAGATCGCCTTCGCCGGGCGGTCCAACGTGGGCAAATCCTCGTTGCTGAATGCGCTGACCGGGCGCAACCATCTGGCGCGCACCTCGTCGGAGCCGGGACGCACCCGCCAGCTCAACTTCTTCAATCTGGGCGACCGGATGACCTTGGTGGACATGCCGGGCTACGGCTACGCCAAGGCGTCGAAGGAGATTAAAGGCGACTGGCAGGACCTGATGTTCGACTACCTGCGCGGCCGGCCCACGCTGCGGCGGGTGGTGCTGCTGCTGGACTCCCGCATCGAGGTGAAGGTGCTCGACATCAAGGTCATGAGCCTGCTGGATCGCGCGGCGGTAACCTATTTCGTGGTGCTGACCAAGTCCGACGGTGTGAAGCCGGCCGCGTTGGCGCATAAGCAGGCCGAAGTGCAGGCGCTGATCGCCAAGCACCCCGCCGCCTTCCCGACGCTGCTGACGACCAGCAGCGAGAAGGGCTTCGGGATTCCGGAACTCCGGGCGCTGCTGGCGGCGCAGGCGGAATAGAGCGCGCCGTCCAATTTTGCTAATCTGCCCGACGGCCGAGTCGCGGCCGCTTCCGAACGACCGAAACAGCGGCGCGAAGAAGCGCAAGCAACATGAAATCGAGGCATCGCTAGCCCTTTTTCACATTCCAGAACACAATACTCGGGCCCTTCAAAATCCCGGTGATATTCTCCCGCCAGGCCGACGATTGCACGTACCGGCCAAGCGGCAGGAACGGCAGGAAATCGCATGCCCGTAGCTCGTAGGCCGTTTCCAGGCGTGCCTGCTCCGCGGGATCGTTGGCCAATACCCATGCATCGTGGATGCGTTCCCCTTCCGGATCGGTCGGCCAGCCGAAGAACGCGTCCTTGCCGTTGCCGCGCATGAAGCTGGCGATCAATGGAGAATGATATTCCGGCACCGGTGTGACCGTGGGGAACATCGACCAGCCGCCTTCGGATAATTGGCCTCGGTTGACGCGGCGCGCCTGCACGGTTGCCCAATCCATCGCCTGATCGTCGATGTTCATGCCGACATCTTTCAACTGCTGGGCCACGATCAGGCTGGCAGGATTGAAGAACGTATGTTCGGTAGCGTGCAGCAGCGCCAGCCTTTCTCCCTTGTAGCCGGCCTTGTCGAGCAGCGCCTGCACCTCGGCTTTACTGTGCTTGCGGCTGACGTTCTCGATGCCGGCCCGATCGACCTCCTTCTTGCCGGTGGCCAGAAATCCAACGGGGGCGATCCAGTTGTCGGGGTCGCCGCCCATGATGGCGGTCATCGCTTCACGCTGGTCGATCGCGGCCATCATGGCCTTACGGATGCCGAGCTCGCTGGTGGGGTAGACGAGGTGGTTGACCCGCATCGCCATCACCTGCCCGTAGGTATCCAAATGTCCGGTCTCAATGCCCGGCGCCTTGCGGAGCATTGGCATCAAATCGGGCAGCGGGATTTCGATCCAGTCGATTTCCCCGGTCCTCAGCGCATTCACCGCCGTGCCGCCATCGGGAATCATGTTCCATTCGACGCGATCGACGTAGACAGGTCGCCCGCCCGACGTCCAGTCGGGTTTTTCGTTCCGTGATACGTATTTGTCGTTTTTGGCGAACACCGCCTTGCTGCCCAGGACGTGCTCGTTGGCGACCCAGCGGAAGGGACCGGAGCCGATGGCCTCAGGAATTTGCTTGAACGGATCGGTCAGTGCGATCCGCTCCGGCATGATGACCGCCGGCACGACGAATTTCGACAGCAATTCCGGCAAATGCACGAAGGGGTTTTTCAGGCGCAGCACGATGGTGCGGTCGTCCTTCGCGGACAACGCGTCGGTCCAGGATTCCAGCGCTGCCGCACTGGGATCGCGCTTCATCCAGCGGCGCAACGACGCGACGCAGTCGCGCGCCAAAACCGGGGTGCCGTCGTGGAACACCTGATGTTCGCGCAGCTTCAACACCCAGCGTTTGCCGCCGTCCTCCATGACGCCGCTTTCCAGCATCTGCGGTTTGGGGTTTTGGGCGGCGTCACGGCCGTAAAGGGTTTCCCACACCATGAAGCCCATGTTGCGCACGACCTGGGCGCTGCTCCACACGGGATCGATGGTGTTCAGCACGGCCTGCGGCATCACGCGCAATGTT
Source organism: Acetobacteraceae bacterium (assembly GCA_025352375.1). Lineage (GTDB taxonomy): Bacteria > Pseudomonadota > Alphaproteobacteria > Acetobacterales > Acetobacteraceae > Rhodopila. The sequence continues at coordinate 5,474 of JANXTL010000049.1, read as the reverse complement.
TTCACATCGGCGGCGATCGAAGGACGGGCCAGCGGCGCGGCGGCGGCCGATAGCAGCAAGGTGCGGCGATTGAGCACTGTGGTCTACCTCCCGTTTATGGCTCTCCAGACCCTCTCCGGGGTCGCTGGCATTTCGATATGGGTAACGCCGTATTCCGATAGTGCATCGACGATGGCGTTGATGACGACGCCGAGCGCTGGGGTGGTACCGCCTTCGCCGCCAGGGCGGATGCCGAGGGGATGTGTCGGCGATGGGACCTCGGATATTTCAGTGCGGAAGAATGGAAATTTGTCGGCCCGCGGCATGGCGTAGTCCATGAAGGACGCCGACAACATCTGCCCGTTATCCGGATCGTAGACGACTTGTTCCAGCAGCGCCTGACCGACACCCTGCACGATCCCGCCATGCACCTGACCGTGTACGATCATCGGATTCACCGCGCGGCCCACGTCGTCCACGGCGGAATAATTCACGATGTCCACGATACCCGTTTCGGGGTCGACCTCGACCTCGCAGACATGGCTGCCGTAGGGGAAGCTTGCGATGTTGAAGACCTCGTCCGATACGGCGGCCAAGGCTTCGTTTGACGCCGCAGCGACGTCGAACAGGCCGACCGAGCGGTCGGTGTCAGGAACAATAAACCGCCCGCCCTGGAACAATAGCCCGTCCGGTGCGGCATTCAGCAGCGGGCCGGCGATGCGGCGGGCTTTTTCGATAATGTCCCGCGACGCATTCATCATGACCACGCTGCCCATACGAAGCGCTCGGCCGGAATGCGCGCCGCCCCCGACCGAGACCCGATCGGTATCGCCGGTGACCAGCCGGATGCTGTCGAAGGGCACGCCGAGGAACTCGGTCATCAATTGAGCGAAACTGGTTTCGTGACCCTGGCCCTGGGATGTGGTGCCGATCACAACTTCGACGATGCCCTCCGGCAAAACGGTAATTTCGGCGCGTTCGCGTGGCACGCCCGTTGCCGTGTCGACGTAATTCGCGAGGCCGATGCCCCGACGCTTGCCGCGCGCCAAGGCTTCAGCGCGCCGCGCCAGGAATCCGTCCCAGTCGCCCAACCGCAGTGCCGATTCCATGCAGGCGTGATATTCGCCGCTGTCGTACACCATCCCGAACGGGTTGCGGTACGGCATCGCCGATGCTGGCACCAAATTGCGGCGGCGCAATTCTACCCGGTCGATCCCGGTTGCGCGGGCGGCAAGGTCGATCAGCCGCTCCATCACATACATCGTCTCGGGCCGGCCAGCGCTGCGATAAGGGCGGGTCGGTGCGGTGTTGGTCAGCGCCGCGCGAGCCCGGAAATGCACGCTCGGGACATGGTAGATGCTGGACGCGATAGCCACGCCCTTCTGCAGCGGGCTGAACCCAACCGCATGGGCGCCGATGTTCACCAGGTTGGAACCGCGCATCGCCGTGAAGCGCCCTTCGGCGTCCAAAGCCAGTTCGGCAGTGGAGGCCATGTCGCGGGCCTGATAGTCGCACAGAAAAGCCTCCGACCGTTCGCAAGTCCATTTGACCGGCCGCCCAACGCGTTTGGCCGCCCAGATGACCAGCGGGAATTCGGGATTGGTGGCGCCGCGGGTGCCGAAATTGCCTCCGACGTCGTGCATGACCATGCGGATGTCGCTCGGTGCCGTGCCCAGGATGGCCACGAGATCGGCTTTGGGGCGCACCGCGCCGCCGGCCCCGGCGTGGAGCGTGTATTTCCCGGTGGCCGGATCGTATTCGCCGACGGCGGCGCGCGGTTCCATCGGCACGCCGGCGACGCGCTGGACCCAGGTCGTGAGCGACACCGTATGCGCGGCGGCGGCGAAGGCGGCCGATGTCGCGGCCTCATCGCCGAGCTGGGAATCGACGCAGACATTGGCGGGAACGTCGTCGCGCACTTGCACCGCCCATGGTTCCGCCGCCGTCAGCCCGTGACTGACGGATGGCAACGGCTCATAATCGACGGCAACCAATTCGGACGCGTCCTTGGCGGCGGCCACGGTCGTCGCGACAATCATCGCCACGATATCCCCGACATGCACGACCTGACCGACCGCCATAGGGTAATGCGCCGCGATCGGGGCGACGGAGCCGTCGGTGTTGGGCAGCGGCACCTCGGCTGGGTGCCCCGACCAAACGGCGTGCGGGATGGGTTTCAGCCCGTCCGCCAACATGTCCTGGCCAGTCAGCACGGACAACACGGCCGGAACTGCCAAGGCCGCCGTCGTATCGATTGCCCGGATCCGCGCATGCGCGTGCGGCGAGCGCAACATGACCGCATAGGCTTGGTTGGGCAGGTTGGTGTCGTCGCTATAGTGGCCTTTCCCGGTCAGGAGGCGCAGATCCTCCTTGCGGCGGGGCGATTGGCCGATCACGACACATCCAGGCGGTAGGCTTCGCCGTCCCGCACGATGTGTCCGGCGGTGGCGCCGGCGAAATGGGTGCCGATCACCAAAGTGGGGGTGCCTGACAGTTTCTCGAACATGTCCAGTCGGGTGCGGATGCCCTGGTCGCGGTCGGTATCCGCATTCGTGGACCACTCGGGGTGAGCGATCTGGCAGGGGTGATGCATGAAGTCGCCGGTGATCAACGCTTCCTCGCCGCGGGACGAGATGCGGACGCTGACATGGCCGGGGGTATGCCCGAGCGTGGGGATCAGGCTGATTTCGGGGCACAACCGGTGGTGGGTTTCAACCAGATCGGCCAACCCGGCCTCCATGATCGGTGTCACCGAGTCCGCCAGGATGAACCGCATGTCGGGCCGGTCCGAAACCCTGCTCCAATGCTCGTATTCGGTGCGGCCCATCAGGTAACGCGCATTGGGGAAGGTGGGCACCCAGGTGTCGCCTACCTTCATCGTGTTCCACCCGACATGATCCACATGCAGGTGGGTGCACAGCACCGTGTCGATCGACTCCCTCGGATACCCGGCCTCGGCGATGTCGGACAAAAACCGCGTCTGGAGGTTGTTCCACGTTGTGATATGGCGGTTTTCCTTGTCGTTCCCGAGGCACGTATCGACCACGATGCGGCGCTCGGGCGTCTCGACAAGGAACGTATGAATGCTCATGCGCAGACGGCCGTTTTCATCCGCGAAATGGGGGCGCAGCCACGCGATGGGCTTGATCGCGTCGGGCGTCGCCTGCGGCAGCAGAAAGCGGCTGCCGCCAGTGGCCTCGAGTTCGATAACTTTGGTGACGGTGACGTCGCCGATGCGCCATTTCGACATGGCCGCAGCCTCCCTGATTTCATTGGGTCGGAGCCTAACCGGAACCGGTGGCGGCTGACGAGTGCCGGCCCTCCCATTCTTCAGGACTCGATGGTAGAGTCCAGCCGACCACGCGGGGCGGAAACGAATGCGGTTTGTATATTTGACTTTCGCGCTGCTGATGGCGGCGCTTCCGGCGCATGCCAAGGACCTGACCAGCATTACATTGGTGCAGAGCAGCCAGAGCTTCAATTTCGTGCCGCTGTATATCGCGCAGGCGCGGGGCTACTTCGCCGAGGAAGGCCTCAAGGTGAACGTCGTGCTGGCCGGCGGCGGTCCGAAGGCAATGACGGCGTTGCTCGGCGGCGGCGGTCAGTTCGCGGCTTCGGTTCTGCTCGATGGCATGATGGCGCACCGCAAGGGGCTGGACGATGTACGAGCGATGGCGACCCTGTCGTATTTCTTAAATCGGATGGTGGTGCGGGCGGACGTTGCCAAGGCGCGCGGGCTCGATCTGAGCAAACCGCTGGCCGAACGGGTGCTGCTGATGAAGGGAATGAAGCTGGCGATCACGACGCCGGGTGCCAGTTCCGACATGACGATCCGTTACTTGGCCATGACCAACGGTCTGTCGCCCGATCGCGATTTTCAAATCGTGCCGCTGGGCGGTATGTCGTCCCAGATCGCCGGCATTCAGGCGGGCCAGGTGGACGGCTGCGCCTGCCTGCCGGGCGTAGACATCCTGACCAAGGCCCAGGGTCTGACCGTCGATCTGGTCAAGCCCGGCGAACTGACCGAACTGGATGGCGTGACATACGGCACGCTCTACGGTTTGGCGTCATACAACAAGGCTCACCCCGAGGTCGCGCGGGCCATGGCGCGGGCCCTTATTCGGACGACGATCCTGATCGCCGATAATCCGGACGCCGCGCGGGCCGCGTCCCGCTCGTTTTTCAAGGAAATGGATGAGCAGACGTTCAATACGTCCTGGTCGACCTATCTGCCCTATATCCCCAAAATCCCGCTGATCAGCCGCGAGGATTTCGAGCGCGAACTGGCCTTCGAGAAAACCGTGATGCCCCCTGCTGCCTATAAGCCCGTGTCGTACGACGACGCGACCGACATGTCGTTCGTGATCGCGGCGATGCGGGACTTTAAGCGGTGACGCCGCCGATCGAATACCGAGACATCGCCCGCCGCTTTGCCACCCGTCGCGGTTCCGTGACCGCCAGTGAGAACGTCGATTTAACCGTCGGCGAAGGCGAATTCCTGGGCATCGTCGGCCCCAGCGGCAGCTCGTCCTGGCAATACGGCACCGGCGAGGTGTTCGCCGCCGTGGGGTGGAAGGAAGACAGCACCTGATTTGACGCCCAACTCACCCTGGCGCAGCATAAACGCCTGGAGGAAAAACCCATGATGAACATCCGGCCGGTCGGCGAACAGATCGGCGTCGAAGTCACTGGCGTCGACGTCAAAACCATGAGCGACGAGGATTTCGGCAAGATCTACCAAGCCTGGATCGACCACAACGTCATGGTGGTCAAAGCCCAGGAACTCACAATCCCGGAATTCCTGACTTATAGCCGGCGCTTCGGGATCGTGAACCCGCACCCCTCCAAATCCACCCGCCACCCCGACTACCCCGACATCACCCTGCTCGGCACCAACAAATTCGACGCCGAGGGTAAGCTGAACCAGGCGATCTACCGCCGCGGGGCCGAGGGCTGGCACACCGACGGCGCCTATGATGAGGTCCCATTCAAGGGCACTCAGCTCTACGCGATCGCTATTCCGGACAGCGGCGGCGACACCCTGTTCGCCAGCGGCTACGCGGCATACGAGGCGATGCCGGAACGGTTGAAGCAGCGGCTTGAAGGCGTGGTCGGCGGCTTCACCTACGGTGGCCGCAAAAGCAACCAGGCGCTGCTGAACCCCGAGGACCGCGATTGGAAACCGGTCCTCCACCTCATCGTCCGCACCCATCGCGAAAGCGGGCGCAAGTCGCTCTATTTCGATCCCGGCAAGATCGTGTTCATCGAGGGCATGGAAGAAAACGCGAGCAACGATCTGATCAAGGAATTGACCGGCTATATGATCCAACCGCACGGGCAGTACCGGCATAAATGGGGCGTCGGCGACATCGTCATCTGGGACAATCGCTGTTCGTACCATAAGGCCGCCGGGGATTACCCACCCGAGCAGGACCGGATCCACTGGCGGGTGTCGATCAAGGATTGGGCCGAGATGGGACAGATGGCGGCGGAGT
>JANXTL010000043.1 GCA_025352375.1 Acetobacteraceae bacterium | reverse complement strand
CGCAAACTCGGGATCGAGGTCGATCTCGATCACCTCCCTTTGGACGACAAGAAAACCTTTGAGATGCTGGCACGTGGCGAGGCCGGCGGGGTGTTCCAGATGGAAGGCCAGGGCATGCGCGACACATTGCGCCAGATGCGCCCCGACCGTTTCGAGGACCTGATCGCCGCCGTGGCCCTGTATCGCCCCGGCCCCATGGCAAACATTCCGGATTATAACCGCCGCAAGCACGGCGAGAAATGGGAAGCCCCGCACCCCGAAATCCACGACATCCTGTCCGAGACCTACGGCATTATGGTCTATCAGGAACAGGTCATGCAGATCTCGCAGAAAATGGCGGGATATAGCCTCGGGGGCGCCGACCTCTTGCGCCGCGCGATGGGCAAGAAAATCCAAAAGGAAATGGAAGAACAGCGCGCCATCTTCCAAAAAGGCGCGACCGAACGGGGCATCGACCCCGCCAAGGCGACCGAGGTGTTCGACCTCATGGCTAAATTCGCCGACTACGGCTTCAACAAATCCCATGCGGCCGCCTATGCGCTGGTCGCCTATCAAACCGCGTGGCTCAAAGCCAACCACCCCGAAGTGTTTATCGCGTCGTGCATGAGCCTCGCGATGAACAACACCGACCGGCTGGCGGCGCTGAAGCAGGAAGCCGAACGCAGCCACATCGTGATCCTGCCCCCCGATATCAATGCCTCCGCCGCCGATTACGCGGTGGAACGGCAACCCGATGGAACGCTGGCGATCCGTTACGCACTCGCGGCGGTCAAACGCGTTGGGTTCGCCGCGATGGAATCGCTGGTGGCGTCACGTGGCGACAAACCGTACGTCGACCTCGCCGACCTCGCATCCCGCGTCGATCCGAAACAGATTAACAAGGCCCAGTTCGAAAACCTGATCCGCGCCGGCGCTTTCGACACTATCGAAACAAACCGCGCACGTCTTTTCGCGGTATCTGAAACAATCGTCCGCCGAGCACAGGCAAACCAGGAAGAAAAGGCCAGCGGCCAGATCGGTTTGTTCGGGGGGCCGTCCACCCAGACCGCCGAACCCATCCGTCTACCGGACATTCCCGACTGGGCACCGCTGGAACGACTGGCGTTCGAGGCCGATGCCGTGGGCTTCCACCTCACCGCTCATCCGCTCGACACATACGCCCAAGCCCTTCGCCGGCTTGGCGTCATCCGATCGGCCGATGCCGAGGCGAAAGCGAAATCCGGCGCCAGATCGGTGAAACTCGCCGGCACCGTTGTTGCTATCAAGGAACGCATCACCAGCAAAGGCAGCCGCATGGCCTGGGTGCGGATTTCCGACGCCTCCGGCTCCATCGAGGTGACCTGTTTCAGCGAGGTCCTGTCGCGCTGCCGCGACATTCTGACTCAAGGCAACAACATCCTCGTCACCGCCGAACTGAAGATCGAAGGCGAGGCGATGCGCGTGACCGCCAACGATGTCACGCCGCTGGACAAGGCAGCCGCCTCGGTCGGTGCTTCCATCCGCATCTGGCTACATGAAACGGCCGCCATCCCCCACATCCGCGACCTGCTCACGCGGGAGGCAGGCGGCAAAGGGCGTATCACCTTGGTGCCGCGCGTCGGCAACGATCGAAGCGTCGAAATCGCGCTCCCCGGCGGCTACAACGTCACCCCAAGACTCGCGCAGGCCCTGAAGGTTCTGCCCGGCGTGGAGCAAGTCGAAGAAGTCTAAAGGGGACCAGGGTGTGTCGGTCGATGTGCCCGCCGCCGCCATCTCGTACCCCCAGCGACGAACCGACGCTCGGTCAAAATGCGACTCAGTCGCATTGAGAACCGCTGCTTAAAATCCTCCCACCTTGGCACCTCGGCCCCCCAGCGCTAAACCTTCCGTCCAGCAAACGCCTTCCGGAGGGAACCCGAAGCATGATCGACAAGATCGTCCTGTCCATGGCCGACGCCATGGCGGGCATCGAGGATGGCTCGACCGTCCTGCTGGCCGGGTTCGGCTCCGTCGGCCAGCCGAACGCGCTGATCGACGGGCTGATCGAGCAGGGCGCCAAGGACCTGACCGTCGCCGCCAACAACGCCGGATCGGGCCATGTGGGCCTCGCGCGACTGATGGAACTTGGGCGGGTGCGGAAGATCGTCTGTTCGTTCCCGCGGTCGTCCGATCCGGTGGTGTTCGAGACGCTCTACAAAGAGGGCAAGATCGAGTTAGAGATCGTTCCGCAGGGTACCATCGCCGAACGAATCCGAGCGGCGGGGGCTGGGGTGCCGCAATTCTTCACCGCGACCGGCGTCGGCACGAAAATGGCCGTCGGCAAGGAACACCGGGAAATCGACGGCCGCACCTACATCCTGGAAAGCGCCCTGCACGGAGACGTCGGCCTGGTCGAAGCGTGGGAGGCCGATCGCTGGGGCAACCTGACCTTCAAGCTCGCCGGCCGGAATTTTAATCCCATCGTCGCGATGGCATCGAAGCTCACGATCGTGCAGTCGCAGCACATCCGCGCACTCGGCGACATCGACCCCGATCACGTCCACACGCCCGGCATTTTCGTCAATCGCGTGCTGCACGTCCCCTACGGCGACCCCGGTTCTTTCTGAGGCCCGGTTCTTTCTGAGGCCAAATTCTTTCTGAGGAGAGACAAAAATGTCCGACTTCACCCCGTTCAACCGCGTCCAGATGGCGAAGAACGCCGCCGCGGACATCCCCGAGGGCTGGTATGTCAACCTCGGCATCGGTATTCCGACCGCTGTTGCCGATCACGTGCCAATGGAGCGGGAGGTTATTTTCCATTCGGAAAATGGCGTTCTGGGCATGGGTCCGGCACCAGCGAAAGAAAATATCGAGCCTTGGCTGATCAATGCCGGCAAGCAGTACGTTACGCTGCGGCCGGGCGGCAGCATCTGCCACCACGCCGACAGCTTCGCCATGATCCGCGGTGGGCACCTCGACCTTTGCGTGCTCGGCGCCTTCCAGGTGGCCGATAACGGCGACATCGCGAACTGGGCGACGTCCGATAATGACACTGCCCCGGCGGTCGGCGGCGCGATGGACCTCGCGGCCGGCGCCAAGCGACTGTGGGTGATCATGGATCACACCACCAAAAGCGGGGAGGCCAAGCTGGTCACCAAATGCTCCTACCCGCTGACGGCGATGGCCTGCGTGAAGCGGGTCTACACCAACCTGGCGACGCTGGACGTCACGGACCGAGGCTTCGTCGTCGTGGCCATGGCGCCCGGCCTGACGCTGGAGAATTTGCAGGCCCGGACCGAAGCGAAACTGCATCTGCCGGCCTAAACGGGCTTCGCCCGCTCCGGATGACCATCGGGCGAACCAAGGAGACGTCACCGATATGACCAACGCCGACGACCTGCGCATGATCCGCGAGAGCGCGGCCGGCATCGCGCCGCGCACCAGCGACCTCAAACGTATTCGCGCCCTCCGATTCACCGAACCGGGCTTCGACCGCACCGTGTGGCGCGAAATGTGCGAAATGGGCTGGCTCGGACTGCTGGTGCCCGAGGATCAGGGCGGCTCCGGCCTCGGCGTGCAGGCATTCTGCGCGTTGACCGAGGAACTCGGTGCGGCGTTGATCCCCGAACCCCTGATCGCGGCGGCGATGGCGGCACGGCTACTGCCGTCGGATATGCTGCCCGATGTTATGGCCGGCGACCGCATCGTGCTGCCGGCGTGGCAGGAAAAACCGCTGAGCCTCGATCTGGCGGACGGCGGGACCATGTTCGCGGGCGGTCGCGTTACCGGAAAGAAGGTTTTCGTACCGATGGCGGCTGGGGCGGACGCCTTCCTGGTCACCGTGCCCGGCGGTCTGGCATTGGTGGAACGCGGCGCGGCCGGCGTGCATCTGGAGTGCCAGACGACCCAGGACGGCGGAAATTCCGGCACCCTGACGCTGGACAACGCACATGCCGTTTGGATCGATGGCGATGCATCGGCGGCGCTGGAAACCGCCTGCATGGCGACCTCGGCCTATCTACTCGGCGTCATGGACCGGGTGTTCGGCATCACCATGGAGTACCTGAAAACCCGTGAGCAGTTCGGCCGCAAGATCGGATCGTTCCAGGCGTTGCAGCACCGGTCGGCTGATTTGAAAATTCAGGTGTCGCTGGCGCGCGCGACGGTGAATGCCGCCGCGAAAACGCAGGACGAATCCGGGGATTCGGCCTTACGCAAAGCGGCGGTGTCGCGGGCCAAGGCGCGCGCATCCGACGCGGCATCCATTGTCACCCGCGGCTGCATCCAGCTGCATGGCGGCATCGGCTACACCGACGCGGCGGATCCCGGCCTGTTCCTGCGCAAGATGATGGTTCTGGCACCGGCTTATGGATCGGCGGCGGTTCACAGAGCACGATTCCGCGACCTGGCGCCGGTGGGCGACGAGGACTGATGGACGATTTATCGGACGAAGCATTCCGCCTTGTCGTGCGGGCGTGGGTGGTGGCGAACTACCCACCGGAAATCCGCAACCCGCTGAAACGCCTGCACTGGAACGAGTGCAAATCCTGGTATTTCAAACTGGCCGAAAAAGGCTGGCTTTGCCCCGGCTGGCCGGTTGAATACGGCGGGATGGGCCTGTCGCCCGGTAAGCAGCTCATCATGCTGGACGAGTTCGAACGCCACGGCTGCGCCCGCACCATCGACCAGGGCGTGTTGATGGTCGGGCCATTACTGATTGCCCACGGCACGGATGAGCAGCGGGCGTTTTTCCTGCCGAAGGTGTTGTCGGGGGAGCACATCTGGTGCCAGGGTTACAGCGAGCCGAACGCCGGATCCGATCTGGCATCGTTGCGCACCTTGGCGGAACGGGATGGCGACGATTACGTTATCAACGGGCAGAAAATCTGGACCTCCATGGCGATGGACGCCAACTGGATCTACGTCCTGGCGCGGACGGACCGACAGGCGAAGAAGCAGGAGGGGATCGGGTTTTTCCTCGTGCCCATGGACACCCCCGGCATCACCGTGCGACCGCTGATGACGCTGGATTTGAACGAGGAATTTGCGGAAACCTTCTTTGACAATGTCCGCGTACCAGCCTCTGCTTTGGTCGGACAACCCAACCGGGGTTGGAGCATGGCCAAGGCCCTGCTTGGGTTCGAGCGCATCTTTGTCGGATCCCCCAAACAATCGGCCTACGCCCTGGCGCGCCTGCGCGATCTGGCGGAACGGATGGGCATCTCGGAGGACGGGTCGTTCCTGAAGGTTTTCAATCGCCATCGGCTGGATGTCGAGGATCTGACCGATCTTTACGGGGTCTATGTGGAACAAGTCCAGCGCGGGGAAATTCCGGGTCCAGATGTGTCGATGCTGAAAGTGTTCCAGACCGAGTTGTATCAGCGGATCGGCGAAACCATGCTGGACGTGGCGGGCGAACACGGCGGGATGCTGGAACCGATGGAGGGCAATCGCGCGCTGAACCCGGCCGGGCTGTTTTTGCAATCCCGGCCTTCCACGATTTACAGCGGCACGAACGAGATCCAGCGGAATATTCTGTCGAAGAATGTGCTGGAGCTGCCGGGGTAGACCTGAAGACACTCCCCCTCCCCTTGCAGGAGGGGGAGTCCTTTCTCGCTACTCCACCGCCTCTGTCAAAAACCGCTCCACCAGCGCCGTCGCCCGTTCCCTGGGCGCGTTCATCTGCGCGCGCATTTGGTTGCGTGTGCCGGACGTCAAATAGAACCGCTCGTAAAGCTCCACCCGTGAGGCCAGCGCGGTGCCGGCGAAATCCCACGCGAGGCGAAACAACCGGATGCGCCGTTCGGCGTCCATGCCGTGTGCGCCGTGCAGATATTTATCGATATACGGCCGCAGCTCGGGATCGCGCATCATCGCCCAGGTCGGCGTCGCCAGCAGGTTGTGGGACCCGAGCAGAGTGATGATTTCGTTGGCCCGAGGCATCCAGAACGGCATCGACGCCCGCAGCGCGGTCAGCGGCTCCGACGCGGGGAACCAGCAGCCGTTGGACCATTCTTTCGGGTGGTCCTCGGCGTTCTGTACGGCCGAACGGGCGAGTTCGGCGTAGCTCCAGAGTTCGCCCAGCAGTTGCTGAGCATTGGGGCTTTTGTCGCCGATCGCCTCGGCCATGGCGGTCGCCAGACCCCAGGCGAATTCCAGCTTGGTCGAGGCCCGCACCATGGTCTGCTGCATGACGTTGCCGTTCCAGCTTTTCGTCATGACCTGGTTATAGGTTTTGGCATTGGCGTCGATGAAGACACGGTCGCGCGGGACCTCCACATCGTCGAACACCACGAAGGCGTCCTGCTCATCGAACCGGGATCCCAGCGGCGCGTCGAACCGGTTGGGCGTGCCCGCGACGCTGTCGCGACAGATGAATTTCAGGCCGGGGGTGTCCATCCGGATACAGAATGACACCGCGAATTTATCCGCACCGTCCGGCAACGGGCGGCCGGGATAGACAGCGATTTCATCGGAGAACGGTGCCAAAGTCGCAAGAATGCGCGCGCCACGGACGACAATGCCATGTTCGGTGTCGCAGATTTTCCGTAATATGACATCGTTTTCCTGGCCCGGCATCTCGTCGCGAGCCTTATCGATCGTCGGATGGATCAGCGTGTGGGTCAGGCTGATGTCATTGCGGCGCAGGAATTTCTGGTATTCGACCTGTCGCGCGGCTCCGGCTTCGTTGCCATGCACCGCCCATTCGTCCCAGCAGCCGGCGAATCCTGCATAGGTGACGTTCATATAGTCGGGCGTACGGCCCATCACACCCACGGTATGTTCAGCGATGCGCCGCAAACCGCGATGCCGGCGCTTAATGTCCTCCGGCGATTTCGGAATCATGTGACTGACATTGATCTGTTCGCCGGTTTCCGGGTCGGGGATCAGCAGATCGTCGGCCGCTTCATGCTGCAGGTCGAATACCGCCGCCATGCCCCGCGCAGCACCGGTGAAGGCGGGGTGCGACTGCGCGTCGGTCACCTTATCCGCGCCGACCCAGATTTGCCGGTCGTCTTTCAATCCGCGCAGAAATTCCGCACCTGTTCTGGCTGGCATGCGATGTCTCCTTGTCCGTTTACCCTAGCACATCCGCCACCGCCCGGACGACGTGGCGCGGTTCCCCCGCCCGTCGGGTCACGCCGATTTTGTCCAGATATTCCAGTACCTGGATGGTCAGATTGCGCCCGATACCGCTGCGCTTGTTGAAAGCGGCGGCGATGAACGTGCCCTCCTCGGATTCCGCCGCCAGAGCCGCCGCGATGTTGCCCAGCGCCACCACGCCGGCGGGTTGAAAGAACCGGTTCGGCGCCACCCGCAACAGCAAGCCGAAACGTTCCAGCCGCACCAGCAGCGATTCGGTTTCCTCGGGCGACATCGAAAGCAGTTCGGCGACTTCCCGCACGCGCGGGGGGCGCAGCGGTTCGGCGACGAATGCCGGTTCGATACGCTTCCAGGCGGACGCGTCGGCGGGTGCGAGGCGCGCCTGATGGCTGGGCAGATGGTACACCGCGTCACGCTGCCGGATATCTCCGCGTGCGAGGCGTTCCACCAACACGGCCTCGGCGATTTCCGCCGGCCAGGCACGCATGCTCAGCAACAGCGCCGCCTTGCCGGGACCGGGCAGGCTGGGATGTTTCTCATGCCAGCCTGTCAAAATCCGCAGCAACGCCTCGCCCAGGGATTCGCTGGTTTCCTGTGAAACCAAAATAGGGTGCGCCGAGCGACCGATGCGGATGCCGCCTGTCAGCGTGTCGGTCGAATCGAGATTCCGCGCCAGGCCAAAGCGCGCGAGATCGATCCAGCCATCGGTCCGTAACAATCCCTGCAACGGGTCAGTTGAGGCCATTGCCGCCAGCGACGCCGCGCGCTGTTCGCGCGGCACCCGGCGCGCCGGCGGGAACGGATCGATCACCCGGCCGCCCGCAACGACGCGCCCCGTCGCATCGTCGCGCAGAATGACCCGATCTCCGAACAATGCGGCGGTTTCCCGTTGCAAGGTCAAATGCACGAAGCCGTCGGTTCCGGTCAAAACCCGCGCCCCGATGCTGGCGGAACCGATATGAACATGCACCGAGGACGCATGTTTCAGCACCCGCCCTTCGGCCACCCGGACCTGGGCATCCAGGCGGGCGGTGGGGGCATGCAGCGATGGTGCAAGCAGCCAATCTCCTCGGCGCACCGTTGCTTTTTCGATGCGGGTTCCGGTGATCGCCAGCGCGCAACGATCTCCGGCGGATGCGGTTTCGGCGGCGGCGTGGTGCACCTGAATGCCCCGCACCCGCGCGGCCAGATGGGCGGGCGACAGCAGCAACCGGTCGCCCACGGCAACCGTCCCCGAGGCGACGGTCCCGGTCACCACCAGACCGGTGCCGGGAACCAAAAATCCCCGGTCGACCGCCAGCCGGAACCCGCCGGCCGAGGAACGCCGGCGCCACGCGGCGGCCTTTGCACCGATCCACGAACGCAACGCCTCCATGCCCGTGCCGGCGATCGCCGATACCGGCATCATCGTTGGATCGGTGTAACCCGCTCGTGCGAGGACCTCCCGCACCTCCACAGTAACGGCGGCCACGCGTGCCTCGTCCACCCGGTCGATCTTGGTGACAGCGACCGCGATATCGGTAATGCCGGTCAGAGCAAGGATGGATAAATGCTCGTGCGTCTGTGGCATCGGCCCGTCGTCGGCGGCGACGACCAGCAGCACGCTGTCGATCGACAGCACGCCGGCCAGCATGTTGGTCAGGAACCGCTCATGCCCTGGCACATCGACGAAACCCACCGTATTGCCGTCGGGCAGCACGGTGTGCGCGAATCCCAGGTCGATGGTCATGCCGCGCGCTTTTTCGTCCGGGAGACGATCCGGATCGATACCGGTCAGCGCGCGAACAAGCGCGGTTTTGCCGTGGTCGACGTGACCGGCGAGGGCGATGATCATGCTGGGCTATTCCCCAGGAGAGTCCCGGCTGGGCTGGTACCGGTCGGATCGTTCCAGAGTGAGTCGGCGCCCGCGCTGCTTCGGTGTGAAATACGGGTAACGGGGGCGGATGCGGCTGAGAAAGGGATCCGCAATCATCTCGTGCTGAATGAACGCGATGTCCCCGAGGCTGAGTCCGAGGGCGGGACCGACGATGGCATCGATGCGGTCAACCTCCCTCTCGACAGCTTCTTCCAATACGTCGGTGGCATAACGGCCGCTCAAATCGGTCAGGCGCTGTGCAGTATCCAGGTCCACCGGGATGGGCAGGCGGAGCAAGGAGGTCCGGTTGAGTTCGGAACCGGCGACGAGGCGGAGGCCGGCCGCAATGAGTTCCGCCAGTGTTTGCCCAGGCACCGCCAGCACCCAGTCCGGCGAACTGGCGTCCGGTCGGATTGTCCAGGTTTCGTCGTTCTGGACGACCGTGACCTCGCCAACCGAGAAAGCCTCGCCGCCGGCGATGCCCTCGGACTGGCCGAAGGTGGCGCCGGGGGCGCGGGCGCGGAACACATCGCGAAGTGGTTTCAGGCCTAAGGTCTCGGCCTCCTCACGAAGGGATGCGCCGGCGTCGAAGCGCCGCTTGCAGGCGGCGAATAGAGTTTCGCGCGCGGAACGCAGGTCGGCGCGATGCTCAGCGATAGTTTCCGACCATGGCAATGCCGCGATTATGCTCGGGTAAATATGACTCCGCAGCTTGTTCATATAACTGCTTCGCAGGCTAAGAATAGTATAATAGCCATAAATTCGTGACGATAACACAGCATCGAATGGGACGTCCGCCAAGTCGGGACGCGGTCCGAACACAGTGACCGTGTTGAGCATGGCGTCGATGCGCGGATCGAAGGGCGCCGCACAGGGAATCTGTTCAATTAATGGGAGCGCGAACATTTTGTTTGGTAGCAGCCTTGAGTACGACCAAACGCTCGGCGAATCAACGGTCGAAATATCGACCTTTTGGAATGCCGGCTCACCGGCAAGACTGCCCGTGCGGATATTCTCTCCTTTCCATAACGAAAGCCCTCGTTCGGAAACATCACCTTGTCCGCGCCGGGCTACCCCATAACGTATCAGTCTTTGCTCCTCCCACCGGCCCTCGCCGTGTCCGGTTGGCTGTTCGTCAACCGCGTCTGTCACGCGAGCTCGTCGCCGTGTCCAATAAAGTTTCGCTGCGTGCGAAAAGGTATCGGACCCTCGTAAAATTTTCAGAATATTCAGCCGCTGCGGCGTAAGCCGGGTCAGGATATGGCCGTCGGGCGAGAATATATCCGAATACGCAATAGCACTCGTCGCGGCTTGGTTTAGATCGAACCCAGGGCGGCCGCCCTTCACGGCCGGCACCAATACACAGCGCTCATCGGCCAAATGAATTATGACTCGATCGTCCTCCTTGGGTGCTCGGGCCTCGGCGATCAGGATCATCGGTAGAACGTCCGCATCGAACACGCTGCGCCAGATCAACTCCATGTCCACGATCTCGCGGATTGTCCACCGGCCCCCGGGCATAAACAGGCGCCGTAAATCGGCCGAATCGGCGCCGCTGCAAAATCCTAAAGGCAGCACCAGGGCCAGTTTACCGGTCCGCCCTCCGTCAGGCTTCGCACACCAATGATCCAATGCTCTATAGATGAACAAGCGGAAAACATTCCGGTCGACATTGATCCCGGGAAAGACGACGGTATCGACCGTCCTGCCTGTCTCGTAATAACTCCGTGCGGCTGGATCCAAATCCAGCCCCCGCTCGGGGCGAACATAGGGCGGATTCCCGACAACAGCGGCGTAATCGTTCCGGTCGATATCGGCGAATCCGGTCGCGGATTGATCCCGTAACAGGGTCGGCACAAGGCTGTTGGCGCGCTCCGCCACCGACAGCAGCGGAAGACCCTGCGCACGAACGGCCGGCCCGAACGTCACCAAATGCCATAGCAACTGAATTTGCGTTAGAATCGCCGAAAACGGATTCAGGTCGTTGCCGGCGATGCGAATCACCGCGTCCCGCGCCTCGTCGTAGGTCGCCAAACCCCGGTCCGCGTCCTCGCCCACGACCTGCTGATAGCGCTCGATCAGGAATGTTCCCGAACCGCAGGACGGGTCGAGGATGGAATCCTCCGGTCGCAAATCGAGCCGTTCGAGCATCCAGCGGGCGATACTCGGCGGCGTATAGAATTCGCCTTTCGCCTTACGTTGCGAGGGCGATAAAAACCGATCGTAGACGCCGGTCAGGATGTCCCCCCTGACGGTGGTGAAATCGTAACGGGAGAAACGGTACATCGCCCATTCGACGACCCGTGAAAGCTCCGGCGCGTTAAGTCCGAGAACCCAATCCAGTTCGGTTTCATTGAATGCCGCGGCATAAACCCCGGCACCCGAGCGATACGCTTCTTCCAGAAGGCGCGTGTATCCTTGCTTGAAATAGGCGCGCATGCCTTGGAAAGCCTGCACACCGCCGTTGCACAAATACCGGCGGCGCACGATGCCATCGGGGGTTTCCTCGTCGAAAAACCCGTGGTCCTCAAGGAAGCGAATTAGAAGCAGACGTGCGAGAATCAGGTTGGCAGTTTCGATCGAGAAAACCTGGTCGATCTGGCGGGCATCGGCGGGGTCGTCGATGTCGAGTCCGGCACGCTCCGCGAAGCGTGGCAGGGCGTCGATCGTCAGCCGAGCCATTGCCGCTTCGCTGCGAAGCTTGCGCGTCAACCGGCGCGCCGCTGGGCCGTGGTCGATATTTTCCTCGTAGGACTTTGGGGATCCCTCGATCCGCAGGGGGTACGGTGTAAATCGGATTTTACCGAATTGCTCACGGAAAACGCGAACCTCCGCGGCGATCTCCTGCCGGCGCAGACGCGTCCCCGCCAGAGCGGTTTCCACGGCCTGTTGCAGCAGTCCAGTCGTTTCACGCAGACCGTCGAAAAAGGCGTCGCGGGCCATACGAAGGGTGAGGGGATCGTCGTCGCCGCTCAATTTCTCGGTCGCGATCAAGCTTTCGTCGCCGCCCCGGAAACGCTCCATCATGCGCGGTATGCCGGCAAGCTCGGAACTCAGTGGTGCGAAGACTTCGGCGAAGCGATCGATGGTGATGGCGGATAACGGAAGTTCAATATCGCGCGCGTCGGACGTACCTTGCTCCACCGGTCGGGCGACGACGATGGTAGGGTCCACCATGACGAACCAAGCGGTGTCGGCGGTCACGTATTTCGCCTTTTCGGCGAACAACCCCGCCCTGCGCGACCGGTCGGCGGCAATCCCGTGTTCGTCTTTGGCTTCGAGAACAATCCAAGGCACGACAGCGTCGGCCGCCCCCCCCGGTGCGAACACGGTTAGGTCCGGGCGCCCCCTGGCACCGGCACGATCGATGTCGATGCTGCGCCGATCATAGCTCAAAGCTGCCGACAGCATGTCGCGGAGCGGTCCGTACATCGAGGATTCGCGCCCACGCGCGACCCCGGCGACGATAGCCGCGTCCTTCTGAAAGTCGGCACGCTGTCTCGCGGTGAAGGTCACGCGTCCAAAGCCCCCTGCCAAGCCCCGGGAATCGCCGGAACCGAGGCTGGCGAGCGGGGCTTTCTAATCCCCCACTTCGACGACCGCGTCCACGGCAAACGCGCCCTCGCCCTCGGGCATCGCGAAGACCGGGTTGATATCGATCGACGCCAGCTTCGGACCCGCGGCGACGGCGAAGGCCGATAACCGCGACAACGTGTCCGCCAGCGCCTTCACGTCGGCTTTATTGCGGCCGCGTGCCCCGAGCAGCAGGGGCGCGCCTTTGATGGAGCGGATCATCTCCTCCGCGACATCCGGCCCGAACGGGCAGCGACGAAACACCACATCCTTCAGGATTTCCACGAAAATACCGCCAAGCCCGAACATCGCGATGGGGCCGAAGACGGGGTCTTGCATGATGCCCATGATGCACTCGACGCCGCCCTTGAGCTGCTTGGCGACTAGCACGCCCTCGATCCTGGCGGTGGGCGCGGCGGATTTGGCGCGTTGCAGCAGCAATGCGAATCCTTCGCGGACGCCGGCGGCGTCGGAGACATCCAGCAGCACGCCGCCGATTTCCGATTTGTGCAGGATGTCCGGCGACAGAATTTTCATCACCACCGGGAAGCCGAATTTCGCGGCGGCGGCGACGGCTGCTTCCGCGTCGGTGCATTCCGCTTCCGGTGCGGATGCGATGCCGGCGGTCGCCAGCAAGCGCTTGGCCTCGGCTTCCGTGGGGGTGACCGCAGGCAACGTCACGGCCGGAACCGTTGGTGCCGGCGCACCGGCCGGCTTGGCAAACGCCGCCCCAAAACGACCCATCGCGTCGATCGCCACCACCGCTCGTGTGGGGTCCTCGTGCACGACCCAGCCATCGGTTTCGAGCTCGTCCCGGCCCTCGGGCGGGACGATCACAGAAAGCACGTATAGGTGGCCAGGGTTTTCTTCCTTGACCGCGTTCAACTGCTCTTTGATCGAAGGCCAGCGGCGGGACGACGCCGTCATGCTGAAAAAGCCGAGCACCGACGAATAACCGCCGTCGCGGATCATCGATTCGGTGAAGGTTTTGACCAGAGATACGTCGTTCGACACCTGGGCGGTGGCATCGACCGGGTTCCGGGGCGCGCAGAACGGCACCAGCGCCCGCAAGCGCTTCTGCGCGTCCATTGGCATCTCCGGCATCGACAGGCCCAGCGTCTCCGCCACATCGGAGATCAGCACGCCCGCACCGCCGGATACCGTAATGACCCCCAGCGTGTTCTTCACCGGATAGATCTTCCGCGTCGCGGTATGCGCGATATCCAGCATCTGTTCGGAGTTGCTCGCTCGGAACACGCCGAACTCGTTCATGATCGCTTCGGTCACAGCATCGTCGCCGGCGATCGACGCGGTGTGCGATTTCGCCGCTTTCGTGCCGAGTTCCGACCGACCCACTTTTTGCATCACGACAGGTTTGCGGGCAGCCCTCGCGGCCTCCAGCGCGGCGATCAGGCCGGGGGCCTCGCGGATGCCCTCGGCGTAGACCGCGATGACGTCGACGTCCTCGTTTTCCGCCAGCCAACCGATGCACTCGCCGACCGTCACGTCGGCTTCGTTACCGGTCATGATGCATGTCGACGCGCCGATGCCGCGGTTGCGGGCCAGCGTATACAAATGCGTGCCATACGCGCCGGATTGGGAGGCGATGCCGATCCGCCCGGGCACCGGCCAGCCGCTGTCGAACGACGAGGAGAAGGTCGCGTAATACGACCGCCGGGCATCGAACACGCCCAGGCAGTTGGGTCCGAGGATGCGCATGCCGTAGGACCGCGCGGTGGCGACCATCTTGTCCTGCGCGACGGCACCGGCATCGTCCATTTCAGCGAAGCCAGCGGTGAACATCACGATGGCCTTGACGCCCTTTTTCCCCAGATCCTCGACGGCGGCAGCCGCGACTTCCGATGCGACCGCGACGATCGCGACGTCGGGGACCTCCGGCACGTCGTTGATCGACGCGTAGGCCTTCAGCCCTTGAATTTCGGTGCGATTGGGGTTGATCGGATAGAGACCGCCCTGGAAGCCCTGCGACTTCATATAGGCGATGGGGCGCCCGCTGATCCGGGTCGGGTCGCTCGACGCGCCCAGCACGGCGACGGAGCGGGGGGCGAGCAGCGGTGTGAGGCCGGCAAAACGAGAGGACATGATGGCGTTTCCCAGTGACTGTTTTATCTCACCAGTGTGACGCCGGAACGCGTTGGCTGCAACTACCAGCCGGGATCGGTGGGCCGAAGACCGAGCAGTACCTTGCCGGCGGACTCGAAATAACCCGGCAGCGCCGCCGCGTGCTGCACGGCCACATGCGCATCGCGGAAGGCTCGCTCCAGCGGCAGGCGGGTGTAGATCGCGTTGGTGCCGGCGGCGTGGAAGACTTTGTCGACGGCGCGCACGGATTCATGCATCGCGTGCACCAGGGACAATCGGGCTTGCGCAACCTCCCGGTCGGTCGGTTCCTGTCCCGCGCATAACGTCCCCCAAAGCCGCCCCACCGCGTCGAAGACGTAGGCTCGCGCGCCGTTCACGATGGCCTCGGCTTCCGCGAGACGCTCCTGCACCCGGGGGCGATCGCGCAGCAGGTTGGTGGACATGGTGGATGCCTCGGTCGCCGCGATCTCGGTCAAAGCATCGATAGCGCCGCGCGCGATGCCAAGCGCGTTGGCGGCGGAGGGGGTCCACAAATTCACATACCATGCGCGTGGGTGGTACAGCGGGCCGGTCGCGCACGACGGGGCGTCCGACAAGCGGCTGCGGCGTTCCGGCACGACGATGTCATCGATGGTGAAATCCTGACTGCCGGTGCCGCGCATGCCCATGGTTTGCCAAGTGTCGACGATGGCGACCTGCGCGCGCGGCACCCACAGGGCGCGCAGCACCGGGGTGCCAGCCGGAGACAACAAAGGCGTGTCCCCATCCATCATGACGCATGTGGCATAAAGCCAGTTGGCATTCTGGATGCCGCTGGCGAAATTCCACTGGCCCTTGACCCGATAGCCGCCCTCGACCGGCCATGCCCGTCCGCCGGCGCGCGCGGACCCCGCGCCACGATAATCGGCGGGGCTTCCCGCGAGTTCGCGCGCGACCTCAGCCGGAAGACGGCCGACATTCAGCGAAAGGGCGGTCGCGATCATCGCGCACCAGCCAACCGATCCGTCGATCCGGGATAATTCCTCCACCACCCGGAAGGCGACCAGCGGCGGCGTTTCCGGTCCGCCAGCCGAGGCCGGCAGATACATCTGGTAAATGCCGGCTTTCGTTATCTCCGCCGCCAGCGCCGACGGCGTCTGCCGCATCTGCTCGGCATCCATGCGGGCAGCCCGAACGGCGGGTGCCAGACGGATCGCGGCCCGGACGATCTCGGGTTCCGACACGGCGACGTCCTTTACTGACAAAGATAGGACGCCCGATCGACCCCGTCGCTGCGCGGGTTGATGCTGTCGAGGATCGCACCGCCGTTGCGCCCAAACAACGCGCACCGGTTCACCGCCATCATGTGCGCGGCATCAAGTTCCTGGTCGGAGCCATGCGCGAAATCGATCAGCACGCTGGTCGGATTGCCGGCAATGAATTCTGCGCTATTGCCGGGGCCGCGGCTAAATATTTGGCTGACATTGCTCGTCTTGGCGCAGCTGGTGCAGGCGAGCGCGGTGCCGACGATGAGTGTCAGCCTGATTGCTTGGCGCATGATCGGTATTCCTTCGCTCCCGAGGGGGGCTGGGGCGCCGAACACGCTCCTGTAACAGTCCCGCACCATCGACGCCCCATTTAACCCCTGCCCCATGCAGGGGTCAAACAACCGTATTTCAGCGCTATCGCCTCATTCGCGGTGGCGCGAGACAACATCCCCGGTTTGCGCCAACATCGCCTTGCGGCCGGACGCGTTCCGCGCGTAAGAAGTCGCCCTATGCGAAAGAACACTCCTCATCGGCACATGACCCGCGCGCTACTGCTGACTGGCAGCGCCCTCCTGCTCGCAGGCTGCGAAACCAGCGGTTTGGCCCGCACGTTCGGTTTTACCCGGGACGCGCCCGACGAGTTCACCGTGACAACGCGGGCGCCGCTGTCTCTGCCGCCGGATTTCAACCTCCGCCCGCCGCGTCCAGGTGCGCCGCGCCCGCAGGAACAGTCCGAGCAACGCCAGGCCGAAGAAATATTGGTGCCGCAGACGGCGCTGAACACACCCACCACCGGTGGCCTCACCGCCGGACAAAGTGCCTTGCTGGCGCAGAGCGGGCCCAACGCGCCGACAGATATCCGTCGCCGCGTCGATCAAGATGGGCGCATGGACAAGGTCGACGACTCTTTCCTTAACCAGCTGCTGTACTGGCGTAAAGGCGATACAAGGTCGGCAGTCGTCGATCCGGTCGCCGAGGCCCAGCGCGTCAAGGGGAACACGGCCCTGGGCGTATCGCAGGATACCGGCACGACGCCGATCATTCAGGAAAAGAGAAAGGGTTGGTTCTCCAGCCTGTTCAACTGGATGTGACGCGGGCCGTTTCCACCCCGATGGAGCGGGCACCGCATTTCGTTCAAGCCGCCGGCCGGCCCATCTTCATTGGCCACGGCACCGGTGTGCTGAATTGCCGCTGCGGGCAATCGGAGTTGGTGCGCGGTTACGATCCCAAGAATTTCCTGGCGGTGGATTTGCAGTGTGCCACTTGCGGCGCCGTCACCACGACGCCCGGCCTGTTGGCTTTGAATAATCCGCCCGCGTCTGTCGTGCCGCTGGAGCGGACTGCCGAAACTCCGCCGGAAGGTGCGACGCTTCTCGCGGGTCATGTACTGGCAGGGCGGGAAGAACTCGACCGCCTCATGCACATTTACCAACCAGGCGGTCCGGCTTCGGACTTTGTGTCGATCACGGGGGAATGGCTGGATTCGGTGGCCGCCGACTACGATCGGTTAACCAACGGACTGCTCGAAACCCATTTGAGCGAGGTCGCGGCGGCCGAGGCGACTAAACCGTTGTCCGGCTTGGCAAAATACAAACTGGCCTGGGCCCTGCACACGCTACGCGCGGGTATCGCCGACCCGGACTGGGCGTGCTGGAGCAGTTCGGAAGCGTCGGTGGCGACGACCTTGGCGGCTGCTTTTCGCTACTTTACCGCGTGCTGGTCGCACCATCCCCTGTTCCCCGAAATGGCAGCGGCCGCGGCCGATACCGGGTACTCGCTCCACGGCTTGGCGTTGTTCGCCACGGCGAAGGTGCTGTCGGACTCCGGCAACCGCATCGCCTTCCTGCCAGCGAGAGACGGATCGGGACGGGTGAAAGACTTTGCCATCGCGATGGGTCCGACCGACCGGCTGACCTGTATCGTGGACGTGTTCGACCGCTATGAATGGCCGGTCCAACGGGGGTGGACTTTTCCGGAATTGTGCTCCGCCGTGCAGGAACGACTACTTGCGTCGAAGGCCCGCATCAATCCGAGGCATCCAGGCATGATCGTCCTGTCCCCAGGGCCGGTCCAAGAGACCATCGAACAACCGCTGGTGGACGCGATCGCCGCGACCCTTCACACACAGGGGCGACGCTATCGGCATGTCTCCGCCATGAGCGTCATCCTGGCGAAAGTCGCACCAACCCAGGAGCGGAATACTGTACGGTTCGGTTATAGCTTTCTGCCGATCGCCAACCCCCGCCACGCCGCGGTGACCGTCCAGATCGGCGGAAAGGCCGAGGCTGCTACCGCCTAGACCATGATCGTTTGAGGTTGCATGCGATCTCGGCGTTGGATCATGGTCTA
>JANXTL010000010.1 GCA_025352375.1 Acetobacteraceae bacterium | reverse complement strand
GGCGCGGGCGAGCAAAAACCGTTCCAGCATCATCGCGCGGAGGATGCCGCGCTGCACATGGGCGAGGATGCGGCGCACGTCGTGCGTGCCAAAGCCGGCGGCCAGCGTGGGGAAGCGGGGGTGGTCGGCTTGGTTGGGGATGGTTTGGTCGAGGTGCTTGCCGTAGCCGAGGAGGGTACGGACGACGCTCAGGATGGCGGCGATGCAGGAGGGTATGGCGGTGGCGGGCCGGTCCTCCTGGGAGGGAGCCGGGCGTTCGGTGCGTGCGGAATGCGGCGCCGTGTGGTCCATGGTTGGTGGACTAACATCGTCCGTTAGTTTTGTCAAGAGGGATGGGGGGCGGTCGGTGAGTCTGGCTTCGGCAGAGCTTCGCTGCGTGGCCAACGGTCAAGAAGGTTTGTCCGCAGATGACGCCGATGGTCGCAGATGAAATCATACCGGCATGATGGTTGCGAAACGGCAATTTGTCGTCTTTATTACTGACTGGTGAGTAATTATTGGCTCCTGACGTCGCGACCATTCGTCATGCCGGCGAAAGGCCGAATCCGTCGGCCCGACCAACGACGTAGCAGGATATGTCCGCAGAATTCGCGAATGTCCTCGCGGGGAATAAGCCTTTGGCGGAGCGGTATCGCAATCGTGGGCCGACGGGCGATTGGAAAAATCATTGCGATCATTACGTCAAGACCGATCTCGTTCCGATTTACCGCAAGATCGGTGACGATACGTTGCAGCTTGTGCGCCTCGGTTCGCACAGCGAGCTTGGCCTGTGAATTACGGCTATGCACGCGTCTCGACGGACGGCCAGAGCGCCGGATGCAAGAAGCTGTTCCGCGAGACGGCGAGCGGAGCCAAGACCGACCGCGCCCAGCTTCGCCGCGCACTAGAGCGTGATCGTCTGAGGTTGACTTCAACCTCGGGCGTGAATCACCCTCTCAAACAAAGGCTTAGACCATGATCGAACGCCGAGATCGCGTGCAACCTCAGGCGATCACGCTCTAGCCGCGCTCGCGGCTGGTGAGCGCGGGCATTCCAGCCCGGCCCGTGGCATGCTAAGCTGGTGCCCACCATTGGGAGGATTGGGGCGATGGACATCTCCGGCAAGACAGCGATCGTCACGGGTGCGGCGTCGGGTATCGGCCTCGGCATCGCGACGGCCCTGGCGGAAGCCGGCGCCAACGTCGTCATGGCGGACATCCAGAAGGACGCGGTCGAGCAGGCCGCCCATGGCCTGTCGGGCACCAACAAGCAGGTCATGCCCGTCCGGATCGATGTGACGCAGGAGCAATCCGTGCTGGATGCCCTGGCAGAGGCCGAGCGCCGGTTCGGCAAGTTGCACATCGCCTGCAACAACGCGGGCGTGCCCATGCACGGCACCAAGCTGGTCGATGTCCCCGTCAGCGACTGGCACTTCGTGATGGGCGTCAACATCTGGGGGATCATCCACGGCATCCGCCATTTCGTACCCGCCATCCTGAAGCATGGGGAGGAAGGGCACATCGTCAACACCGCCTCGGTCGCCGGGTTCCAGAACCGCCGCGGCACCGACCAGGGTCCGTATTCCATGACGAAATACGCCGCGCTTTCGTTGTCGGAGGCACTGGAGCTTGAGTTGGAGGGAACCAATATCGGCGTCTCCGTCCTCTGCCCTGGCCCGATCGCGACGAATATCGCCCGCGGTGGCCGCAACCGGCCCGACCATATGGGTGGACCGAGCATCCGCCCCACGGATGAGGCGGTGCTGGCGGAGCGCCTCGCTGCCTCGGGCCTGGATCCGATGAGGGTCGGGGATCGGGTGGTCGACGCGATCCGCACGAAGACGTTCTACGCGTTTGTCAGTGCGGTGCCGGCCGATGTCATCAAGGCGCGCCATCGCCGCATCGAGGCTGCGCTGACCAGCCCGTGGGTCACCCATTACTAGAGCGTGGAGGTAGAAGCCAGCGGCGGCTTGCTGTAAGCGCACCGCCGCAGCTTCCGCCACCGAGGACCCATGATCCGCCTGGACAACATCACGAAGCAAAACGGCACCCGCCTGGTGTTCATCGAAGCGACCGCCGCCCTGCAAAAGGGCGAGAAAATCGGCCTCGTCGGCCCCAACGGCGCCGGCAAAACCACGCTGTTCCGCATGATCGCCGGGGAGGAGGAGCCGGACGAGGGTCTGGTCCTGACCGATCGCGGCATCAGCATCGGCTTCTTCAGCCAGGACGTGGGGGAGATGTCGGGCCGCAGCGCGGTCGCCGAGGTGATGGACGGTGTCGGCGCCGTCAGCGCGCTGGGCGCCGAACTGGCGACGCTGGAAGCGAAAATGGCGGACCCGGACGAGGCCGACAATATGGATGCCATATTGGAACGATTCGGCGACGTGCAGGCCCGTTTCGAAGAACTCGACGGCTACGCGCTGGACAGCAAGGCTCGGGAAGTGCTGGACGGATTGGGCTTCAGCCAGGAAATGATGGACGGCGACGTCGGCACGCTGTCCGGCGGGTGGAAGATGCGCGTGGCGCTGGCCCGCATTCTGCTGATGCGCCCCGACGTCATGCTGTTGGACGAGCCGAGCAACCATTTGGATCTCGAAAGCCTGATTTGGCTGGAGCAGTTTCTGGCTGGGTATGACGGCGCGCTGCTGATGACCTCGCACGACCGCGAATTCATGAACCGGGTCATCAACAAAGTGATCGAGATCGATGGCGGAACCCTGACAACGTTCTCCGGCGATTACGAATTTTACGAGAACCAGCGCGCGCAGAACGAAAAGCAGCAATTGGCGCAATTCGAACGCCAACAGGCGATGCTGGCGAAGGAAATCAATTTCATCGAACGTTTCAAAGCCCGCGCCTCGCACGCGGCGCAGGTGCAAAGCCGCGTCAAAAAACTGGAGAAGATCGACCGCGTCGAGCCGCCGAAGCGCCGCCAGTCCATCGCCTTCGATTTCGCCCCGGCGCCTCGTTCGGGGGAAGACGTGGTGAACCTGCGCGGCGTGCATAAGCGCTATGGCAACCGGGTGATCTACGATGGTCTCGACCTGTTGGTGCGTCGCCGCGAACGCTGCTGTGTGCTCGGCGTCAACGGCGCCGGGAAATCGACGCTGTTGAAGCTGGTGACCGGTACGACCGACCCGGACGAGGGGTCGGTGAGCGTCGGCGGCAGCGTCAAGATCGGCTATTTTGCCCAGCACGCGATGGATTTGTTGGACGGCGACAGCTCGGTCATGGAGATGCTGGAGTCCCGCTTTCCGCGCGACGGGCAGGGGGCTTTGCGCTCGCTGGCCGGTGCCTTCGGCTTCTCCGGCGATGAGGTGGAGAAGCGCTGCCGCGTGCTGTCGGGCGGCGAAAAGGCACGTCTGGTGATGGCGCTGATGCTGTACGACCCGCCGAATTTCCTGGTGCTGGACGAACCGACCAACCATCTGGACATGGCGACGAAGGAGATGTTGATCGGGGCGCTCGCCCAGTACGAGGGCACGATGCTGTTCGTGTCCCACGACCGGCATTTTCTGGCAGCGTTGTCCAACCGGGTGCTGGAGCTGACGCCGGAGGGCATGCACATGTATGGCGGCGGCTACACGGAATACGTGGCGCGGACGGGGCAGGAGGCGCCTGGGCTGCACGCCTAGGCCTGGGCGCCTAGGTCTGGGCGCCTAGGTCTGGGCGCCCATCAGCGCCAATCCCTCGGCTACCGACACGAACTCCCCACCCGTTGTTACCCGGTCGGCGCCGAACCGCACCTCGAACAGGCGCCGCACCGCGGGGACGAACGATGTGCCGCCGGTGAGGAACACGTGGTCGACCTCCGCCACGCCCGCATCCGTCATTGCCTGGTCGATGGCGGTATTTATGCGCGCGAGGTCGGCGGCAATCCAGCACTCGAAATCCGCGCGCGTTACGACCTGCTCGATCGCGAATCCTGCATGGTTGAAGCGCAGGACGGCGCTTTCCGCATGCGATAGCGCGGCTTTGACCGAGGACACAGCCTGATAAAGCGGAAATCCCTGCTCGTCCTGGATCAACGCCATGAGCCGCTTCAGGCGCTCGGGGTGTTGGGCGGTCTGCGCGACTTCCCCGATTTCCCGCATGGTCTTGGGATTGCGCATGAGGGACAGGCGGTGCCACTGGGCAAACGTGGAGAAATATTCGATGGGAATGGGCATGTCCTTGCCCATGACCCGGAACGTGTCGTCCTTGCCGAGCAGCGGGCTGATGACGTGGGAGATGATGCGGTAATCGAACACGTCGCCCGCAATGCCCACGCCGGCATGGCCGATCGGCCGCACCGGAGCGCCGGGGGTGAATCGCAAGACCGAGAAATCGCTGGTGCCGCCGCCGAAATCGCCCACCAGCACGGTTGCGGGGCGGGTCAGTGAGCGGGCAAAGTGCCAGCCCGCCCCCTCCGGCTCCAGCGCCACCGTCACGTCCTGGAACCCGGCCGCGGCGAAGGATTGGCGCAGCCGAACCTCCCCGAAGGCGTCGTCGGCGAGGTCGCCGGCGAAGCGGACCGGGCGACCGGCGACCACGCGCACGGCGGCGGGATCCAGTTCGGCGGCGGCGGCGAGGGCGCGCAGGAACGCGGCGATCAGGTCGGGCAAGGTAAAGCGGCGGCCGAAAATGCGGGTTTCGGTGAAGCTGCGCTGCGCCAGATAGGATTTCATCGACATGATCAGCCGGCTGTCGAGGGGATCGTCGAGGTAGGCGGCAATCGCCGCCGGGCCGGCCGCGTGGTGCAGGGTGTTTTTGGCGGGGGATACCTCCGCCCAGAAGCACAGCACGGTGCGGAAGACATCGTCGGTGCCGAAGACGGCGCTGCGCGCGACGCCGTCGGCGCCCAGCAGCGCGATGACGCTGTTGGTGGTGCCAAAATCGATACCAACCTGGATCATAAGCCGCTCGCGTCCGGAAAAGGAGCGCGGTTCAAGCGCAATCGGGTCCGGCGGGCAAGGCCGTCTTGATACAGGCGCCGCATTGGGGTTGGATGCAGAGCAATCCGAACCGGAGGAATGAGAATGCGACCGAACAAAATCAAGCAGATGTGGCGTGACGGCAAATGCGTGACGCTGGGCTGGCTTTCCATCGCCCACGGCATGACGGCCGAGGTCATGGCGCGTCAGGGCTTCGACGCCCTGTGCATCGACCTGCAGCACGGCACCGCCGAGATGAACGATGTCCTGCCGATGCTGCAAGCAATCTCCCAGACCGACACGGTTCCGGTCGTGCGCGTCGCGTGGAACGACCCGGCCGCCATCATGAAGGCGCTGGACCTGGGCGCCTATGGCATCATCGTGCCGCTGGTGAACAACGCCGAGGAAGCCGCGCAGGCGGTGGCCGCGTGCCGCTATCCGCCGGTCGGCATGCGCTCCAACGGGCCTGTCCGCGCGGTGCACTACGGCGGCGGAGACTACGTGGCCAATGCCAACAATGAGATCGTCATCATGGCGATGATCGAGACGAAAGAGGGCATCGCCAACCTCGATGCCATCTGCGCCACGCCCGGCCTCGACGCCGTGTACATCGGGCCGGCCGATCTGTCGTTCGCCCTGGGGCTGGCCCCGCGTGGCGATAACCCCGATCCGCTGCATATGGCCACGTGCGACAAGATCCGGGAGGCCGCGCATCGGCACGGCATCAAATGCGTCATGCATTGTGCGGCCGCCCCCTTCGCGGCGGGCGCGGTTAAGCGCGGTTTCGACATGGTGATGCTGACGTCCGATCTGTCGTGCATGGTCGCTGGGGTGCGGGCGCAGTTGGAGGAGCTGAAGGCGAAGACGGCCTGAGGAAAGGGTATTGGCCCGCGGTCTTGGTGTGGGGTACCGAGACCGCGGGTGTGGTTTTCCGGCTAAACCCGCACCACCTTTGGGACGGCCTGGAAGGGAGCCAGGACATCCACATCGCAGCCGGCCATGTCGGCAACGTTGCGCTTCACCAGAACGAAATGAGACGGGCCCACTCTTTCTCATCCAGGAGGTACATCAAGGAATGAGGTGAGGTTCGGCCGAGGGCGCACCGTTGTCCAGGTCCCAAACACCGGCTTCCGCAAGATCGCTCCGCATCCGTTTGAAGCTGCGCGATGGGAGCGGGTGGCCTGCGCGCAAGGCCTGTCCCCAGATGGCCGAAAGTGAACGTTCTCCGTCCACTTTACGGCATCCCCCCGCCCACATGGACACCACCCCCACCCCCGCCCATAATCCGCCCAGGCCCAATGTCCCACGGAACCGCCCCAAATGAACGATTTCGACCAATCCTTCCATGAATTCCAAACCGCGCAACACGCAAAACGCTCGGCTGAGGAATGGCTCGCGGCCTTCGAAACTGCGCTCGCATCCCAGGACGCGGCGAAGATCGCCACCCTGTTCCATCCTGACAGCCACTGGCGTGACATTCTGGCCTTCACCTGGCACATCTCCTCCGCCCAAGGCGCGGGCAGCGTCGCCGCCGGGCTCGCATCCGAGCAGGAACGCACCCAAGCGCACGGCTTCCACCTCCCGGCCGAGCGCCGGGAACCGCGCACCAAAACCCGCCACGGCATCGAGAGCATCGAGGCGATTTTCGAATTCAACACCACCGACGGCCGAGGCGCGGGCATCATCCGTCTGTCACCCGACGACGCTGGCGCGATGAAAGCCTGGCTCCTGTCCACAACGCTTCAGTCGCTGGACGGCCACGAGGAGAAAATCGGTGCCAACCGCCCCACCGGCGCCGCCTATTCGCGGAATTTCGGCGGCGACAACTGGGCCGACATGCGCCGCAAGGCCGCGGCTTATGAAGATCGGGAACCAACGGTCCTCGTGATCGGCGCCGCCCAGGCCGGCCTGTCGGTCGCCGCGCGGCTCAATCAACTCGGTATCGATACGCTGGTCGTCGAGAAATGGCCGCGCATCGGCGATAGCTGGCGCAAACGGTATCATTCGTTGGCGCTGCATAACTCGATCCATCTCAACCATCTGCCCTACATGGAGTTTCCGCCGACCTGGCCGAAATACATTCCCAAGGACATGCTGGGGAACTGGTTCGAATTCTACGCCGACGCCATGGAAATCAATTGCTGGACCTCGACGGAGTTCGTCGGCGGCACCTGGAACGAAACCGAAAAGCGCTGGACCGCGCGCCTGAAACATTCCGACGGCACCGAAAAAACAGTGCACCCCAAGCATCTGGTGTTCGCCAACGGCGTCAGCAGTTACCCCATGGTCCCGGAACTGCCCGGCCTGGACAATTTCGTTGGAGAAATAATACACTCCGAAGGTTTCGACAGCGGTGCGGACTACCGAGGCAAGAAAGCCTTCATCCTGGGCACCGGCAGCAGTGCCAACGATATCGCGCTCGATCTCTATAGCCATGGTGTGAACACGACACTAATTCAGCGGGGTTCCACGACCGTCATATCGATCGATCCGAGTGCCAAACTGAACGAGGCGATTTGGGATGAGGGCGGGTTGCTACAGGATTGCGATCTGATCGTTTCGTCCTCAACGCCGCCTTTGACGGTCAAAGCGTATAAGGCCGTCGTGAAGCGGATGGTCGAACTCGACAAGGATATGATCGCCGGCCTCAAAAAAATCGGCTTCAAACACGATATCGGCGAAGACGAGGCCGGCCACCAGATGAAATATTTCCGCCGCGGCGGCGGCTACAATCTCGACGCCGGCAGCTCGGCTTTGATGATCGAGGGCGAACTCGGCCTGCTGCAATACGACCGGATCGAGCGCTTCAACGCTCGGGGCGTGCTGTTAAAGGACGGAACGACGGTTCCGGCCGATCTGATCGTGCTCGCCACCGGCTACTACCCGCAGAAAGAACTCGTTCGCCGCGCGCTCGGCGATGTGATGTCGGAACGAATTGGCCCGGTGTGGGGGATTGGGGCAGATGGGGAGCTGAACAACATGTACAAGCGCACCCCGCAGCAAGGTGCCTGGTTCATCGCCGGCGGCCTGGCGCAATGCCGCATCAATTCGAAGTATCTGGCATTGCAGATCAAAGCGATGGAGCTTGGGAAACTCGGGCCGCTTAGACCATGATCGTTTGAGGTTGCATGCGATCTCGGCGTTGGATCATGGTCTAAGCCTTTGTTTGAGAGGGTGATTCACGCCCGAGGTTGAAGTCAACCTCAGGCGATCACGCTCTAAGCCCCGTGCGCCTTTGCCCGCCGGAGACGCATGATCTCATGGCTCTCCGGCGTGCCGTCGTGCCAGGACCCGAACCATTTATCCATCGGCACCGTGCCGTCGCCGCCGTAGTTGCACTCAAAATACCGGTGATGCAGGAAGTGGAAATACCGCTGCCCGATGGCGTGCACCTTGCCATTCCGCGTCAGTAGCTTGTGGAACCCAACATGCCCCAGGGCCGGCGCGAGGCCGGTCTGCTGCACGTGGAAAATCGCATGCAGCGGGTGCGATAATAGCACCCAGTGCAGCAAGATGCCGCTGAAATAGAAAATATGCTCCACCGGATGCATCGACATGCCCGACCACGGCCCGATGTCGGTATTTTTGTGGTGCAGCGCATGGAACGGCCGATACAACAACTTGCAGTGCAGCATGCGGTGGATGCAATAAAAATGCACATCGCGGAGCAGCGGAATGGCGCAGAACAGCAGCACGAAATAGATCGGATGCGCCTCCCAGTTTAGCATCGGAATATAGCCGTTGGCGAAGGCCCACAGCGTAACGACCTCGTATGCGGTCCAGATGGCGACGCCGCTGCCGGCGGTCCAGAACACATTCTCCCGCACCTGGCTGCCGAACATGAAATGGCTCGCATCGGAGGTGGGTTCTCGGCGATTCAGCATGTAGCGGGTGCCCTGGGCTTTCAGGATGTAGAACCGCAGGTGCAGCCCGCCATAGAGCAGAACCGTCAGGCCGAGGTTGCGGGCGTAGACGATCGCGACCCAGTCCCACTGGAACGTCGCCATGCGGGAAAGCGCTGGCGTCAACGCGAACCACGTCAGCACGGCCATCCCCATGTAAAGGACGTTCAGCGGCAGAAAATACCCCGGCAAGCCGAACACAAACCGGAACAACGCGACCGGCCGAGGCGGCCAGACGAAGACGGGTGCCGCCTGGATCGGTGTCGCGGGGAGAGCGTCGGCCATGCCTGCGTTTCCTTCTCAGATTGCCAGGTCTTTGGTGTTGTAGTCGCGGATCACGCGGTCGAAAATTTCCGGGGAGAAGCGGAATTCGTCCTCCAGCCCCGCGAACGGGCGGTAGGCGAACGCCGGCTCATTCGGGAAAGCCCGATGCCGCGCGTCGATCGCGACCTGGATCACGGCGGAGCGGTCGAATACCCGCTGTTCATCGTAGATCGCCGGACTGTCCTCGACCGACAGCGCGGCCTTCTGGCCCAGCACTGACTTGCGCCGGTGGAAACCGAAGGTCAGCGATATCCGCAGGTCCTCCGAACTGTTGGCGAAGGAGCCATGCACCATCTGGCGGTTGACCATGGTCACGTCGCCCGCCACGCACACCAGCGGGACGGCGCCCGGCAATTGCTCGCTCCCGCCATTGGCGCTCACCATGCCCTTGATGTCCGCCTTGCCCAACTTGTGGGAGCCTGGGATCACCCACAGGCAATTCCCCACCGTGGCGGGGTAAAGCTGAACCTGGAAGTTGAAACCGTGGATCCCCTCATCCCAGTTGGGCGACTGCCAATGCGTGACGCCGTCCTGATGCCACGCCACCGCCCCGCCGAGACCCGGTTGCTTCACAAAGATCGCGTCGTTGAAGGGCACGAAATCCGTGCCATCGATCGACTGCGCTGCTGCCAGCAATTTCGGGTGCCCGTACAGGCGCAGGCCCGACGGCATGGACTGGCACATGGAGTACATCAGGAACACGACATGCTCCGGCGCGTCCGCATCCGGCCTCGGCTGCGCCATCTGCGCCGGATGCCGCCCGCCCAGCAGCTGTGTGCCGCCCCAGGGATCGGCCAGCGGCCGGGTGAAGCGATAAGGCATGCGGGCGTAATCGAGGCCGAGGGCAGGGCGCCCTTGCGCATCCACTTTAGCGTCCGGTCCCGTGGGCGCCCGAGCGAGCATGTTTTGTGCGTCGGCGCGTAAGGCCGCGATTTCGGCTGCGTCGATGACGCCCTCGAAGATGTAGTAGCCATGGCGCCAGTAAGCGGCCTGGATGTCGGGATGCAGCGCGCCGTCGTCGGTCAGCCGCAATGGCCCGCGGTTGCCGATCTCAGCTGCCAGACGCTGTCCTTGCGTTCGGTAGGCCGCCATGCCGGCGTTGTGCGCGGCGCGGGACAGGGGGGGCGGGGAGTCCACTTGCATGGTATTATCGGTCATCGGGCGTCTTCCCTTGGTGCGTTGCCGCCATCGTCGCCGACAACGGCCGGATCGTGCAAGTATCGCTGGACCGAGGGCCGGCGCTCGGCCAATTTTTGCCGGCCGTCTTGCCACGGCAAGGCGCCGCCACCCATCGAAAAATGCGGAAAGCCGAACTCGGAGGAACAACAGCAGCTATGGATAGAAGACAGATATGTCTGGCGATCGTCCTCGCAGGTTTGGCCCTTCCGCTTTGGGGCGCGCTAAATCCGGGCCGATCCGAAGACCAGATCGATGCGATGCTGCGGAGCGGCCGCGTGCCGAAAGACCTGATACACGAGCACGGCTACTCCGATTTCACCGACCCAATCGGCAGGTTC
>JANXTL010000001.1 GCA_025352375.1 Acetobacteraceae bacterium | reverse complement strand
GCTGCCCAAACCCCGGATATCCCACCCCTGGCCTTCAGTGCGCTTTCGCGTCAAACACCCGAGGTGGGAGCCGTATGCGGGAATTCCGCCCGTACGGTTCTGTGCGGGGGGCGCCCAGTAATGGGCGTCCCTACCGCGATTTAACGTACGTTTTCTCACGGATGGGCCTTCCGCCCCTATTTGCTCGATGAATTCGCGGCGTTGGGGCACCTGGCGCCGGTTGAGCAGGCCATGGGCCTTATGGCCGGCTATGGCGTCCAGCCGATCTTGCAGGACATTCACCAGCTCCGCGCCACCTACGGCCGGCGTGCCGGCACCTTCCTGAGCAATGCCGGCGTCCTGCAGGTGTTCGGCGTCAACGATCACGACAGCGCCCGCCTGGTGTCCGATCTGCTCGGCCAGGAAACCTTGGTGTTCCAGACCATGAGCCACGCCCTCGATAGCGAAAAGTCGGGGCTGTCCTTCTCGGACCAGCACACCGGCCGGGCGCTGCTCACCCCCGATGAGGTCCGGAACCTGCCGCAAGGCCGCGAGTTGCTGTTCCTCGCCGGCCTTCGGCCGATCGTCGCAAACAAGCTGCGATATTACGATGATCCCGAATTCGCCGGCTCCTTCGACCCTGCCTGAAAGGCCGCTCCGCCCGTATGCTGCGTTCCCACTTTTAGGGAACATATGCGGGAACATAAGAGGGGACGATTCAGGGAACGCCGCGATCAGCCCGGCTGCATGGTAACCGACATGTGCCCTGCCCCGCTGCGCGCGGTCCCTCGGGGACGCGCCCCGGCCGCCTTAAGAGCGTCCCCCTTGAAACTTGACGTGCAACAATCTATGTTGCACTAGGTTGGCATGACAGAGAAGCGCCGCCTCACTCACGATCTGGCTGCCATCAAGGCCGCGCTCGCGAGTCCGGCGACGTTGAACCGGACCAAGGTGGCGACGCGGGATGCTTCGGCGCTTGGGATGGACGCGGCGGCCGTGGTGGCGGTGATCCAAGCGCTTCGATATCCGGCCGACTTCGACAAGAGCGCCACGGCGCACCACAACCCGCAACAGTGGCACGATAGCTACAAACCCGTTGTCGATCAGCGCACGCTCTATCTGAAGTTCACGGTCGATGACGAAGGTAAGTTTCTGCTCACAAGCTTCAAGGAGGCTTGAAATGGTCGAAGAAAAAACGAGGCCCTGCCCCTCCTGCGACGGCGTCATGCGCCGTGGCGTTCAGGAGGAGACGGTTACCTTTCAAGGCGAGTCGCTGACCTACCAGCAGCCGGGCTGGCACTGTGAAAACGGTGACGACGGGGTTCTTGAAGGGTCGGACAACGACTATGCCGACGCTGCCTTGCACGAAGTCATGGCGCGAGCGAAGCACTCGCCGATTTCGCCGCTGATGGTCCGCGCCGCGCGGGAGGCTGTCGGCGTGTCCCAGCGTCAGGCCGGCAAGGTTTTCGGCGGCGGCCCCACGGCGTTCTACAAATACGAGACGGCCAAGGCCGTCCCGTCCGAGGGGATGGCCAACCTACTGATGCTGGCGCTGGAACGTCCTGATCTTTTCACCAAACCGGCTCGTGGCACGTTTAACTGGCCATCGGCTCAGGACGCCCAGCTCTTGCTGCGCGCCATCACCGACGATCGGCTCAACGCCATCGTGCGACGCATCTATCCGCAGACTGACGCTGCCGACGAAAGGGTAGCGGGTTAGAGGAGGTTGGTTGAGGATACGCCCCAAAATCACTCACTAGCCCGGTAATGGTGTGGCACGGGCGCGCTTGGTAATCTCGCCGACAATCCTGGGCTCGCGCGAGGGTGGTGGACGTGGCGACAGCCCTCATGCCGACGGTCATGGTGTTCGCCGATGAGCGAGGACTCCGGTTCGGGCTTGGTTGTCAATGCATCGTCGGCGCACTGGGGGCACAGCAGCGTTTGTACTTGCGGCCACTGCCGCAGGGGCACGGCTCGTTACGACCAATTTTGCGTCCTTCTCGGCGCAAAGGTGCAGGCCGTGAAGCGCTCGCGCGCGATCGCCGATGCGGCTCGAAATAGCGGTAAATCTTGCTGAGGCCCGCGATCATCATTGACAGGATTTCTTCGCGCTTGTCTGGCGCGACTGGCTCGGGCCGCATCGCCGGATCTGGGTCGTGCTCGTACGCCAGCAGCATGATCGGTATCAAAGGGCCGCCGTGTTCGTCGCTGGCGACCAACTCGCGCCAACTCGCCGGGTGTGCTTGAACGCCTCGCATAAAGCCTCGTGCCCAGTCGTTGCCGTGTGCAACGCCTTCATCGTCTTCGAGAAGCACGGGCATATAGACATCCGGCTGCTTCAGCGTCCGAAACAACGCGGACGAAATTGTGACCCAGTGACGCATGACGAGACCCAGGATGTCCGTGGCTTGATGCTCGCTGGCGAAACAGAAATCATCGCCCCAGATCTCAGGTAGATACTCGCTGGGCAGCACCATGTCCGGACCACAGATCAACGCTGCGAAATAACCGTCAAGCGATTCCATGTTCAGGGCCGGCACCCCGATTTCATCGAGAAATTTGCCCAGCCGGTTGAGTTCGTCACCGCTTAGTGGCTGCTGAATCGTTGGGTTGTTCATGACGGATCGTTTGTTCCAATGAGGTTGGTGATGCACACCGGGGCAGGTTGCTCGCGGGCGCGCTTGGTGATCTCTCCGATCAGACCTCGGCTTGCCCGACCAGCAATTTTGCTTTGAATCTGGCGAATGCTGAGGTTCGTTGACGTGGCAAGTGTCTCGATTTCACGGACGATGCGCTGTTGGGTGGCGGGCCGACCCAAGTGTTTTCCCCGGGTTTCGGCGGCCCTCATGCCGGCGGTCACGCGTTCGCTGATGAGCGAGGACTCCAGTTCGGCCATAGCGCCGATGATGGTGAACATTGCTCGACCCATCGGGCTGTCGGTATCTACTTGATCCTGGACGCTAACGAAGCGCACGCCGAGATGGTTGAATTCTTCCAGCGCCGCCAGCAGATGGCGCGTGCTGCGCGCAAAGCGATCGAATTTCCAGACCAGAACGCAGTCGATCTCGCGGTTTCTTGCAGCTGCCATCAATGCATTAAGCTGAGGGCGGCCCTCCCGCCGTCC
>JANXTL010000054.1 GCA_025352375.1 Acetobacteraceae bacterium | reverse complement strand
CCATGTCGCCGGCGCATGGCATCCGCCGATCGGGGACTATGACGCCGATGTCGTTATCCTGGCCTTCGATCGCCTGGACGAAACGGTCGAGGCCATCCGTTCGGCGTTGTCGCAAACCGGTGTCACCCGGCACGTCACGATTCTCGATCAGGGATCGATGCCGGAGAACCTGGTGTGGCTGGCAGCGACCGTTGCCGGCCGGAGCGATGCCACGCTGCTGCGGTCGGACCGCAATCTGGGCGTGGCGGACGGGCGCAATCAGGCCAGCGCGTTTGGCCATGGGCGGGTGATCGCCGGCCTCGACAACGATGCGGAATTCGCCGAACCCAACACACTGGCCCGCATGGTGGCGGCGCTACAGGAGGAGCCGGACCTCGCCGCGATCGGCTGCCGCATCGTGAATTTCCAAACCGGCGATGACGATGCGACATCCTGGGGATACCCGCGCGCCTTGTTGCCGCGGGCGGGGGGCACCTTCCTGGCCACCACCTATGTCGGTGCCGGTCACGCGATCCGCCGCGATGCCTGGGATGACGCCGGTGGCTACGATCCCGCGCTGTTCTTCTGCTGGGAGGAATACGATTTTTGCCTGCGCGCCATTTCTCGGGGCTGGCGGGTGCGGTACCGCGGCGACCTGACGATCCGTCACAAGGTGAGCCCCGAACGCCGGGTCGCCTGGTCTGGCAAACGCTGGTTCCACTTCGTGCGCAACCGCCTTTACATCGAGCGGAAATACGGGGCTGCCTGGTTGACGTTGTTGCCGCGCATCGGCGGATATATGATCAAAGGCATCCGCAACGG
Organism: Acetobacteraceae bacterium; assembly: GCA_025352375.1. Lineage (GTDB taxonomy): Bacteria > Pseudomonadota > Alphaproteobacteria > Acetobacterales > Acetobacteraceae > Rhodopila. Next base: position 4,305 of record JANXTL010000054.1, on the reverse strand, counting down.
GTTGGCGTGGCAAACCTTGCGGGCCATTCCAGCGGCAGCTTGGATGGACCGCCGGACCTTCGTGCCGCCGCTGCCTGACACGGCTCGAGCTTATCTGCACCGGCACGATGCGACGCACCGAGGCACGCTGGTGCAGCGTTTGCGCATCGAGGTCCTGGCGGCACACGCGCCGCTGTGACATTGCTCGAGTTTGGGTCATAGTGCCTCCCCACGCTGAGGAGGGATGGGTGCTATGCCGACCTATGTCATGCTGGCCAACTGGACGGATCAGGGCCTGAAAGCCATCAACGACGGCCCGAAACGGGTCGATGCCGCCAAGAAGATGCTGGAGGAAATGGGGGGCAGCTTTCGCTCGCTCTACATGACCATGGGCCAGCACGACATGGTCGGCATCTACGACGCGCCCGACGACGCCGTCGCCGCCCGGTTTACCTTGATGCTGGGCCAGCTCGGGTATGTCCGAACGTCGTCGATGAAGGCGTTCCCCGAGGAAGCCTACCGGCAGATTGTTAATTCTCTTCGATAGGATTTCCCAAACATGATCACGGGCGCGCGGACACCGCTGACGGTGGATTTGGGCGGTTACCGGGTGGCGATTTCGGCCGGTGCCAACGGTATTGGCAAGGTGATGGCCGATAGTTTCGCCGCGTGCGGCGCATCGGTGTTCGTGTCCGATGTGGACCAGTCGGCGCTGGATCGCTGCGGCTACCCCGGCATGCGTGCCGATGCCGGGGTCGTCGCGGATTGCGAGGCATTCGTCGACGCGGCGGTTAAGCATATGGGCGGGCTGGACGTGTTGGTGAACAACGCCGGCATTGCCGGTCCCACCGCGACGGTTGAGAATGTGACGCCGGAGGAACTGGACGCCACGCTGCGCATCGACCTCGCGAGCATGTTCCACACGTCGCGGCGGGCTATTCCCACGCTACGGGCCAATGGCGGCGGTGCCATTATCAACCTGAGCTCGGCGGCCGGGCGTTTTGGTTTTGCCCTGCGTGCGCCTTACGCGGCGGCAAAATGGGGCGTGGTTGGGTTCACCAAGTCGCTGTCGATCGAACTCGGCGCCGACGGCATCCGGGTCAACGCCATCCTGCCGGGGCCGGTGGACGGGCCGCGAATCCGGGCCGTGATCAAGGCCAAGGCGGAGGCGGCGGGCATTTCGGAGAACGAGATGACCGAGCGCACGGTGGCGGTGACGTCGCTAAAATGCTTCGTGACGCAGCAGGACATCGCGAACATGGCGCTGTATCTGGCCAGCCCCTTTGGCACCACGATCAGCGGCCAGACGATGTGCGTCGACGGGGATATGCAGAACACGATGTGAGGCGTCCATGCCGAACGACACCGTTTCGGAAGCTGTCTGGCCGCACGGCCTGACGCGCGTGCCGTTCTGGGTCTACCAGGACAAGGCGCTGCTCCAAACCGAACAGCAACAGGTTTTCGAAGGCCCGGTGTGGAATTTTCTGTGCCTGGAGTCGGAAATCGCCAACCCCGGCGACTGGCGGGCCACGGTCGTGGGATACATGCCGGTCGTCGTCGCCCGCGACACCGACGGAACCATCGCCGCGTTCGAGAACCGTTGCGCACATCGCGGCGCACTGATTTGTCTGGACGATGCCGGGCGAGGGGCCAAGGACTTCCACTGCGTCTACCACGCATGGCGCTACGACCTGCGCGGCAATCTGGCGTCGGTCGCCTTCCGTCACGGGGTCAATGGCAAGGGCGGCATGGACGCCAGCTTCCGGATCGAGGACCACGGTCCCCGCAAGCTCCGCACCACCACGCTGCTTGGGCTGGTCTTCGGCACGAGGTCCGACGAGACGCCCGATATTGAAACCTATATCGGTGCCGAGGTGGTGCCGATGATCGAGCGGGTCATCGGTGGTCGGCAGATCGAGATCATCGGCCGCTACGTCCAGGTCCTGCCCAATAACTGGAAAATGTACGCCGAAAACGTGCGCGACTCCTACCACGCGAGCCTGCTGCATCTGTTCTTCGCGACGTTCAAAATCAACCGCCTCAGCCAAGCAGGCGGACTGATCGTCAGCCCGAATGGCGGCAATAGCGTTTCCTCGACCCTCGCCCCTACCGAATCCACAGACGCCGCATACGCCGGTATGCGGTCGGTCGATGACGGCTTTCATTTGGAAGACGAGTGCATGCTCGACGTGGTGGATGAGCACCCCGACCGCATCCGCCAGCACATCGTGACCGTGTTCCCCAACTTCGTCGTGCAGAAGACCCAGAATGCCATGGCGCTTCGCTTCTTTACGCCCGACGGCGTCGATCGCACCAACCTGGAATGGATCTACTTCGGCTACGCGGACGACTCGCCCGATATGCGTGCCCGTCGGCTGCGCCATCTGAACCTGGGCGGGCCGGCCGGCTACGTGTCGATGGAGGACGGCTGCGTCGGCGGTTTCGTCGAACGCGGCATCGCCGCGACTTCGGACCGGGAGTCGATCCTGGAAATGGGCGGCGCCGGCGTCGAAAGCCAGGCGACGCGGGCGACCGAGGCGGCGATCAGGGGGTTTTGGGGGCTTTGGCGGGCGATGGTGGGGGTCTAGGCGGTGTGAGCACGCCATATTATGCGTGACATCGCCCTCGCGGTACTGTAGAATACGTAAGTTCCATAAATTAGGGATAGTCAGGAAATGTTGGCCGTAACCGCCGCCGAATTCCAACGGCACTTTGGGCGCTATCAGGATGAGGCCTTGAAGCAGCCGGTGTCCATCACCCGCAACGGGCGCGAGCGTTTGGTCGTGCTGGCGGTCGAGGAATATCAACGCCTGAAGCGCCGGGATCGTGAGGTCCTTCTGGTCGGCGAACTGAGCGATGCCGATCTGGCCGCGATTGCCACGACCGAGATGGATCCGCGGCACAACCATCTCAACGCCGAACTCGATTAGGGTAGCGTTTGGCCATTCCCGTTCCTGAACCCGGCCTCGTCGTGTCCTATGCATACCTCTGGCGTTCCGAATACGAGCAGGGGCGGCAAGAGGGGCGAAAGGATCGACCGTGCGTGATCGTCGTGGCTACCCGCGTCGTCGGCGAGCAAACGATTGTTACGGTTGTGCCGGTGACGCATTCGGCGCCATCCGATCCAGCCAATGCCGTGGAAATACCGCTCGTGACGAAGCGCCGTCTCGGTCTGGACGGCGTGCGGTCCTGGGTGGTGGCGACCGAGGTGAACCGGTTCGTGTGGCCAGGCCCCGATGTGCGTCCCATCGCGCCCGAGCGCTTCGACTACGGTCCCCTGCCGCCCGACCTGTTCAAGCGCATACGCGGTCGTGTCGGGGCAATCGCCGCCGCGCAGCGATTGGGTATCGTGACCAGGACTGAGTAGGTCCGTCGGTAACCCCGACCGCGGACGGCATCACGATCGATGTATCGGCGCTTGTTACCTCCGTCGAGGCGGCTATACGGGGGTTATGGCGGGAGATGGCGGGGGTTTGAGACCGGTGATCCGAGCGACTTGCCTGCCCCGACGGCCTCCCGTGTTCTGAGGCATGGAACTCGCCGTCATCCTGCCGCTGCTTATCAAAATGGGCTGTGCGGCCATGGTCGTCGTTCTCGCCTCGATGGCGGTGGAACGCGTCGGCCCGGTCATCGGTGCGCTCATCGCCACCCTGCCGGTGGCGGGCGGCCCGGCCTATATTATCCTGGCGATGGAACACGGCCCGGACTTCATCGCCGCGTCCACGGTTGCCGGTTTTCCGTCCTTGATCGGGCAGGCGCTGTACCAGGTCGCGTATGTGCACATCGCCCAGCGGCGGGGGACGGTGGTCAGCCTGGTTGCCTCGCTGGCGACCTGGCTGTGCGCGGTGCTGCTGGTGCGGGCCACGGGCTGGGGGTTCCCGGTGTTGGCGCCGCTCGCCTTCGCCGGTTTCGCCGCCGCGCATGTCTGGGTCCGCCGCCACATCGCCTGGAGCGGTGGTTCGGTTCCAAGCCGGCGCTGGTTCGACCTGCCGGTGCGCGCCGGCGCGGTCATGATGGTCACCGGGTCGGTCATTCTGCTCGGGCGCTTCGCGGGACCGAACCTCGCGGGGCTGGTGGCGATGATGCCCACGGTGTTCACCAGCCTTATTCTCATTCTGCAACCTCGGATCGGGGGGAAGAATACCGCCGCGGTGGTCGGGAGCGGACTGATCGGCATGCTTGGCTTCACGGGCGGGCTGACTTTTCTGCACCTGGCTGCCATCCCGCTCGGCAATGTGCTGGCGCTTTCTGGGGCGCTTGGGGTTTGCGTTGCGTGGAATGTGTCGCTGTTGGTGTGTCAGCGGTGGCGTGGGCGGAGGCGGTGAT
>JANXTL010000325.1 GCA_025352375.1 Acetobacteraceae bacterium | reverse complement strand
GCGGCGTTGCGCATGGTGGGCCAGTCCGACTGGCTGCCCATGATAATCCCTACGCGAGGGGGGATGGCGTCCATCTCAGGCGATGTTGTCGGGGATCAGGCGGCTTTCCAGCCAGCTGACCTCATCCTTGAGCATCAGTTTGCGCTTCTTCAGCCGCTGTAGGTGCAGTTGGTCGGACGCGATCGCCTGATCGGCCAAACGGGCGATCACCGTGTCAAGGTCACGGTGCTCGCTACGCAGCTCGTGCAGCTTCCGCAGCAGCGAATCCCGGTCGGTCAGCATGGGGTCACCATAGCACGAAATTTTCCATCGCAAACGCCCAGGGCGATGGCGATTTGGCTGGTTTGGGATGTGGCAACGGCGTTACGCTTCGCGGCCACCGCAGGTTCGGTGTGCATACAACCGGGACTAAACGGAGGTACTACGCCCATGAGCTATTCTACCCGCCTGGATGCCCTGAAACAGCGCCATGCTTCGTTGGACTCACGCATACAGGACGAAGATCACCGACCCCGTCCCGATAGCGTCGCGCTGACGCGATTGAAGCTCGAGAAGCTGCATTTGAAGGAAGAAATGGAAAAACTAACTACTCGGATCAACTGACCGAGCGAGACCCGGCGCCCTAGGCGGCTTCGTCCGCCTCGGGCGGCGGAGGCAACGGCACGGCCCGCCCTTCCCGTTCCAACCGCTCATTCGCGAGGGTCACGGCGGCGTTCAGGTCGCCCTGACTGCACAGCCCGAGGATCACGGGGTCGCGCGGCTTGATGTTGGCGCTGTTCCAATGGGTGCGATCGCGCACCTTTTGGATGGTTTCCTTGGTGGTGCCCATCAGCTTGCCCACCTGTGTTTCCGTCAGCTGCGGGTAGTTGCGCAGCAGATATGCGATGCCGTCCGGACGGTCGTTCCGCTTGGCCACGGGGGTGTAGCGAGCGCCGCGCAGGCGCTTCGGCCCTGGCAGAGAGGTAACCACGAGCTTTAGCCGCCCGTTGGGATCGGCCTCGCACCGCTTGATGTCGTCCGCGGTCACTTGGATGTTGGCGACCGGATCGTAACCGACGATGCCCTGCGCGACCTCGCCATCTGCGATCGCCTGGATCTCAAGTGGATGCATCCCGCAGAAATCGGCGATCTGCGTGAACGTCAGGGCGGTTTTTTCGATCAGCCACACGGCGGTGGCTTTCGGCATCAGCGGCAAGGACATGGTTTCTTACTTTCCGGGGCGCGCTTCGTCTGGTCGGGGCGTCAGGCCGGCGGCGCGGCAAGGGGCGGGGTATGACAAGCCACCCGGCCGGGGTCAAGCGGTTCCACGTGTCATTCTAGCCATTTGTTCCCAGCCGGCGCAGGATATCATCCTGTCCGGCCGCTTCATCAGGAGAATGCAATATGCCCCGCAGTGACAAAGAAGAGGAGGACGTCCCGCTCCGCAAGCGGATCAGACTCGAAAAACTGGTGCTCGACACCCTCGGTGTCGACGAACTGCGCGACTACATCGATGAGTTGAAAGGCGAGATCGCTCGGGTCGAAGCGGATATCGGGCGTAAGCAAAGCCACCGCAGCGCGGCGGACGCATTTTTCAAGCGGCCTTGAGACGCCACCCACGTTATGGCTGGGACACCGCCCGGCCATAACGATGAGTGGGCTCAGTCCGCTGTTACGCCGCCTGAGCGGTTTGCGCCGGATCGTTGGCGATCGCGGTTGGGGTAGCACCGCCGATTGCGATACGGCGGGGCTTCAGCGCTTCCGGGACCACACGCTTGAGCAAGACGTGCAGCAGACCGTTTTGTAGGTCGGCGCCCTCAACCACCACATGATCGGCCAGCACGAAGCGCCGCTCAAACGGGCGACCAGCGATGCCGCGATAGAGCAACTCGGCCTGCGGTGCGTCGCCGGCGACGCGGCCAGTGATAACGAGCGTGTTGTCCTTGGCCACGAGGTCGAGGTCGTCCGGCCCGAATCCCGCGACCGCCATGGTCAGGCGGTAGGAGTCATCGCCGGTCTTCGCGATATTGTAGGGGGGATAGCTGGCCTCGGCCGTCGATGCGGCGGTATTGGCCAAGCGCGCCAAACGGTCGAAGCCGATGGCAGAACGGAACAACGGGGAGAAATCGAACGTCGTCATGAAAAACCTCCTGCGGGAGCAAGGTTGCAATCTCAGACCGCCCGGAATCGGGCCGGCCCTGGTTCAGTCCCCGGAACCCCGACTGGGCATTCCGAACCCCGATGAGATGGTAAACCTGCCCGACCCCCGCAAGAGGGTTCGAACGGAAAAATCAGCTTTTTACGCCGAGACCCGCGAAGCGCTTATTGAACTTGGCGACCTGACCGCCGGTGTCCATCATGCGCTGCACGCCGGTCCACGCCGGATGCGACTTCGGGTCGATGTCCAGGCGCAGCGTATCGCCGGCTTTGCCCATGCAGGAGCGGGTTTTGTACGTCGTCCCGTCCGTCATGACGATGTTGATCTCGTGGTAGGTGGGGTGGATACCCGGCTTCATGCTGCTATTCCCGTGCAAAAGGCGCCACCGATCCCGACCGGTAGCGCGAAGGGGGCGCATATAGCGGGGCCCTTCGCGCGGCTCAAGAGGAAAAACGGGGCTTTCCGCTCGAACAGGCCGGTTACATCAGCCCCCAGTAGGACGGCACACCATAATAGTCGTCAATCCGGTTCCCGTAGGACCGGTCGGCCCAATTGGGGTCGTAGCTGGGTTCATAGGTGGGGGCAGCTTCGAGCTGGCCGCGGTCGAGGTCGATGACGTATCCGCCCAGGCGCTCGTCGTAGGTCAGCACCCGCCACGGCAGCGGATGGTATTTTTCCCCGATCCCAAGAAACCCGCCGAACGACATAATGGCATAGGCGACCTGGCCGGTGACCTTATCGACCATGAAATTATGGACACTGCCCAGCTTCTGTTCCTGGCGGTTATAGACGGCGGTGCCCTCGACCTTGTCGGAGGAGATCAGGCGGGCTGTCTCGTCGATGGCACTGCCGCCGATCATGGAATCCGGCATGTCGTTGTCCATGGAATTTCTCCTGTAATGGGTGTTCGGAACGCACTACCCTATGCCCGGCAGGACCCGGGCAGACAGGATCGGAAGTTACGCGGGCGGGACATAGGTAGTTTCCGAGGCTGCGCCCCGGCACGCATGGCGCTTA
>JANXTL010000298.1 GCA_025352375.1 Acetobacteraceae bacterium | reverse complement strand
CTAGAGCGTGATCGCCCGAGGTTGACTTCAACCTCGGGCGTGAATCACCCTCTCAAACAAAGGCTTAGAGCGTGATCGCCTGAGGTTGACTTCAACCTCGGGCGTGAATCACCCTCTCAAACAAAGGCTTAGACCATGATCCAATGCCGAGATCGCATGCAACCTCAAACGATCGTGGTCTAGACCCAAATGGCCAACCGCGGCATCGCGGAGGTTCTGACCGGCGCCGCCGTGCTTGTCGTCGCCGCCGGGTTCCTCGGGTTCGCTGTGGCACATTCCGGGCGCAGCACCACCGGCGCGGGCTACGAGCTTACAGCGAAGTTCGACCACATCGACGGCCTGACCGTGGGTGCCGACGTGCGCATCGCGGGCGTGAAAGTCGGGTCCGTCGCCGATCTGCAAATCGACCTCGCCACCTTCCTCGCGGTCGTCACGATGAAGATCGGCGACGGCATCCAGCTCCCTAAAGACACCAGCGCCGAAATCGTGAGCGAAAGCCTGCTGGGCGGCAAATTCCTGTCGGTGACGCCCGGCGGCGACACCGCGGTGTTGAAACCGGGGGAGAAGATCACCATAACGCAATCGTCGGTCAGCCTCGAACAGCTCCTGGGCAAGTTCATCTTCAGCGTTACCAGCATAAAACCGGCGAGTGTCCCGAAATGACTCTGTCCGCGCCGAAAATCTGGCCTGGCTCCGACGGCGCGCCCGTGTCGTGCCGGGAGAAGCTGAAAATGCTGGCCGACAACCACGCCGAACTCGCCCAAACGCTGCAAGATACGTTTGAGGACGCGGTGCTGATGGGCGTCGACGAAAACGCCATGCGCGACGTGCTGCGCACGATGATCGAGGGACTGGAATCCCCCAAGCGCGCGGCCTCATGAGGCTTTTTCCGCTGATCCTGCTCGCCAGCACGACCATCGCTCGGGCTCAAGACCCGATCGTCGCCGAACCTCTGCCGCCCGTTGTCGCGACACCGGCACCCGTCCCCGCGCCGGCCGTGGCGATCCCCTGGCTGCCGAAAGAAACGGCCCTGGTGCAGGCGCTCGACAAGGTGAACGCGCGGTCCAAGCTGCTGACCATCAAGGTCGGGCAATCCGCCACGTTTGGAACGCTGACAATCGCGGTGAGGGCCTGCAGCATCCGCCCGCCGGATGCGCCGGCCGATGCCACGGCGTTCCTGACGATCACCGACAAGAACCCGCAGGCACCCGGTTTCGCCGGTTGGATGCTCAAGGCGACGCCCTCGGTGTCGATGCTGGCGCATCCCATCTATGACGTCCGGGTGGTCGGCTGCACCTGAGCCATGTTGCCCCCATTCGCCCGTACCGCGCTGCTGCTGGACCTCGACGGCACGCTGATCGATTTCGCACCGACGCCCGATAGCGTGGTCATCCCGCCCGGTCTGATCGACAACTTGCACGCCCTGCAAGCCGCGCTGGACGGCGCACTGGCGATCGTGACGGGCCGAGCGATCACGGTGCTGGACGGGTTTCTCGGCGACGGGTTCGCGGCGGCTGGGGAGCACGGCGGCGCCATCCGTCCCGCGCCCGGCGCACCGGTCGAACGCCCGGATCTGCCCACCCCGCCCGGGTCTTGGTTGGATCGGGCCGCCGCGTTGGCCGCCGCCCATCCCGGCGCGCTGCTGGAACGCAAAGCCCGCGGCTTCGCCTTGCATTTCCGGGGCTCGTCGGACGCCGGCCCGGCACTGCATGCCGCGCTGCGTGCCATGATCGCGGAAAACCCCGGTTTTCATGTCATGCAAGGCCTGCTGCTTTGGGAGGTTCGGCCGCTCGGCGCCGACAAAGGCTCGGCCGTGACCGCGCTGATGGCGCGCCCGCCGTTCCTGGGACGACTGCCGCTGTTCATCGGCGACGACGTCACGGATGAGGACGGCATGCGCGTTGCTCGTCTTATGGGCGGGGAGGGGTTGCGCGTAGAACCCGCCTTCGGCTCCCCCACCGGTGTGCGGACCTGGCTCGCTCGGGCAGTCGCGATGAAGGAATGGCCATGAATTTCGACGGTATTACCACCCTGACGTTCGATTGTTACGGCACACTGATCGACTGGGAGCGCGGTATTCTGACCGCGTTGCGCCCGTTACTGTCCCGTTGCGGGCCTCAGTCGGACGAAGCGGTGTTGCAAGATTTCGCCGATCGCGAATCCCGTCAGCAGGCGGCAACCCCTTCGATGCTGTATGCCGATCTTCTGAACGAGGTGCAGGGGCAACTCGCCCGCCATTGGGGCGTTGCCGACGATGACCGGAGCCTCGGGGCATCGATTGGCGACTGGCCGCCGTTTCCCGATACTGTCGATGCACTGCGATACTTGAAGCAATATTTTCGTTTGGTTATTTTATCCAACGTCGACCGCACCAGCTTCCAGGCCACACAGATGCGGCTCGGCATCGAATTCGACGCGATCTACACCGCGCAGGATATCGGGTCGTATAAGCCAGACCATCGCAATTTTGTATACCTAACGGAACGGATGGCTGAGCAGGGCGTTCGGCGCGAGCAAATCCTGCATGTCGCGCAAAGCCTGTTTCACGACCACGCACCGGCCAATGCGATGGGCTTGCGATCGGTGTGGATCGACCGGCGCGGCGATGTCGGCGGATGGGGCGCGACGGCGACACCCACGGATGGCGTCCGTTACGATGAACGGTTTACCAGCCTGGGCGCTTTCGCCCAGGCGCATCGAGACCGTTAATGCAGCAGCCCTCGTTTCGCCAGGTTGCGCATCAGCGCGCCGGCGCCGAACGACCAGGCCTCGCATCGATCGGTGGGGCGCATGCGGTTGACCAGACAACCGAGCTTGGGGGCCGCGACGGTAACGATATCGTTGGTTTTGTGGGTGAATCCCTGGCCCTGGAAATCGCGGTCTTTCACCGGCGCGAACATGGTGCCCAGGAACAGCACCGCGCCATCGGGGAAGCAGTGATGGGCGTTGAGCATCTGCGAAACCAGATCGGCGGGGTCGCGGCTGATCATGGCGATGGACGACGAACCCTCCAGCTCGAACCCATCCTCGCCCCTGACGGTCAGCGTAACGACAGTGGAACGGATATCGTCCAGCGTGAAATGCGCGTCGAACAGCCGGATGAAGGGACCGATGGCGCAGGACGCGTTGTTGTCCTTCGCCTTGCCCAGCAGCAAAGCCGAGCGGCCCTCGACATCGCGGAGGTTGACGTCGTTGCCTAACGTCGCCCCGACGATCCGGCCGTCGGATGATACCGCCAGAACGATTTCGGGTTCCGGATTGTTCCATGACGACCCCGGATGGATACCGGCATCCACACCCGTCCCCACAGCGGCCATGGGTTGGGATTTAGTAAAGATCTCGGCGTCGGGGCCGATGCCGACTTCCAGATATTGGCTCCAGGCGCCTTGATCGATCAGGACCTGCTTCAGGCGCGCGGCCTCCGGCGATCCGGGGCGCAGCTGGGCCAGGTCATCGCCAATCAGGCGGGTCACTTCGGAGCGGATGGCGGCGGCCGCGTTGAGGTCCCCGCGGGCGCGTTCCTCGATCACGCGTTCGAGCATGGATGCGACGAACGTCACCCCCGCCGCCTTGATCGCTTGCAGATCGATGGGCGTCAGCAGCCAGGGCTTTTCCGGGTTGCGCGTGTCGGGCGCCGTGTTGGCGAGGATGGCGTCCAGGGTGCCGATGGTTTCGCCGCCGGCCGCTTTCAAAGCGGCGGCCGGGTTGGGCGTTTCGCACAAATCGCGCACGGTCGGAAAGTGACGGGTGACGTCGATCAGGTCGCCGCCGCGCACCGCGACGACCGAGGGGCCGGCAACATCCGGCCGCCACACCCGCCCGGCCAAGGTCGCTACGCCCGCGTCATCCGGCAGAACAGAGGTGGTCATGCGGCGTGCTCCCAATTGTCAGAGGTGTGTGGTCAGTTCGCGTGCCGTCATAGACTGGATGGAAGACAGTCGCTTGAACAGAATATCGGCCGGAATTTCCGACCCACCCACATCCAAACAATCCGCGAATTTATCGTAAAGCTGCTGCTCGGTTAACGGCCGCGTTGCGTGGCCGGTGGCGCGTTTGACCGGCGTGCCGGTAATGGTTTTACCGTTCGCCAGCTGGACCTTGACCGAATCGGCCGGTGCGGCCCCGGATAGTTCCGGATCGTAATCGGTGGAGGTGACGATTTCCACCTTGCCCATCAGCGCCTGGATATCCGGCCGTTGCACGAACGCATCCGTCAATTCGCGGAGGCCGACGCGCTTGGCGATAATGCCGCTGGCCATGGCGAACTCCATGCTGAATTTCGCCGCCAGCCCGGTATCGGGGGTGTGGTTGCGTAGCACGGTGGCAAAATAATCGCTGATTTTGACGGTGATTTTCTCGACCTGAGCGGGATCGACCGGCGTTTCGTTCACCAGGTCCAGCATGCAGTCGATGGCGCGATGGGTGCAGTAGCACGTGGGATATTTTTTGATGCCCAGGCCCTGCGTCAGGATCGCCCATTCGGTGCCGGCCTTGGATGGGCTGGTGCGGTCCTCGGTCCCGGTGGGGGAGATGGCATGGAGAAAACCCTGCGGATGCTCCAGCGCATCGGTGTTGGCGGTGAACCCGGCCTCGGCCAGACGGGCGGCCATGATGCCGGCGTGCGCGGCTTTGCCGGCATGGAACGGTTTCGTCATGGTGCCGAAATTGGACATCAATCCGCCGGCCTGGGACCCCCCGAGCGCGATGGCGATGGCGGATTTTTCCGCGTCGAGTTTGCGGAGTTTCGCACAAGCCGCCGCCGCGCCGATCGCGCCATACAAGCCCGTGGGGTGCCAGCCCTTAACGTGCAGCAGGCCGGTGTCGCGGCGGAACAGTTCCGCCCAGGTTTCGTATCCGGCGATATACGCGACGATCATATCGGACCCGGACGAACCCAGGTGCTCGGCTTCCGCCAAAATCGCCGGGACCAGTACGGTGGAGGGATGGCCGCGCAACCCGACGTCGTCATAGTCCAGCGCATGGGCGGCGGTGCCGTTGATCCAGGCGGTCTCGGGCGCGGGGCCTTTGCGGTCGCCGAAGGTGAGGGTGGAGTCGCCGGCGCCGGGGGCCAGCACCTCGGTCATGATGCGGACGCTGTCCTCCTTGCGCCCGGCGATCATGGTGCCGATGCAGTCGATGAAACCCATCTTCGCGACGCGCACCGCTTCCTCGGGGAGGCGGTTGGGTGAGAGGTCGGCGATGAACTGGCCGAGCTGCTGGGTCAAAGCGGGCATGGGGCGTCTCCTTATTCCGCGGCTTTTGGTTTGGCTTCCGCTGGATCGAGGGTGGGCGGTGTCGTTGGAATAACCGGGTTTCACGGTTCGACCCTGCGTCCAGGAATGGTTCGCTCGATCCGCCGTCCGCTGACGGGATCGACCGTGCCACGATGCCGACCCCGCCGATCCTAAGCCCCGATCGTGCCGTGGGGATAGTCCCATTCGAGAATCCGCGCCGTTCCCGGTCCGCCAGCGGCATCGAATGCCGCCGGTCGTCACACTCCGAACCGTCACGCTCGGACTTGATCCGAGGGGCCACGCTGGCGGGTGGTTGGGCACGATGCTTTGAAGGCCGGTGTTTGGCCCGAGCACCGCGAGTTTCCGCACGAAGGGCACGAAGGAAGTTCAATCCACGAAGGATCGCGAAGGCTTCCGGGATGCGCCACCGCGGGAGACAACACTTCGCACTACCGTCGGCCCTTTCCGCCGCCCCATGGACTGCGCTGTGAGCATGCCAACCATCCTCGGCAAGTACGAGATCCGGCGAGAGGTCGGTGCCGGCGCCATGGGGACGGTCTACGAAGCCTGGGACCCTTTCATCAAACGGCGTGTGGCGATCAAGACGGTGCAACTGCCAAGGGCCGCCGATTCGGAAACCAGTCAGGCAATCGCGCGTTTCCGGCGGGAGGCCGAGGCTGCCGGCGGGCTGGCACATCCCAATATCGTCACGGTGTACGATTACATCGAGACCGGAGGCTTGGCCTGCATCGTGATGGAATTCGTCGACGGCGAGTCACTGAAGACCCAGCTCGACCGCGAGGAGCCGTTTTCCGTGCCGGCCATTGTGCGGATCATGGATGGTTTGTTGTCCGGATTGCAGCTCAGTCACGATCACGGTGTTGTGCACCGCGACATCGAACCAGGCAACGTGATGCTGACCCGGAACGGTCAGGCCAAGCTCGCAGATTTCGGTATTGCCCGCATCGAAAACTCCAGCCTGACTGAGATCGGCACGACGCTGGGCACGCCGGCTTACATGTCGCCCGAACAGTTCTTGGGCCAACAGATCGACGCGAGGACTGACATTTATTCGGCGAGGGTGCTTCTGTTCCACCTCTTGACCGGTGTGCGGCCGTTCCAGGGCCACGCAATCGCGATCATGTATTAAGTGTTGAAAACCGTCCCGCCGTTGCCCTCCCACCTTGCCGCGACTTGCCGCGACTTGCCCGGCAGCGTTCGACGGCGCTGTCCGCAAGGCTTTGGCGAAGCAGCCCTTGGCGGCAAGAGGATACCCTACGATCCCGTGCTTATCGATCAACAACCCAAACATGGAACGGCTAACTTGCTCAACAGTAGCTTTTCGTACACGCCGGAGCCGGGCTATATAGGGTCCGATCGATTTACTCACTAGTCGGTAAATAAGAATACAAATCTATCTACAGAATTTATCGGAATGATTGCGCTTTATTCCAGACCACCTGCCGCTGCACGATGCATCGGTGGCACCCATAATTAATACTATATAATAATTACTTGAACTAGTACAAATTTGGTTATAGTCAAACGAGTATCTGCGACCATCTGCGTCATCTGCGGACAAACCTTCTTTCAGCAGATTTTGTCCGCAGATGACGCAGATGGTCGCAGATGGAATCGTACCGGCATGACGGTTGCCAAACGACAATCTGTAGTCTTTATTATCGACTGGTGAGTAATTTCATGGTCGGTCTCCGGTGTCGCGTCTGGCGTCACCGATAGGGCGGCA
>JANXTL010000295.1 GCA_025352375.1 Acetobacteraceae bacterium | reverse complement strand
AACGCCGAGATCGCGTGCAACCTCAAACGATCATGGTCTAGAAGAAATACACCGTCACGCTTGCGCACAAAATGACGACTGCGACGCGAATGAGCGCGGGCGGCAAAAACCGAGCGCCCAGCGCGCCCAGATAACCGCCGGCGACGACGGCCGGCAGCATCGTCATCAATTCCTGCCAACGCACCGCGCCGGCAACGATGAAGCACACCACGGCCATCGTATTGGCCGCGCTGGTCAGAAGCGTGCGCGCCGGGGCCATGGATTTCAGATCGGCGGCATCGAACAGACTCCAGACCGCCATCATCATCAGGCCGACCGCGCCGCCGAAATAACCGCCGTAGATGGCAATCAGGAACTGCGCGATCAGAACCGGCGTCTTGCCGATATGCACCTTCCCCGACAGGGCATGCACCAGTTCCCGCCCGCCCGCGAACACCAGCGTGGCCAGCAGCAATAGCCAAGGGATCACCGCGTCGAAAATGCGATTGGGCGTGAACAGCAACAGCAGCGCGCCAATCAGCCCGCCCACCACCGTGACGGGCGCCAGCACTCGCAGCCGCAACCCGCCAATGTCGGTCATGCCCTCGCGATAAGCCCACGCACTGGCCAGCGTGCCGGGCAGCAGCGCCACCGTGCTGGTGGCATTGGCGATTACCGGCGGCAATCCGGCGAAGACCAAGGCCGGAAACGTCACGAACGACCCGCCGCCGGCGACCGCGTTCATCGCGCCCGCCAGCAGGCCCGCGCCGACCAGCAGCGGAATGTGTTCGATCACAACGCAATTGGAACGTTACGATCCAGCTCCGCCAGCCACACCGCCGCGTTGCCGTCCGACGGTGCGCGCCAGTCGCCGCGGGGGGACAGCGAGCCTCCGGCCGACACCTTCGGGCCGTTCGGCATCGCGCTGCGCTTGAACTGGCTGAAAGCGAAGAAACGCTGGAGGAACACTTTCATCCAATGCCGGATGGTCGGCAGGTCGTACTCGTTGCGGCGTTCGGGCGGGAAATGCGGCGGCCAGGCGCCACGCGTGGCGTCCTCCCAGGTGTGCAGCGCCATGAACGCGACTTTCGACGGTGGGAAACCGTAGCGGAGGATGTAGAACAGAGTAAAATCCTGCAAAGCGTAGGGGCCAATTTTCGCTTCCGTGCTTTGCGGGATTTCGCCCGCGCCGGCCGGGATCAGTTCGGGGGAAATCTCGGTCGAAACGATGGCATCCAGCGTGGCACAGACGTCGTCGGGGAAGCGCTTCGTTCCGATAATCCAGCGGATCAAATGCTGGATCAGGGTTTTGGGCACGCCTGAGTTGACGTTGTAATGCGCCATCTGGTCGCCTACCCCGTAGGTACACCAGCCCAGCGCAAGCTCGGAAAGGTCGCCCGTGCCGATCACGATGCCGCCGTTGTGGTTGGCCAGCCGGAACAGGTAGTCGGTGCGCAAGCCCGCCTGCACGTTCTCGAACGTGATGTCGTATTGGTTGGCACCATCGGCATAGGGGTGCCCGATGTCGCCCAGCATCTGGATCGCCGCCGGTTTGATGTCGAGTTCGGCCGCGGTGACGCCCAGCGCCTTCATCAGCGCCCAGGCGTTGCCCTTGGTGTGTTCCGAGGTTGCGAAGCCCGGCATGGTGAACGCCATGATATTGGCGCGCGGCAGTTTCAACTGGTCGAAGGCCTGGGCGCAGACGATCAGCGCCTGGGTGGAGTCCAGCCCGCCGGAGATGCCGATCACCACTTTTTGTATCCCCGTCGCCTGCAATCGCTGCATGAGGCCGGAGACCTGGATGTTGTAGGCCTCGTAACAATCCTGTTCCAGGCGCGCGACATCGGCGGGGACGAAGGGGAAGCGTTCGATTGTGCGGAGGAAGCCGACATCCTCCGTTGGCGGCGCCAGCGTGAAGCCGATGGTGCGGTACTCCCGCGCATTGCGGCGGCGGTTGGTGTCGAAGGAGCCCATCTGGAGCCGCTCCTGCCGGAGTAAATCCAGATCGATATCCGCCACTGCCGCGTGGTCCTCCGACGGGAAGCGGTCGGTTTCGACCAGAGTGACGCCGTTTTCGAACACCGAGGCTTGCCCGTCCCAGGCGAGATCGGTGGTTGATTCGCCCGCGCCGGCGGCCGCGTACAGATACGCTGCGAGGCAGCGCGCCGACTGCGACCGGCACAGCAGTTTGCGGGTCTCGGCCTTGCCGATGGTGATGTTGCTGGCCGACAGGTTCGCCAGAATGGTCGCCCCGGCCAGCGCCGCATCGCTGCTGGGGGGCGCTGGGACCCAGACGTCCTCACAGATTTCCGCGTGGACGATGAAGCCTTTTACGTCATCGGCCCCGAACATCAGATCGGTGCCGAAGGGGACACGGCGGCCGGCAACCTCGATCTCCCCGCCTTCTTCCCCGTCGCCGCTGACGAAATGGCGGGTTTCGTAGAACTCCCGGTAGTTCGGCAAATGGATTTTCGGCACGACCCCGAGGATATGGCCGCGATGGATGGCGATGGCGCAGTTATACAGCGCGCCTTTGTGGCGAAGCGGCGCGCCGACCAGCAGCAGCGGCAGGAGCGTGGCGGAGCCCGCGACGATCGCACCGATGGCGGTTTCGACCGCATCCAGCATCGCGGACTGCTGCAACAGGTCGCCGATCGAATAGCCGGACACGCAAAGCTCCGGGAACACCGCCAGCGCGACCGAGCGTCGGTCGCAGTCCTGCGCCATGCGCAGGATGGAGCCCGCGTTCGCCTCGGGATTGGCGAGCGCGGTACGCGTGGTGCAGGCCGCAACGCGGGCGAAGCCGTGGCGGTAGAGGGACCGGAAGCTCATGCCCGGCACTATCGCGCGGGTTGGGCGGGCGCGCTACCGGGAACAGTTCGGTGGGGGCTTGCGGGATGATGCGAAACGCCCCTATTCACATCAAATCATGAGGTGAATATGTATATCTGGGAGCAGCCGGATTGGCCTCACTTCCAATGGGACGCCACCAGGTTGGCACAACCGCTGGCCGAAGCGCATCTGAAACAAGGCCGCCTGCTCGGTCGGCTGGAAGCCGTTGGCTTCGCATTGCAGGCAGAAGCCGCCCTTCTGACAACGACCGAGGAAACCGTCAAAAACGCCGAGATCGAAGGGGAAGTCCTGGATCGCGCCGGGGTGCGTTCGTCGCTCGCTCGGCGTCTGGGTTTGCCCGACGCGGCGATGGCCCCGGAGGACCGGCGAGCGGACGGCATCATCGAGATGACCCTTGATGCCACCCTCAACTGCGCAGTACCGCTAACGCGGGATCGGCTTTTTGCCTGGCAGGCTGCCCTATTTCCCACTGGTCGGTCCGGCTTGTATGCGATCCAAGTGGGCGCGTGGCGAAACGACGCCAAAGGGCCGATGCAGGTAGTGTCCGGGCCGGTTGGATTGGAAAAAATACACTTTCAGGCGCCACCGGCCGATCGGGTCGATGCGGAGATGTCAGCGTTCATCGACTGGTTCAATCGGCCCCCGGAGATCGATGGGATTCTGCATGCCGCCATAGCGCATCTGTGGTTCGTCACCATTCACCCGTTCGAAGACGGTAATGGCCGTATTGCCCGCGTCCTGGCTGACATGAGCCTTGCGCGTTCGGAAACCTCGCCGCGGCGTTTCTACAGCCTGTCGGGGCAAATCCGGCGGGATCGTTCCAGCTATTACGGCTCGCTCGAGCGTACGCAGAAAAGCGATCTCGCTATCACCGCCTGTTTGCTGTGGTTCGTCGATTGTTTTTCAAAGGCAATCGGTCAGGCGGAATCGGTGTGTGCCGCCGTCCTCGACAAATCGAGGTTTTGGCAGCAGCACGCATTGAATGCTTTCAACGACCGTCAGAAAGCCATGCTCAATCGCGTGTTGGATGGATTCGAAGGTCACATCACGGCGCGGAAATGGGCCGCGCTTGCCAAATGCTCCCTCCCGACGGCGCAGCGCGACATCAAGGAACTGGCCGACGCGGGTGTGCTGGTCCGGAATGATGGTGGCAGCAAGAATACGAGCTATCGCATCGCGGTGCAACAATCTGTATGAGATTGAGACATTCCGTCGCAAACCAACAGTTTGCCGAAAAGGGCGCCGGCATAGAACAGTGATCAGCGCGGGGCACTGCCTTACCAAGCCCGACAGTTACTATCATATTTTCACGTAACCGAAAAATTACGTGGGATCATTGAAGCAAGCATATTGTTGATTCAAACCTTATATGCCGTTCAGTGGGCCGAGTGGCACGCGGTGTGCCAGAGCCGGGTCGGGAGACGTGACCAGATGGCCGCAGGGTATGTATATGTTCTTGTTAACAGCTCCATGCCCGGCCTGATAAAGGTCGGGAAGACCAGGCGTCTACCATCTGATATCAACGGCCTGAAATAATGACTCTTCCATTATTTCAGGCTGTTGATATGCGCGCGGGGTTGGCGGGGCGGCCGCGCGCCAAATCAAGACTCATACCAACCGCCGTTGACCCATTCTTCATGGGTCAACGGCGGTTGGTATGAGATCTTGGAAATCACGTAGAAGGCCCGGGCAACCGCAACACGGCCGCCCCAGGCTGCATCGCCGCCATCGCGGCGACGTGGTCGTGGTGCGTGAACAGGATAACCTGCGTTGTCCGCCCCAACTCGGCCAGCAACCGCAGCGCCGCCGTCGCGCGCATGTCGTCGAAATTGACCAGTAAATCGTCCGCGACAAACGGCAGCGGTTCCGACCGCGCGGCGTGTCCCTCGATGGCGGCAACCCGCAACGCCAGATAAAGCTGGTCGCGTGTGCCCTCGCTGAGGCCGGCCACCGGGCACGCGCCCCCCGTTCGGTCGAACGCGAGCAGCACAATTCGTCCGGCGGAATCCTGATCGACGCCGAGTCTCTGGTAGCGCGTGCCGGTCAGCATCGCGAAATGGGCGCTGGCCGCGTGCAGCAACGGGCCTTGCTGCTCCCGCCTGTACCGGTCGATGCCGGCGCGCAGCAGTTCCCGCGCGACATGCAGCCGCGCGTAGCGTTCGGCGGCGGCGCGGGCTTCCGACAGCGCGTCCTCGGCCTCCTGCGCCTTGCCTGCCGCGTCCCGACCGCCGCGCATCTCAGCCAAAGTCGCCTCGGCGCGCGTGCGTTCGGCGCTGAGGCTTTCCCGCCGGTCGCCGAGGGCCGCCAGTCGGTCGCCAATTTCCGCCAGCCGCGCGGCCGCGGAGTCGGGATCGGTGCCGGCGGCTTCGGTGCGCAGGCTAGCCTCGGGCAACCCATCGCCGAGCATCAGAAGGTGCTGCTCCCGCGCCGCGATGTCCTTCGCGGTGGCGTCGCGTTGGGCGACCTGCTCGATGATCCGGGCCAGGGCCTCATTGTCTTCCGCTCCCGCAGCACAGCGGAGTGCGGCAAGATCGGCCTCGGCCTCCTCGAGCCGGCGCGTAGCTGCCTCGGTTTTCGCCGTATGATCGGCGATGTGGGCCGACAGATCGGCGGCCGTTTGTTCCGCGGCCAGCGCATCCGACAGCCGTCGCGTCGCTCGGGCCACGATGGACGGCGCCGGATCGCCCCGCTCGGGTTCGGCGAGTTGCACGCGCATGGCTTCCGCCGCCTGGGCAAAGTCCACGGCGGTCGTGGACATCGCGACGATTCGTTCCTCGTCGGATTTCCAGGCCGGGGCGGCCTCGGCGATGCGGGACCAGGCACCGAGCGCGGCTTCCGCGACGTCGGTGGAGGCATCGGCGGGCAGCCCGAGCGCCATCGCGGCGGGGGCCCACTTCCCAGCCCAGTCGTCCAGCGCGGCGGCGGCGGCCTCGGCGGCGGACCGCAGGTCCGGCAGTTGCGCATCCTCGCGTGCCAGCACTTCCACGCGCTTTTGGTATGCCGCCGCTTCGGCCTCGGCGGCGGCGCAGGCCGTTTCCGCCCGCAGCAGCAGGATCGCGAGCGGTTCCGAACCGGCGCCCTCCCCGGCCAGGGCCAGGCGCGCACGGTCGCGCCGATCGGCAAGGTCGTCGCGGGTGCGGCGGGTTTCGGCGGCGCGTTCGGCGCGTTGCAGGACTCCGGCCCGCTGATGGAGCCAGTCGGCCATCGCGGCCGGCGAGTCCGGGGCAATGCCGGCCTGTGCCCATAAAGCGCGCCACGCGGACGCGGCGGCGCGCGCGGCGGCTGCGGCCTCGGTTAGCGCGGCCTCGGTTGCGATATGTTCGGCGTGCAGTTGGTCGCGGCTGGCGGTCGCGCTCAGGAAGTCGGCAACCCGCTGCGCGTCCTCGGCGCGCCGATCGGCCAGACGGTCGGCGTCGTCGCGCAATGTCTCGAACACGCTAGGGGGATGACCGCCGATCGTTGCCGGATCGGGTGCCGGGCCGCCTTCGAGGGCCGGTCGCAGCAGCCGCCAAACCCGGTCGCGCTGGGCCCGGGACGCCGCCACCGCGTCCGGGGTGGGGACGATGCCGCCCTGGGCCAGCCGGACGATTTCCGCCTCGATGTCGGCTTGTTCGCGTATCGAGCGCGCGACTGACGCCTGGGCTTCGGTCAATGTCTTCGCTGTTTGGTCCAGTCGTGCTGCGGCCGCGGTCGCGGCCGCCGGCAATGGGACCGGGCAGGCTTCCAGCGCAGCGATATCGCCGGTCCACAGCGGCAATGCTGCCAGCGTCGCCGCCGCCACGCGTTCCGCTGTCTCGGCCGCGCGTTTAGCCTGATCGTGTTGGGTGTCGAGCGGTCCCTCGGCGCGCACGGCCTCAATGGTGCGGCGCGCCAAGGCGGGGGACGGCGGGGCTGGGGCGGCCTCGACCGCCGCCGCCGCGCGATCCCGCCGCCGTTGCGCCGTGGCCAAACTTTCCCGCGCGGCCGCGGCTTTTGTCGCCAACGCCTCGTGTTGGGTAATCAGACGCCGCACCGCACCGCGCACGCCGGCGGTAGGCAAGGCATCCCGCGCGGCCTCCGGTTCCCGGTCCACGCCGAGATCCAGCAGCGCGTCGACCACCTTCGCCCGATGCGACGCGGCGGCGGCACGCACTTTCGGCAGATCGGCGGCGGCCTGGATCGCGATCGGCCGGCGTTCGGTCAGCGCGTCGATAGCGTCCCGCACTGCCAGGGCCGTGGGATCATGGGGTAACGCCGCCCGTTCCGCGGACAGGCGCTTGGCAGAATCGGCTTCCCGTGCCGCATCCCGCGCGGCTTCGCGCCGAACGGTATCGGCGGCCTCGCGGCGGCGGGCAGCATCGGCCGGGAGATGCGGTACGTCCTTCAGGGAGTCCAACACCGCTCGGGATGCGTCCAGCGTGGCGAGCAATTGGGCGACTCGGCGAACCCGTTGCAGTCGGCTGTCCTCGGCGGCGAGGGTGCGGGTTTCTGTTTGCACCTCGGCCAGGGTGGCCGTGGTGGCGGTGTGGGCGGCTTCGGCGTCCTGCCAGGCTTTGGGGGCGATGGCGCGCTCGTCGGTCGCGCGCTGTGCCAGGCGCCAGGCCTCGGTCGCTTCCGACAGGCGGCGCTTGCCGCGGCCATCGCCGACCAGGGTTTTGGCTTCGTCGTCCAAGGCCGTCAGGGCGGCGCGCAGGTTCAGCTGCCCGGCACCGGCGAGCAGACTTTCCCCCGCTTCGCCGCCACTGCGCAGCAGGGCTTCCGCGCCTTCCCGCAACCGCGCGCCGTCCAGACCGAAGCCTTGCTCGAAGGCGTCCCGGCCGATGCCACCGAGGAAGCGGCGCAGATTGTCTTCGGGAACCGGCTGATTGGCAGGGTCGTTCAGCGTGTTGCCGCGGCCCTTGCGGCGGACGAACTCTCCCGCCGTGCCGTCCTGCGCAACCAGTGAGAAACCGATCCGCAGCTGCGGCCCGCCGTGCATGAAATCGTAGTCGGTGCGGTGCCCAAACCCGAACAGCGCGTCGGCGATGGCGGCCAACGCGGTGGATTTCCCGGCCTCATTGACGCCGTGCACCACATGCAGCGCGGCCTCGGCCGGAAATTCCAGCGTCCGATCCGCCAGATGCCCGTAGCGCAGCAGATCGAGGCGCCGGATCCTCATCCCGCCGTAGTCGCGGCGATGGCTCCGGCAGCGAGCTGCCAGGCGTCTTCCGCCAGTTGGTCGAGCGCGTCGTCCGGTTTCGGCACATCCAGGTCGTCTCGTGCCGGGGCGGGCACCTTCTGGCGCAAGGAGGCGAACTCCTCCCGCAGCCGGGCAGCGAGGACGGGATCGGTCAGGCCGGCGAAGAAGGCATCGCGCAATTCGGTCAGGGTGCCGGCGTCCTGGGTCACGAGGGGCCGGGTGCGGATTTTCACCGATTCGACCCAGAGCCGACCCCCGGCTTCGATGGCGGCGTTCCGGCATTCGGCGGCGAGCCGATCGGTGTCGCTCAGCAGCGCGCCGTGCAGATCGGTGGTGCCGGTCACGGTCAGGCGCGCGAGGACCGGGTTCGCCTCGGCGTCCGCCAATGCCGCGCGGACACAGTCGGCAATGGCGGCGGTCAGAGCGGGCTCGTCCAGGCCGGTCGCATCGGCGTCCAGAGCGGCCCAGCGGAGGACGTCCACCGACCGGTGTTCGACGGCGACGATCTGGCGGTCTTCCACGGTAACCAGGGTGCAGCCTTTGGGGCCGGTTTCCGTTGGATCGCGACCCTGTAGGTTGCCCGGGAATACAATCCACGGGCGCTCGGACAGCTCCTTCCGCGCGTGGATGTGGCCGAGTGCCCAGTAGTCGTAGCCCTTGAGAGCCAGGTCAGGGACGCGGCAGGGCGCGTACTCTTCGTGCTTCCCGGGGTTTTCGCCGGAGGTGTGCAGTACCCCGATATTGAGCATCCCTGGAACTGGCGCCGGGTAGCGTAGGGAAAGGTCCTCCGGCACCGCTCGGTTTGGGAACGAATGCCCGTGCAGTGCGACGCCAAGGTCGGGCAAGCAGAATGTGTCGCAGGTGCGGGACGAGAATTCTCGCACGTTGTCGGGCAGCTTGAGGCCCCGGGTGATGACGGATTTCGCGTCGTGATTGCCGCGCAGCAGGAAACACGGACGGTTGAGGCGGCGCATTTCCTCGGCGAAGAACAGGCCGGTGGAGAAGTCTTTCCAGTCGCCGTCGTACAGGTCGCCGGCAATAACGACGAAGGCCACGTCCTCCTCCACCGCGAGGTCGATCATGCGGGAAAAGGCGCGGCGGGTGCTGTGGCGGATAACGTCGTCCGGCAGGTCGTCACGCGCCCGCAGCCCAGCAAGCGGGCTGTCGAGGTGGATGTCGGCCGCGTGGATGAACTTCATGCGGGAACGGTAGCCTGGGCTTTAGCGGGCCGCCAGCCGGCTGAAGCTCACCGCCGCCGCAACCGCCGCCGCGATCGCCGCGATCATCAGCGCCGTCACCGGCCCCGTCTCCGGCAGCGCCGCGAACACCAGCGCCACCAGCGCTGCTCCGGCCGTTTGCCCGAACAGGCGCGCGGTTGCCTGCATCCCGCTCGCGCCGCCCGCCCGGTGCGGCGGGGCCGATCCGATGATCGCGCGGTTGTTCGGGGTGTTGAAGAAGCCGAATCCGATACCGGCCACCATCATCGGCCAGCCGATGTCGAGGGGCGTGGGGTGGGCCGGCAGAAAACACATCAGCCCCGTGCCCAGCGCCATGAGCGTCATGCCGCATCCGCCCAGCAGCCCTGCCGGGTAGCGGTCGGCCATCCGGCCAGAAAAGGGCGCGATCACCGCGACGCTGAGGGGCCAGGGCGTCATCAGCAGACCGGTCGTCACCTGGTTCATCCCCAGCGTCTGCTGGAACAGGAACGGCAGCGCCACCACCGCCATGCCCTGGGAGATGAAGGAGCAGACCGAACTTGCCACCGACAATGCGAACAGCGGGATGCGCAGCAGGTCCACCGGCAATAAAGGACCGGTGCGGCTGAGCTCGCGCACCACCAGCATCGCCCCGATGCCGAGGCCCGAGACAATCTCCAACCCCACCAGAATCGGTGCGTCGCCGTGCCCCATTTCGGAAATACCGATCAGCAGCAGGCCGAACGCCGCAGCTTGCAGCAGGGCGCCGATCACGTCGAACCTGGACCGTGTGCGGGGCGTATCCGGCAGATGGTGCCACGCGATGACGATTGCCAGGATGCCCAGCGGCACATTCACCGCGAACAGCCAGGGCCAGTGTGCGACCGACAGAATGGCTGAAGCCACCGATGGACCGATGGCCGATGCCGTCGATCCGATCGTGGCATTCAGCCCGACGCCTCGGCCCAGCCAGGCGCGCGGATAAATAAAGCGGACGAGGGCACCGTTAACGCTCATGATTCCGGCAGCCCCGACGCCTTGGATGATGCGGGCGACGATCAGGATCGGCAGCGACGAAGACAGCGCGCAGAACAGCGACGCGATCGTGAACAGGATCAGCCCACCCTTATAGATGCGCTTGTAGCCGTAGATCTCGCCGAGCGACGCCAGCGGCAGCAGCGACACGGTCACCGCGAGCTGGAACGCGTTCACCACCCAGATCGACCCGGCGGGGGAGGTATGCAAATCCCGAGCGATGGTGGGCAGGGCGACGTTGGCGATGGCGCCGTTGAGCACCGCGAGGATCAGGCCGAGGGCGATCGTCAGGATGGCCCAGTAGCGCTGGGGCAGGGGAACGCCGTCGGGCGCCGGCGTTGTGACGGTGCCCGACATCAAGGCCTATGCGCGACGTAGAGCCACTCGTCGCGCAGCAGGCCGAAGCGCACCTCTTGCTCCGGCGTCATGCGGAACGTTTCTACGGCGAATCCGGCCTCGGTCAGGCGGTCGGCGAAATCGAGGCCGTAGTAGCGCAGGTGGTCGTGCGCGCTGAAATGCGCCCAGCGTTCGGCTTTGCCGGCGATGGCGGGGTTTTCGTAGGTGGTCTGACGGGTGGCGTTGATGGGCACGGTGAACAGGCCAGTGCCGCCAGGTTTCAGCAGCCGGAGCAATTCCCGCATCGCTTTGCGGTCGTCGGGAATGTGTTCCAGCACGTGGTTGGCCATCACGACGTCATAGGACGCGTCGGGCAAAGGAATGGCCGTGATATCGACTTTGTGGGTGACGCCTTCCTGCATCAGGTCGGCGGTCTCATACAGCGGATTGCCCCGCATGCGGCGCATG
Source organism: Acetobacteraceae bacterium (assembly GCA_025352375.1). Classification (GTDB taxonomy): domain Bacteria; phylum Pseudomonadota; class Alphaproteobacteria; order Acetobacterales; family Acetobacteraceae; genus Rhodopila. The sequence continues at coordinate 7,184 of JANXTL010000295.1, read as the reverse complement.
ACCGCCTTCTCGGGCGCGAAATGCAGGATGCGTTTGCCGGCGAACTTGTCGCCTCCGCCCTCGGAGACCCAGAGGTGCAGCAGCCGGTGCCGTTCCCGCGAACCGCAGCTCAGGCAACGGGCGTCCCAGCGGCCAGGGTGGCCGACGCTGATAAACACACCGTGGTACCCGCAAATGGGGCACGTCCGTTCCAGCCGCCCGGCGCGGAACTGCCTTCGGTCGTTCAGCCACGCCCCCGCGAGGCGGCGGATGCGGGTCCAACGGCCAAGCCCGCCGTCGTTCATGATGTTTTGTTGCACTGCGGCATATGGGCGGAAATATCAGCCCGTTCCTGCCCCGGCAATCGGTCCCGGATGCGTGGCAGCCCAGTGACGGGCGATGTCGATGCGACGGGTGACCCAAACGCCGGAGAATTTGGCGATGTGGTCCATCAGCCGTTGCAGCCCTACAGCGCGCCCAGGATGCCCGATCAAGCGCTGGTGCAGTCCGATGGACATCATCTTGGGATGCGTCGCACCTTCCTGATACATCATGTCGAATGCGTCCCGGCAAAAGTGGAAAAAATCGTCGCCGGTGGAGAAGGTGCCGCGCCCGAACTTGGTGTCGTTGTTGGTCAGGCTGTAGGGCACCACCAAATGCTGTTTACCGCCGACATTCGTCCAGTATGGCAGTTCGTCGTCGTAAGCGTCGGAGTCATACAGAAACCCGCCTTCCTCCACCAACAGCCGCCGCGTGTTCACGCCGGGGCCGCTGCGGCAGTACCAGCCGAGCGGGCGGTCGCCCATGGTGGTTTGGAGGGATGCGACGGCGCGGGCGATGCGGGCGCGTTCGGTGGCCTCGTCCATGAGATAGTGCTTTTCCCAGCGCCAGCCGTGGCAGCAGACGTCCCAGCCGGCTTCCTTGATCGCGGCCACGGCGGGGGGATTGCGTTCGAGGGCCAGCGCGCACCCGAAGACGGTCAGGGGCCAGTTGTGCTCGGCGAACAGGCGGCGGATGCGCCAGAATCCGATGCGGGTGCCGAAGGCGAACATGCCCTCGGCGGCGAGGTCGCGTCCGGGGACGCCGGGGTTGACCGCGCCGTATTCGGTGAGGCCCCATTCGGATTCGGGGTCGCCGTCGGGGATGGAGGCTTCGGAGCCTTCCTCGAAATTGACGACGAAGTTGACGGCGATGCGGGCGTTGTTGGGCCAGCGCGGGTTGGGCGGGTTGGCGCCGTAGCCTATGAGGTCTCGGTCCATGGTGTGTGCCCCCTGTGGTTTGGGTTTAGCATAGGACAAGTCGGAAGGTGGGGGATACCGGGGTTAGGACGGGGGTGGTGGGCGTTGATCGGCTACCCGCAGACGATCCGGGTTGACCAGGGCACCGGGTTGACCAGGGCACCGGGTTTGTCAGCCGGGACCTCGACCTGTGGGCATATGTCAAGGGCGTTACGTTGGACTTTTCGCGGCCGGGCCAGCCGACGGATAACGCCTTCATTGAGGCATTCAACGGGCGATTCCGGGCCGAGTGCCTGAACACGCACTGGTTCCTGACACTTGCCGAGGCACGGGAAAAGTTGGAGGTTCGGCGCAGATACTACAATGAGGTTCGGCCGCACGGGGCTCTGTGTCTCATCATCGTTGGCACGGAGGGGGGCGTTGCCGCCAAGCTGGAGCGTCGCCGCATCATCGAACGCACGGCGCGCGGCTGTGCCGATGCCAAAGCCAAGGGCGTGCAGTTCGGCCGGAAACCCAAGCTGACGCCCCACCAGGCGCGCGAGGCACAGGCGCGCATTGCTGCCGGCGAGACACAGCGCAGCATCGCCCGCAGCTACAATGTCAGCCAGGCGACGATTTCCCGCCTCGCATCGTGACGGATAACCGCACAGTCGAGAGCCGCAGCGCACTGATGGGACGCATTGGGGGGAAAAACACCGCCCCCGAGCTGACCGTCCGGCGACTTCTGCACGGATTGGGCTATCGTTTCCGCCTGCACCGGAAGGCGTTGCCCGGAACCCCCGATATCGTCTTTCCCGGCCGTCGCAAGGCGATCTTCGTGCATGGGTGCTTCTGGCATGGTCACGGCTGTTCGATCGGTCGCCCTCCGAAATCCCGCCTCGATTACTGGCTGCCGAAGCTGGACGCCAACAAACTACGCGACGAAGCTAAACGGGCCGAGCTGGCCGCGATCGGCTGGAAAACTTTAACCGTCTGGCAATGCCAGATAAAGCAAATCGACGAGCTGGCGGACGTGCTCATCGCTTTCCTCGCCGAGGAAAATCCCGATCGACATGGGGTGGCGAAGCTGTTGGCGTGACTATAACATACAGCGCGAGCAGAGCGAACGGGGATGCAGTGCGACCGATAGGAATCGATTTATTTGCGGGCGCTGGCGGCTTGAGCCTCGGTTTCGAGCAAGCCGGTTTCGATGTTGTCGCGGCTGTGGAAATCGATCCGATCCATTCGGCGGTGCATGCGTTCAATTTCCCGAATTGTGCCGTGCTCCCCCGATCGGTCGAAGGCTTGACCGGTGCTGCGATCCGCAAAGCGGCTGCGATCGGTAAGCGCCGGGTCGATGTCGTGTTTGGCGGCGCGCCCTGTCAGGGCTTCTCCCTGATCGGGCATCGCGTGCTGGACGACCCGCGCAACAGCCTGGTGCGCGAGTTTGTCCGCATCGTCGATGAACTCAAGGCGTCCTATTTCGTATTCGAGAATGTGAAGGGTCTCACTGTCGGCCGGCACCGTGCTGTGCTGGACGAGCTGATCGCCGCCTTCGACGCGATCGGCTATCAGGTGCGTTTGCCGTGGTGCGTGCTCGACGCCGCCGACTACGGCGTGCCGCAGCATCGCGAGCGCCTGTTTCTCTACGGTGCTCGCAAAGGGCTACCCTTGCCCGAATATCCGGCCCGGCTGACAAGCCCCGCGGACAACGACTGGAGAAGCCAGCCGAAGGGGCCGAGCTGTCGCGATGCGCTTGGCGATCTTCCCGACGCCGATCGGTTCGACGAACTGCTGGAAAGCGATCAGGTGCGCCCCGGCAGATGGCGGGAGATGAGTGCATATGCCCACGAGATGCGATGCCTGACCAACGATGCTTGGCATTATGGTTATGTGCGCCAGTGGAATCCGGAGATGCTGACATCGAGCACGCGCACGGATCACAGCGAGATTTCGCGGGCACGGTTTGCGGAGACAGCACCCGGCCAGGTCGAGCCCATTTCCCGCTTTTTCAAACTCGACGGCAAGGGCCTGAGCAACACATTGCGTGCGGGCACGGATGCCGCGCGTGGCGCATTCACCAGCCCGCGCCCGATCCACTACGCCCTGCCGCGCTGCGTCACCGTTCGCGAGATGGCACGTTTGCATGGCTTTCCCGACTGGTTCCGGTTTCATGCGACTAAGTGGCACGGCGCGCGGCAGATCGGTAATGCAGTTCCGCCTCCGTTGGCACGCGCTGTTGCGGGCGCAGTGATGACAGCACTCGGCATCGAAGCGATACGACCGGCAGGTAAAATAGCCCTTGGCGATACGGCCCTGATTCAAATGGTCATGTCCGAGGCTTCAGAGTATTTTGGTGTCGAAAACCCGATCGCACGCCGGGACCGGAAAAGCGGAGCCAAGAAGCGCAAGCAACACGAGATCGAAGCATTGCGCCATGTTGCGCGGGGGGAGTTTGCCATTGTCGGGAACTAAGGAAAACAGATACAAGCAGCTCATCGAGCATATATTTTTCGATCCGGCTTTTGGGTCTTACAAGCCCGGCACGACTGAAATTTCATTCACGCGACCCGACATCGAGCGTGCCGCCGCCGCGCTGGCGATCGAGTTGCCGAAGAATGTCGGCGATGTCCTTTATGCGATCCGTTATCGCACCGACATGCCGAAGCAGATCGTGGACACGCAACCCGAAGGCGAGGAATGGATCATCGAAGGCGGTGGCCGCGCCCGTTACAAATTTGCACTGGTGCCCATCAACCGGATCGTGCCCAACCGCGACCTAGCAACGATCAAGGTTCCCGATGCAACGCCCGAGATCATCGGAGCCTATGCCCTCAACGACGAGCAGGCATTGCTTGCACGCGTCCGATACAACCGGCTGATCGATGTGTTTCTGGCGGTAACAGCCTACTCACTTCAAAGTCATATGCGCACGTCGGTTGCGGGGATTGGGCAGATCGAAATCGATGAAGTTTACGTCGGCCTCGATCGCCATGGCGTGCAGTATGTAATTCCTGTGCAGGCCAAAGGTGGTAAAGACCAGCTCTCCGTTGTCCAGACCAAACAAGACCTCGCCTGCTGCGCAGAGAAGTTTCCGGACTTGGTGTGCAGAACGGTCTCGGCTCAGTTCATGGACGATGAGCGCATCGCCATGTTCGAGTTGACCGTGCAAGATGGCCGCGTGTGCGTGGTGGACGAAAAGCATTACCGGCTGGTGCCTGCCGACCAGATAGGCGCGGACGAACTTCGCGCCTATCGGCGTTAGAGCGTGATCGCTTGAGGTTGACTTCAACCTCGGGCGTGAATCACCCTCTCAAACAAAGGCTTAGAGCGTGATCGCCTGAGGTTGACTTCAACCTCGGGCGTGAATCACCCTCTCAAACAGAGGCTTAGTCCATGATCCAACGCCGAGATCGCGTGTGACCTCAAACGATCATGGTCTAAGGTGGACCTAGATACAACAGGGCGGCGAGCCGCTGACGGGGGGCCACCAAATCGGCCAGCGAGTATCGATCCAGCACCGCCAGGAACGCGTCAAGCGCCTCCCGCAGGGCCTCGCTTAGGACGCAGGCGCCATCAATGGCGCAGCCGGCGGAATCCCCGAAGCACGCGACCAGCGCCATGTCCGGTTCGGTCCGCCTGACGAGGGCGCCGAGGTTGATGGTCTCCGCCGGCTTGCCCAGGCGCAGGCCGCCGCCGCGCCCCCTGGTGGTCGCGATCTCCCCGGACAAGCCGAGTTGGTGGACGATTTTGGTAAGGTGGGCCTCGGAGATGGCATAGGTCGCCGCGATCTCCGCGATTGTCGCCACGCGTTCCGGCCGCACCGCCAGATACATCAGGGTGCGCAGCGCATAGTCGGTATAGGCGGTCAGACGCATGTCAGCTTGCTTGCCGCAGCGGCAAGCCGTCGGGCGGGCCGCCCAGCCGGTGAAAAACCGCCAACTCCAGGCTGAAGGCGATGCGTTTGGCCTTGGTGGCGAATGCCGCAGCGGGTTCCGGATCGAACAGGCTGTCCGCGGTTTGGCCAAACAGGGTCAGCCAGTGGGCGAACATCGGCCGCTCGAGACCGGGAACGCCGCGATGCACACCAACAGGATTCCCGGAATAGGCGCCCGAAGTCAGCATGACCGACGACCAGAACCGCTTCATGGTCGCGAGGTGCTTCGGCCAGGCGTCGGGGGCGATCTTGTTTTCGAAGACCGGACCAAGGACCGGGTCGGTGCGGATTCGGGCGTAGAAGGTGTCGACCAGTTGGCCGATGTTGTCCTCGGTGATGGTGGTGTGTTTGGGCATGAGGGGCCTATAAGGAGTATCGTCAATATACCTTATAACGAAACCCACCCGTATGCAATCGGAGCGCCGAGATGGCCTCGCTGGAGGAAGCCGCGAACAAGGAAGGCACCCTGACCTGGTGCATCGCCCAGATGTCGTCGGAAGTCGGGGAAATCACGGGCGGTCGGTTCACCGCCCGCTACCCTGGCCATTACCCGGCGCTGCGCGAACGCGGTGCCCTGGCGAACGACGTGCCGCTTAACGTCGGGGAACTGGGGCCGGCGTTCCGCAGCCTGGGGGAGGACGGGTACTACTACCCCACCTGCGCCTCGCTCCAGATTATGATTTAACGGAAAGTCCGCAAGGCGTAACGCTTGTCGTTCTTTGAGACCACCGCGGCGGAGGCGACAGTCGGCCCGGCGCCTCTGCAAAAAAGTGTAGGACCTGGCGGTGTTACAATTGAGTGTGGCGGAGATTTGTTTCGGCGTGCCTGAACGATTGAGCAATGGCGGGTCACATTCCGCAGTTGACGCAGCCACGGCTGGCCATAACGTTTGCGTGGGTGGCACTGTCTCGTGCGGAAAATGCCCGTTTTCTGCCGGACGAACCGAATATCCACTTGACAAGTATGAGGCCAGAACTCTATATTTAGAGAGTTGAGGCCAAAAGCGTCTACCTGAATGGGAAATCTGCCAGAATGGGAAATCTGGTCATTTGCTAATGAATTGGTCCAATCGGACGAAACTAAGCATGGCGGTTGCCAAAAAATCGCTTCGGGCCGTGACTGTCTGTTGAAATATGTCAACAAAAGGGAAATGAAAATGATCAAGCATGTTAAGTCCTTGCTGGCTCTCGCTTCCGACCGCCGTGGCGTCACAGCGCTCGAATATGCTATGATCGCGGGCATCGTCGTGGTAGTGATCGCCGTTGGCTTCGGCGTATTCGCCGGCGACCTTTCCGCTCAGTTCAACTTCATCGGCGGCGGCGTCTAATCGTCCCAAAACATTCTGCCGAAAAGGGCTCGATCCAACTGGATGGGGCCCTTTCTTGTCCTATCGCCATTTTTTCGGTCGCAGTCGATCTCGATGCTGCCATCGGGTTCGATACGCACCAAATTCCGAGCACGGAAGCGGGCACCTGGGCCGGCCAAAAAGCGTTGCTGTCGCCCCATAACGTTATGATTTTGTTTAACACGGTTGACACAAGCCGGCCACGACGCCCCCAGCGCCAGTTGGAACTTTGGCTGGCACGTTACCGACGTCCGCCGCAACATCGCCCTCTACCAAGCCCGGCCCGAGGTGAGATTACGCCCGCTGTACACCACCGATGCGGATGACCACGTCGTGATCGGCAGCGACACTGGCCCGCCCCGAAGGGCAGCGCCCCCGGGTTAACGAAGGCGCAGATCGCGCAAGCCAAGGCGAACAACGTCCAGCCTCTGGGCGCCGGCGGGTTCGCTCACATGGACGCGCCGGAGGGTGTGCCGGTCGCATTCGGCCGTTGGTATGCGCGCGGGGTTGGCGGGGCGGCCGCGCGCCAAATCAAGACTCATACCAACCGCCGTTGACCCATTCTTCATGGGTCAACGGCGGTTGGTATGAGAGCCTGTCCGTAATTCTGCGCCCGGTCCTACCCCACCCCCACAACAATATTGCCAAACCCATCGACCTTTGCCGTCGCCCCATGCGGGACCAAACACGTCGCGTCGTATTCCTG
>JANXTL010000262.1 GCA_025352375.1 Acetobacteraceae bacterium | reverse complement strand
GACGAGGCCTGAAAGGCCGGATCCGATACCTCCGGCTGGGTCGCCTGAAGCGGGGCGATATCGTCACCGTTGCCCTGCAAGGCGCTTACGGCAAACCGAGGCCCGCTTTGGTTGTCCAGTCGGACCTGCTGGATGACGAACACCTCTCTAGCGCGGTCTTACCGATCACCAGTCATCTGATCCCGGCAAGCTACCTCCGCGTGGACGTCGGCCCCGAGGGCGGTGTGCTCGTCCGGTCGCAAACTCAGATCGACAAGCCGCACACCGTCGCTCGGGCCAAGATAGGGGCCGTCATCGGGGACGTCGGGCGTGCCCACGCTGGTCACCGTGAACCGTGCCTTGGCGCTGTTCTTCGGCTTGGTGTGACGCCCCGCTAAACCCCACACCCCTCATCCCGCAACAAATCCACCACCACCTCCGCCGGCACATCGCTCGACGTAAACGCTTGCCCAATCCCTCGCACCAGCACGAAGTGCAACGCCCCGTCCCGCACCTTCTTGTCCCGCTTCATATGCGCAACCAACTCGGAAGCCGAGAACCGCCGGTTCAGCGTCCGCAAATCCGCCGCCATCCCGACCGAGGCCACATGCGAAACCACCCGCTCCGCATCGTCCCGCGAGCAATGCCCCAGCCGCGCCGACAGCTTGAACGCGAGGCCGAGGCCCACCGCCACGCCCTCCCCATGCAACAACCCGCCATCATAGCCGTAATCGGCCTCCAGCGCGTGCCCGAACGTGTGGCCCAAATTCAGCAAAGCCCGCCCGTCGTTGGGTTTTTCCTCGCGCTCGTCATCGCCGACGACCCCCGCCTTGAAGGCGCAGGCGCGCTTGATCGCCTCGGCCTGAGCCTCTCGGTTGCCGCCGACCACCGCCGCGCCGTATTGCTCGCACCATTCGAACAAGCCGGCGTCGCCGATCATGCCGGCCTTGACGATCTCGGCATATCCCGCCCGCAGTTCCCGCAGCGGCAGCGTGGCCAGCACACCGGTATCGGCCAGCACGATCCGAGGCTGGTAAAATGCCCCCACCAAATTCTTCCCGAACCCGGTGTTTACCCCGGTCTTCCCGCCGACCGACGAATCGACCTGCGAAAGCAGCGTGGTGGGTATCTGCACGAACGGCAGCCCTCGCAAAACCGTCGCCGCCGCGAATCCGGCGAGGTCCCCCACCACCCCGCCGCCCAGGGCGATCACGGCGGTCCGGCGCTCGACGCGCGCGGACAATAATTCCCCCACAATCGTCTGCCAGGTTTCCAGGTTTTTGCCGGCCTCGCCGCCGTTGATCACCACGGACGTCGCGGCGAACCCGGTTTCCGCCAACCCCGCCATCAATGTGTCCAGATGGAGCGCCGCCACGGCCCTGTCCGTCACCACCACCGCCCGCTTCTGTGGCAGTACCGGTGCCAGCAGCGCCCCAGCCCGAGCCAGCAGACCGTCCCCAATCACGACGTCATACGACGACTGTGACAACACCACCGACAAACGGCGCGGCGGGGTCCACTCAGCCAGTGCGTCCAGCACCTGCCCTGTGGTCACGTCAGGCGATTCCTCGCCACAGTCCACGATCACATCGGCCTCCGCATACACAGGGTTTCGGATTTCGGTCAGCCGGCGCAGAGTCTCTTCCGGGTCGCGGTCGGCTAGCAACGGCCGGTTATCCCGCCCCGCCACACGTTTCACCAGAGTAGGTATCGGGCACCGCAGCCACACCGACACAGCCTCCCGCCGCGTCACCGCTCGGGTCGACGCATCCATGAACGCGCCGCCGCCATAGGCCAGCACCATCGGCTCCGCGGCCAGCAAGCGGGCGATCACCCGCCGTTCGCCGTCGCGAAAAGCCGGCTCCCCATAGCGGGAAAAAATCTCGGGAATCGTGCAGCCGGCGGCCAACTCGATCTCCGCGTCCGCGTCGCGGAACGGGAGGCCGAGTTGGGCTGCCAGCCGGCGCCCGATGGAGGTCTTGCCGGCGCCCATCAACCCCACCAATACGATGGACTTGCCGTTCAAGCAGTTCAAAGGGAGGGGAGCCTCCCGCAAAGCGGTGTTGCGTGTCATGGTCGGCAAGGCTAGCACACCGTCCTGCGCCCCGGCCATGATCCCCCGGCCATGATCCCCCGGCGCCACACTGGAGAACCCGCGCAGCCCATGACCCGCATCGTCCTGATCGTGGTGGCATTGTTGATTTTGGCGGCCGCCGGCGGCTTGCTGTACATCGGCGCTTTTCCATCCGACCCAAAGACCCAGACCATCGAAAAAAGGGTGCCGAACGACCGCTTCCAGGTTCGTTAATCCGTGGCGACCACCGATCGTCATGTAGAAGCCTTTCTCGAGATGCTGGCAGCCGAACGCGGGTCGGCGCGCAATACGCGGGTGGCGTATGAGCTGGACCTGACCGACTTTTCGATATTCACCGAACGCCGGCATATCCCCGTGGCCAAAGCCGATGCCGCGACGGTGCATGCCTACATGGCGTCGTTGCAGACGACCGGCCTGTCCGCCCGCACCGCTGCTCGGCGGCTGTCCGCCCTGCGCCAGTTCCACCGGTTTTTACTGCGGGAGGGGATTCGCACCGACGACCCGACCACGCTGCTCGACACCCCCCGGTTGCCCACGACGCTGCCCAAATACCTGACCGAGTCGGAGGTCGATGCCCTGATGGAAGCCGCGACCAACCGCCCCGGCCGGCCGGGCGTGCTGGCCAAGGCCGCGCTGGAAATTCTCTACGCGACCGGGATGCGCGTGTCGGAGTTGCTGGCGCTGCCCCGCTCCGCCTTGTCAGGCGACGCGGTGCTGCTGATGATCAAGGGCAAGGGCGGGAAGGAGCGTGTGGTGCCCCTGTCCGACGCCGCCAAGGATGCCGCTGCTGTACTGGTCGCGGGAACGGACGGCAAAGGCCGCTGGCTGTTCCCCGGCCGCGACCCCAGGCTGGCGATGACCCGCCAGGGGTTCTTCAAGCTGCTAAAGCTGGTCGCACTGGCGGCCGGGCTGGACCCCGCCAGGGTGTCGCCACACGTGTTGCGGCATTCGTTTGCCTCCCATTTATTGGCGCGCGGGGCTGACTTGCGGACATTGCAGGTGCTGCTGGGGCACGCGGACATCGCAACAACGCAGATTTATACGCATGTGCTGGCGGAGCGGTTGCAACGGCTGGTGGAGGCGCATCACCCGCTGGCAGTGGGGTATGTCGCGGCGGCGTCCGGTTAGGCTGGCCGGAACACGACACGCTTCCAGCGCGGTGGTTCTGTCTCGGGGCATGCCCCGAGACAGAATAAGAACGAAACGGACAGGTCGTGTGCTATACCCCGACTCCTTCAGAACCCGCAAAAATCGCTTGCGAATCACCCGCCCCAGGATTCTGCTCCGCTTCATGATCCACGGCGGCTTCCTTGACCTTGAATCCCGCAAAGACCTGATCGAGCTTGCTCGTGACGGCTCTGCGGCGCACCGGCTAGACCATGATCGTTTGAGGTTGCACGCGATATCGGCGTTGGATCATGGTCTAAGCCTTTGTTTGAGAGGGTGATTCACGCCCGAGGTTGAAGTCAACCTCAGGCGATCACGCTCTAGCACGTCGGGCCAATGCGCTGGCGCTGCTGGATGACGGCATGAC
>JANXTL010000253.1 GCA_025352375.1 Acetobacteraceae bacterium | reverse complement strand
AACGCAACCGCGGCATGGTGTGGAGCGACCCGCGCGCACAGAACTACTACTGGAGCGAACACGGCCGCTCGGCGACGATGAACCCGTTCTACACCGCCGAGATGTCGGGTTTCCTGCGCAAACCCGACTTCGCCGACCTGGCGATCGATTGCCCATGACGCGCCTCTCGTGCTGCGGGACCAGGCTACCTTAGGCGATGTCTGCCGTAGCGGGGGCGTCGTCCAAACGAAAGCTGTGGGGAGACGATTGCATGACTATCACTCGTCGGGGCTTTATCGCGCTCGGTGCGGCAGACGTTGCTACCGGACTTGGTCTGAGACCGGGGATTGGTCTGAGACCGGGGAGCGGCAGAGTTCCTAACCAAACCCTACCCGTTCGGATGCTCGGTGAAAAACACGGCATCCTCGGGCTTGACTTTGAAGTCGGGGTTAGTCGGCCAGTCCTTCGACCGCGTCGACATATCCTCCCCATACCGCACGCGGAACAGCAGCGACCGTTGCGGGCCGTTGATGTATTCGTGCAACTCCCCGCGCGGATGCACAACGAAGGATCCGGGCACGACGTTCACCGTCTGGGTGGGGGTGCGCATGACGCCGCCGCCTTCGAAGCAGAAATAGATCTCGGTCGCGTTGGGATGGGCGTGGTTGGGGCTGCACTGGCCGGGATCCCAGCAAGCGACGGTCACATCGCCTTCCCCCACCTTGCCCAGGATTTTCTCGACGTGTTTTTGCGGGCTGAAAACCTTCTCCACGCCCAGGTCGAACACCAGCATCGCGGTTTCCTCCATCGTTGCGCCGATGATGAGTGCCGCTTGGCGGACGCGTCAAGCGCGCGGGTGGGCCTTGCGCCAGACGGCCATGATCTGCGCCTCATCGACCGCCGTGTAGCGCTGGGTGGTGGACAGGCTCGCATGGCCCAGCAGATCCTGGATGGCGCGTAAATCGGCCCCGCCGGCCAGCAGATGCGTCGCGAAGGAGTGCCGCAGCGCGTGCGGGGTTGCGTGCTCCGGCAGCCCGTTCAGGCGCCGGTAATCGCGCATGATCTTCTGCGCCACGGCCGGGTCCAACCGCTTGCCGCGCGCGCCCAGAAACAGCGCGGAATCTGGTTGCCGGTCGGGGTGCCGCGCCAGCCAGGCCGAGATCGCATCCCGCACCGCCGGCAGCACCGGCACAATCCGCTCCTTCGATCCTTTGCCGATCACCCGCAACGGGGCGTCGCCACGCGGGGAAGGCGCGTCCCGCACGTTGAGCGACAGCGCCTCGGCAATGCGCAACCCGCATCCGTACAGCAGGGTAAACAACGCGGCATCGCGCGCCTGCATCGCCGCGGTGTCCTGCATCTCAGCGATGTCAGTGGTAACCCCCACCGCGTCGTCCGGCGGCAAAGCGCGCGGCAGCGGACGGCGGCTGCGGGGCGTTGCGACCAGCTTGACCGAGGGATTTTCCACCCCATGCCGTCGCGCGAGGTATTTATAGAAGCTCCGCACCGCCGAAAGATGCCGGGCCCGCGTGGCGTTGACAGCATTGTCGTTGGCCATACTGGCGAGCCAGGCCCGGAAATCCGCCGGCCTCAGCGCGGCCAGCGCCGCCGTGTCGGGTTCCGCACCGAGATGCCCGGTCATAAATCCCAGGTATCCCGCCAGATCGGTGCCGTAAGCCTCCACCGTCAAAGGGGACGCCCGCCGCTCCTGCCCGAGCCAATTGAGGAAGAGCTGGCTGGCTTCGAAGCCCGTCATCGACCCAGAGCCGCCGCCACCGCTCGGCCCAAAAACGTCAGCGCACCGGCGCCGCGGGCGGGATCCAGCATTTGGCTGTCCCGGGCCAACAAGGCCAGCAGCGCGGGCGGGCCGGCGCCGGGAACCAGCACCAGCGCGTCGTGACCGGCGAGACCGGCCGCTTCGGCGTGTAACCGGCGGGCCTCGGTCACCGTGTCGCGGAACAGAACATGCCGGCCACCGAGCAGTTGGCCGACCATGCCCTGAGGCAAGGGGCGGACGCCCGGCAACAGCGCCTCGACACAGAAATGCACCGCGTCCACGGCCAGGATGCCGGGCAATTCCCCGGTCAGACAATCCATTTTGTCGGTGGCGCGCAGCAACGCCAGCACCGCTTCCTGCACCCGCACCGCCAGCCCCGCCGCCGCTCGGCCCGCCGCCAGCACGTCGTCGACGCGCTCGGCCATCGCGGTGGCGCGGGCACGCTCGATCTGTACCATGGCCGCCATGTGGTCGGCGAGGTGCTCGCCATGCACCCGGTTGGGAGGCACCAATACGCGGTAAAGGTCGGGGTTTTCAGCCAGCCAGGACGGATTGGCGCGGAGAAAAGCCTCAATTTGTCCCGCGTCGCCCATCGCCGGTCAGACGATCGACTGGCCGGTCTTGGCCCAATCCGCGAGGAATGCCGCGAGGCCTTTATCCGTCAGGGGATGGTTGAACAGCGCGCGCAACACGTCTGGCGGCAAGGTGGCGACGTGCGCGCCCAGCTTCGCCGCCTGGATCACGTGCATGGTGTGTCGGACGGAGGCGACAAGGACCTCGGTTCTGAACGAATAATTCTGGTATATTTCCATGATCTCGGCGATCAGGCCCATGCCGTCCTGGCCGATATCGTCCAGCCTTCCCACGAAGGGCGACACGAACGACGCACCGGCCTTGGCGGCCAGCAGCGCCTGCGCGGGGGAGAAGCATAGCGTCACATTCACCGCGGTCCCGTCGTCGGACAGGGTCTTGCAGGCGCGCAGCCCGTCGACGGTCAGGGGCACCTTGATGGTGACGTTCTTGGCGATTCGGCGCAGCACGCGGGCCTCGGCCATCATGCCGTCGAAGTCGGTGGCAGCGACCTCGGCGCTGACCGGGCCGGGTACGATTTCGCAGATTTCCGCGATCACGTTAACGAATTTTTTACCACTTTTGGCAATAAGGGATGGGTTGGTCGTGACGCCGTCGAGCAAGCCGCTCGATGCGAGCGACTTGATTTCCGCTGTGTCGGCGGTGTCGACGAAGAATTTCATGCTAAGGCTCCCATAGGCGGGTCAAAACGATGGATCGGTCGGGTTTCGTTGGATCATACAGGATGTCGCTGAACCTAGACAGTGGTTTGCCGCCGGTTCGGCGCGTGCCCGTCTTGTTGCCCTACCCCTTCCCCGCCCCGTTCGATTACGCGGTGCCCGAGGGCATGGACGTGCAGCCGGGCGACGTGGTTCTGGTGCCGCTCAACCGGCGGCAGGAGGTGGGCGTGGTCTGGGATGGGCCGTCCGACGCGACGGTGCCGGATCGCAAGCTCAAACCGTTGATTTCATTGGTTGACACCCCGCCGATGGCGGAGCCGCTGCGGCGGCTGGTGGACTGGATGGCGTCTTACACCCTGACGCCCCCGGGCGAGGTCATGGCGATGGCGCTGCGGGTTGTGCGGCAATTGCCCGGCCCCTCCACCGGCTGGCGCCGCGCCAATCCGATGCCGGAAACGCGCATGACCGAGGCGCGGATGCAGGTGCTGGCAGCGCTGGCGGACCATGAACCTTTGGCGACAGGCGATTTGGCGCGAGCCGCCGGGGTCGGTGCCGGGGTGGTGCGGGGCATGGCCGATCGAGGGCTGCTGATCCCCGCCGTGCTGGCGACGGCCGCCCCGTTCGGGTGGCCGCGTGTGTCCGACGCGGAAGTGCGGCTTTCGCCCGAACAGACCGCCGTTGCCTCCGCGCTGCGGGCCAAGGTCGCCGCCAAGGCGTTCTCGGTTACCTTGCTGGACGGCGTCACAGGCTCCGGCAAGACCGAGGTCTACCTGGAAGCCATTGCCGCATGCCTTCGCCAAAACCGCCAGGCGCTGGTTTTGCTGCCGGAAATCGCGCTGTCTTCGCAATGGCTTTCGCGATTCGAGCGGCGGTTCGGGGTGGCGCCGGCGGTATGGCACTCCGGCCTGAGCAGCCGGATCCGCCGCATCACCTGGCGGGCGGTGTCGGAGGGTCACGCACCGGTCGTCGTCGGTGCCCGTTCGGCGCTTTTTCTCCCGTTTCCCGACCTCGGGCTGGTCATCGTGGACGAGGAGCACGAGACGTCGTTCAAACAGGAAGAAGGTGTGGTCTACAACGCCCGCGATATGGCGGTGGTCCGCGCCCGGTTTTGCGCAGCGCCGGCCGTGCTGGTATCGGCCACCCCAAGCCTGGAAACCGTGGCGAACGTCGAGGCGGGGCGCTACAGCAAGCTGCATCTTCCCAGCCGGCATGCGGGCGCGGCCCTGCCGTCCATCGAGGCGATCGATTTGCGCGAAACCCCGCCGGAACGGGGACGGTTCATCGCGCCGCCTTTGGTGGCGGCGGTCCATGGCACCCTGGAGCGGGGGGAGCAGGCGATGCTGTTCCTCAATCGCCGCGGCTACGCGCCGTTGACGCTTTGCCGGGCCTGCGGCCACCGGATGCAGTGCCCGAACTGCACGGCCTGGCTGGTAGAGCATCGCGCCAGACGGGAACTGCAATGTCACCATTGCGGGCATACCGTCCCCATCCCGATCGAGTGCCCGATGTGCAAGGCGCAGCACAGCCTGACACCCGTCGGCCCGGGGGTGGAGCGCATCACCGAGGAAGCCACGGCGCTGTTCCCCGATGCCCGCATCCTGGTCATGGCCTCCGACACCATGCCCGGCCCCGATGCCGCCGCCGAGGCTGCTCGGGCTATCGAGGCGCGGGAGGTCGATCTGATCATCGGCACCCAGATCGTCGCCAAGGGCTGGCATTTTCCGCACCTGACGCTGGTGGGGGTGGTGGATGCGGACCTCGGGCTGGCCGGCGGAGATTTGCGGGCGTCGGAGCGAACGGTGCAGCTATTGCACCAGGTGGCAGGCCGCGCAGGGCGGGCGGAGGCGCCGGGGCGGGTGCTGTTGCAGACGTTTAGCCCCGAGCACCCCGTTATGCAGGCATTGCTGCTGGGGGATCTGGCGGCGTTCATGGCGTCGGAGGCGGCACAACGGCGGCCGGGAAACTGGCCCCCATACGGGCGGCTGGCGGCGCTGATTGTCAGTGCGGGAACGGCGGCCTCCGCCGATGCTTTGGCGCGGGATCTGGGTGTGGCGGCGCCGTACGGGGACGGAATCCAGGTGCTCGGGCCGGCGCCGGCACCGCTGTCGATCCTGCGGGGGCGGCACCGGCGGCGGTTGTTGCTGAAGACTCGGCGGGATGTGGCAGTACAGCCGCTGCTGACGGCGTGGCTGGCGCGGGTGAAAGTGCCGCGGGACGGGCGGGTGGACGTGGACGTGGATCCGGTGTCGTTTTTGTGAACAGGTTCGATGATCATGTTCAGCTAACCCCGGCATGTTCAGCTAACCCCAGTCGCGAGGGATCGGCGTGCGCGACCTGACAACGTCAGTTCAAGGGAGAAGATACACCAATGCGCCTGATACTGTTCGCTTTGGTTGCGCTCGCACCGTTCATCGCTGTTGCGCAGCCACTGACGATCATGGCCGCCGCGAGCCTCACCGATGCGATGAAGGATGTATCCCTCGCCTGGGAGCGGGCTGGACACAGATCGTTGCAAATGTCGTTCGGGGCCAGTTCCTCCCTGGCGCGGCAGATCGAGCAGGGCGCGCCAACAAATGTTTTCGCCTCGGCCGATGAGAAGTGGATGGACTACCTCGCGGATCGCAAATTGATTGCCACCGAGACCCGCAAAGACCTCCTGGGCAACGAGGTCGTGCTGGTTGTTCCGGTTAATAAACCACTTCACGTCACGATCGCGCCGGGCTTCGATCTTCTGGGCATGCTCGGCGCCGATGGTCGCCTGGCGGTCGGCGATCCCGCGCATGTTCCGGTTGGCATTTATGCCGAGCAGGCACTGAAGAAACTAGGCATGTGGGACGCGGTGGTGCCGCGGTTGGCACGAACGGAAGACGTGCGTGCCGCGCTGCGATTCGTGGAATTGGGGGAAGCCCCCGCCGGCATCGTCTACGCGACGGACGCCACGATTTCCAAAGGCGTGAGTGTCGCCGGCATTTTCCCAGCGAACAGCCACGATCCGGTGACGTATCCTTTCGCCATCGTCAAAGCCGGCGACAACCCCGAGGCTCGGGGTTTGATGATTTTCCTCGAAGGCCCCCAGGCGCGGGAGATATTCGTGCGCCGGGGGTTCAAGGTGGAGTGACGTTTACTCCGCCGCCATCGGCAACGTCCCCCGCCTGGTTTTCCGCATCGTATCAGCAACGAGAAACGCCAGCTCCAGCGCCTGCGATCCATTAAGCCGGGGATCGCACAGGGTGTGATACCGAGCCTCGAGGCCGGCGTCGTCGAGGCCTTCGGCGCCGCCGGTGCATTCGGTGACGTCCTTGCCGGTCATTTCGACATGGATACCGCCGGGATGGGTGCCCTCGGCTTGATGGATGGCGAAGAAGGCGCGGATTTCCGCGAGAATGCGCGCGAACGGGCGGGTTTTGCGGCCGGACGGGGTGGAGATAGTGTTGCCGTGCATGGGGTCAGACACCCATCCAACTTTTCGTCCTTCGCGCTCCACCGATCGGATCAGTTTCGGAAGGTTATCTCCCAGTATCGATTCGCCCATGCGGCAGATCAGCGTCATGCGGCCGGGTTCGTTTGCTGGGTTGAGGATGTCCAGCAAACGCGACAAATCGTCCGGTTGCAGCGATGGCCCACATTTCATCGCAATCGGGTTGCCGACGCCGCGCAGGAACTCCACATGCGCGTGGTCGTGCTGGCGGGTGCGGTCGCCGATCCACAGCAAATGGGCGGAGCAACCGTACCAATCCCCTGTCAGGCTATCCTGGCGGGTGAGCGCTTCTTCATATGGCAACAGCAACGCTTCGTGGCTGGTGTAGAGGTCGACGGTCCGCATCGACGTCGAATCGATCCCGCATGCTGTCATGAACGCCATGGACTCGCCAATGCGGCGGGACAGGGCGGTGTATTGCTCCCCCTGAGGAGAGGTCGCGACGAAATCCTGGTTCCACTGCTGCACCAATCGCAAGTCGGCGAACCCGCCTTGAGCGAAAGCACGCAGCAGGTTCATGGTGATGGCGGATTGGCTGTAGGCACGCGCCATGCGGTTCGGGTCGGGAATGCGGGAATCGGGCGTGAAGGCGTCGCCATTGACTATGTCGCCGCGGTAGGACGGCAGGTTCACGCCGTTTATCGTTTCGGTATCCGACGACCGGGGTTTGGCGAATTGGCCGGCCATGCGGGCCAGCTTCACTACCGGCATCGCGCCGGCGTAACTTAGGACCACCGCCATCTGCAGCAGCACCTTCACGGAGTCCCGCACGTTGTTGGCATGGAATTCGCCGAAGGATTCCGCACAGTCGCCGCCTTGCAGCAGGAACGCCTCCCCCAATGCGACCTTGGCCAGAGCGGCTTTCAGGGCGCGGGCTTCCCCGGCGAAAATCAGCGGGGGCATTGCGCGCAGGTTCGCTTCGGCATTTTCCAGCGCGGTGGGGTCGGGGTAGTTGGGCATCTGCTTGACCGGCAGGTTGCGCCAGGTTTGCGGGGTCCAGGTCATGGTCGTCTCCTTGGTTGAAAGGGGACCGACCAACTCAGGCGGGGATTCGCGATTGCAATGGACGCCGAAAAAGCAAAAGCCGCCTGGGTTGGGCGGCTTTGGGAACTTGCTTATGCGTGCAGGATCCTAGGCCGCCGGGCTGTACCAGCGGTACCAAAATCGTGCGATGGGCGTGAGCGGCGT
>JANXTL010000207.1 GCA_025352375.1 Acetobacteraceae bacterium | reverse complement strand
CTAGCTAAGGAACTTCTCCGTCCACGTCTTGAACTGACCCTCCCGCGTCAGGCGCTTCATCGTCTCGGCCGAGGCGACACCCTTCAGCTCCGACGGCTTCACCCCGTCGCGCAGCGCCTTCAGCGTATCATAGGTCGCCTGCACCGCCGCCGAGAACGGCTGGTGCCCCTGCAACGCCACGCGCACGCCCTTGCTGCCCAGATAAGCCTTGTCGCCGACGCTGTTGCCGCCGCCCATCATCATTGGGATCTTGATCTCGGCGTGCAGGGCCTCCAGCAATTCCTTGCTCATTCCGCCCGCGAAGAACAGTGCGTCCACCCCTTCCTTTTGGTAGGCGCGGGCGCGTTTCAGCGCCTCCTCGGGCCCGGAAATCTGCGCGGCACTGGTGCGGCCGATGATCACCAGGGATTTGTCCTCGCGGGCGGCGAGGGCGGCGCGCATCTTGCCGATGCCTTCGTCCAACGACGTCAAAGTGGGGGATTTTTCGCCAAACTGGACGGGGAGCAGCGTGTCCTCGATCATGATGCCCGCGACGCCGGCGGTTTCCAGTTCCTGGATGGTGCGCATCACGTTCAGCGCGTTTCCATAGCCATGATCGGCATCCACCATCAGCGGCAGCTTACCCGCGCGGTTGATGCGATAGGCCTGCTGCGCGAATTCCGTCAGCGTCAGCAGGATCAGATCGGGGTTGCCGAGCACGGAGAACGAGCCGATGGAGCCTGCGAACATGCCGATCTCGAAGCCGAGTTCTTCGGCGATTCGGGCGGAGATGGCATCGTAGACGGAGCCGGGATGCAGGCATTCTGTGCCCCCGATGGCGGCCCGGTAGCGTTCGCGGCGATCTGTCCAGTGCATTGTCTCTCTCCCCTGTCTTCGGTAGGGAGTACGGTAGAGGCGCTCAGCCGTGGATGCAACGCAGCGACGACAGGGCCGGCTGGGGGGAGCGTGCATTCACCGCGCCAAGCCAATCTATTTCCCGCACCAACGCGGTCTGGTGGTTACGTACCAATCCGATGTCCGCATCGTTCCGCATCACCAAATGAACCGCGATGATCTGCGCTTGCATCCAGATATTCGAAAACGCCGTGAATCTGAGCCGATACAACCCTTCCGCCGACAGTCCTTCCGGCACAGTCGAGTTGTCGCCGCTCCACGAGGGCACCGTCACGCTGGGATCGATCCAAGGGCCGAGAATGCCGAATGCCTCGACGGTTGGGTCATCCGCGGCGAGAATCCGATCGATTTCGTGGGTCGTGGGATCGAGCGGTCCCTGCCTCAACAACGTCGCAAGGCGGTCCAAACGCGATTTCATCGCCGCATCGATCGCCGCAAGGCGCGCATTATCCGCGTGCAAGATCGCTTGGCACGCTTCATATCGCTGTCCGACCCCGAACAGCGCCCACGCGGCCGCGAATAATGCAATGACGGAAACCAATTTGTAAGGCGAAACAGTCACGAATCCGGCCAGCGGGAGTCCGCTGCAAGATACTCAGCCGAACGAATGGCACTCGCCATGTCGGGACCGAGCGCCATCGGCGGCTTGGGCCCGCCTTGGATGCCTGCAAGCGCTGCCCTGATCGCGTGGATGGATGCCGCGAGGATGTCCTGCGGATAGGTGACCAACTTGATGCCGATACGTGTCAGTGTCGCATCGTCCGGCATGAAATGCGTGCCGCCGGGAACGGTAACGGCGATGTGCGGCTTGCCCTGGGATGCCTCTACCGCGGTGCGCATTTCCGCTTCCGTGGCGGGCGAATCGAGGAAGAAAAAATCGGCCCCCTCCGCCACGAAATCCTTTAGTCGTGCCAGAGCTTCATCGAATCCGAGCGACGTTCGCGCATCGGTGCGGGCCAACAACAAAATACCCTCCTCGCGGCACGCTTCCACCGCGGCTCGGCAGCGCAACCGGGCTGCTTCGCGATCCACGACCAGCTTGGCACCCTGGCGGCCGAGTGGGCGGGGCCAGATTTTGTCCTCGATCAGCACGGCTGCCGCGCCGGCACGGGCATAAGTGCGAATGGTTTTCTGCACGCTCAACGCGTTGCCATAGCCGGTGTCGCCGTCTGCCAGCCAGAGAACGTTGGGGGCGCAACCGATCATGGTTTCGGTGACGTCGCGCATTTCCGGGAATGTCAGCAGGTCCATATCCGGCATCGCCAGGCGCATGGCCGAAATGGAGGAACCCGATGCGAACGCCGTCTTGAACCCAGCCTCCGCGACCAGACGCGCCGACATGCCGTCGCCGCAGCCGGGCATGATGGTCAGGCCCGGCTGGTTCAGCAGGTTCCGCATGGCTTCGGCTTGCGGTCGCATCGGTTTCTCCCTTGGTTATATGCTCAGCATTTCGGCATCGAACGCCCCCGACTGCCGCTTCCAAAGTCGCGCATAAACGCCGTCTTTGGCGAGCAATTCTCGGTGGGAGCCAACTTCGACGATGCGTCCCTCGTTCAGCACCACCAGCCTGTCCATGCGCGCGATGGTCGATAGCCGGTGCGCAATGGCGATAACCGTACGCCCCTCCATCAACCCGTCGAGCTGGCTTTGGATTGCGGCTTCCACTTCGGAGTCCAGCGCCGATGTTGCCTCGTCCAGCACCAGTATCGGCGCATCCTTCAGGATGACCCGCGCCAGTGCCACGCGTTGCCGCTGCCCGCCGGACAGCTTCACCCCACGTTCGCCGACATGGGCGTCGTACCCGGTGCGCTCGTGCCAGTCTTCCAGGCCCATGATGAAATCATGTGCCTCCGCTCGGCGGGCCGCGCTTTCGATCATGGCGTCGGTCGCATCGGGCCGGCCGTAGCCGATGTTCTCCCGAATCGAGCGATGCAGCAACGACGTATCCTGCGTCACCATCGCGATCTGCGTCCGCAAGCTTTCCTGGGTGACCGAGGCGATGTCCTGCCCGTCGATCAGGATGCGGCCGGACGACGCTTCGTAAAAGTGCAACAGCAAGTTCACCAGAGTGGATTTGCCGGCGCCGGAGGGACCTACCAACCCCACCCGCTCCCCCGCTTCGATGGTCAGATCGATGCCATGCAGCACCCCGATCGGCCGCGCCGCCCGCCCGTAATCGAAGTGCAAATCTTCGAGGCGGATTTCCCCACCGGTGACAATCAGTTCCTTGGCGCCCGGCGGGTCCGGCATCAGCCGCGCCACGTCGATCGAGCGCATGCCGTCCTGCACGGTGCCGATATTCTCGAAAATGGTGGTGATGCTGCGCGCCACCCAGCCGGCGATGTTGTTCAACTGCCACGCCATGGGAATCGCGGTCGCGACGGCGGCGACGCCGATATGGCCCACGGTCCATTGCCATATCGCGATCGCCGCCGTGCCCACGATCAGCGCGGCATTCATGAACATCAGCGTCGTGCTGTAACCCGTTGTCATGCGCGCCTGGGAACGGGATGCCTCGGTATGATCGTCCACCGCCTGACGCACGAAGGCGTCCTCCTCCGCCGCGCGGGCGAACAATTTCACCGTCAGGATGTTCGTGTAGCTGTCCACCACACGGCCCATCAGGGTGGAGCGCTTTTCCGACATCGCTTTCGAGCGGTCGCGCAGGCGCGGCACGAACCACGACAGCATGGCGACGTAAAGCGCGAACCACAGCGCCATCGGGATCGTCAGCCGCCAGTTCAACGATCCCAACAGCAGCAACGCGCTGCCGCCGTAGACGACGATGTACCAGGCGGCATCGAACGCCATGACGACGCTTTCCCGCATCGATGGGCCGGTCTGCATGACACGAGCGGCGATCCGGCCGGCGAAATCGTTCTGGAAAAACGTCCAGCTCTGCCGCACCACATGCCAGTGGTTCTGCCACCTGACCAGGTTGGTGAGGGACGGATTGACGATTTGGTTGACCACGATGTTGTGTGCCAGGAACGTCACCGGCCGTGCCACCCCGAGCACCAGGGCCATCGTCAGAAGCCGCGGCCAGGTATCCCGCACCAGCGTCTCCGGCGAATGCGACGACACCAGACCCGCGATTTCACCGATGAAGGTGGGGATCATGGTGTCCAGCACCGCGATCATCCCGCCGAACAGGAATAGCGACACCGCGAACCACCGCGCCTGGCCGATATAATGCCAGTAGAACCGCAACAGCCCCGCGGTCGGCGGCGGGGCCGGCGTGCCGGCGGTCGGTTGCAGCAGGGTCTCGAAGCGGCGGAGCATATCACGAGTGTATCAGCAGGCCGCTCAGGTGGCGAATGCGGCCCCGGTCGTGCTAACGTCCGCAACGGAAAATCCCAGGGAGAATTCCATGCGCCGATATTTTTGGCTCGCTCTGACCGCGCTGCCGCTTTTGCTTCCAGCCGCCGCGCGGGCGGATGACGTTTCCGACTCGATCAAGGAAGCGTTGCGCGCCTACGAAGCCGGCAAGATCGGCGCCGCGCGCACGGCGCTGGGCGAGGCTGTGCAACTCCTGTCGCAGCGCGCGGCCACCGGCCTGGGTGCGGCACTGCCCGCCCCCCTGTCGGGTTGGCAGGCGGCGGAGGTGGAAACCAACACCGCGGCCCTCGGCCTGATCGGCGGCGGGAACATCGCGTCCCGCACATACACCAACGGACAGGGTCAGACCGTCGAGATCCAGGTTGCCTCGGACTCGCCGATCGTGGCCCAGCTTGGGATGATCATGACCAACCCCATGTTGGCCGGCGCGATGGGGAAGCTGATCCGTATTGGCAATCAGAGGGCGATCCAGACCAGCAATAACGAGATTCAGATGCTGGTCGACAACCGTATCCTGATCACAATCAGCGGCAGTGCCAACGACGACGCGAAACTGGCCTACGCGAAAGCGATCGACATCGCCAAGCTTAGCGGGGGGCAGTAACCGTTTACTCGGCTGCCATCCGCGGCGGATCGACCATCTCCGTCGCGCGCGCCAGATCGACCGACAGCAGGCGGGATACGCCGCGTTCCTGCATCGTCACGCCATACAGCCGGTCCATGCGCGCCATGGTCGTGGGGTGATGGGTGACGACCAGGAATTTCGTGCCGGTTTCCTTCACCATGTCGCCCAACAGCAGGCAGAACCGCTCGACGTTCGCATCGTCCAGCGGGGCGTCGACCTCGTCCAGCACGCAGACCGGGGCGGGGTTACAGCGGAACACGGCGAAGATCAGGGACAGCGCGGTCAGCGCCTGCTCGCCGCCCGATAGCAGCGACAGGGATGTGAGGCGCTTTCCCGGTGGCTGGGCGTAAATCTCCAACCCGGCTTCCAGCGGGTCGTCCGACCCTACCAGCGCCAAATGCGCTCGGCCGCCGTTGAACATGCGGGTGAACAGTTGCTGGAAATTGCGGTCGACCTCCTGGAAGACCGCGTTCAGCTTTTCCCGCCCTTCCCGGTTCAGGTGCCCAATTGAGCCGCGCAATTTCGCGATCGCGGTCTGAATTTCGGCTCGTTCGGTTTCCAGCGAACCGATTTGTTTTTCGATGGCTTCCGATTCCACCTCGGCCAGCAGGTTCACCGGCCCGACTTCGTCGCGTTCCCGTTGGAGTTTTTCGAGGCGCTTGCGGACCTTGTCTTCGGACTCGATGCTGAGGTCGGTGGGCGGTTCCGGCAGGTCGGCGTTGACGCCCAACCGTTCCAGGATGCGTTCCGCGACCGTGCCCCAGGCGTGGTCGGCCTGCTCGACAGCGCCTTCCGCCCGGACGGCGTCTTCCCGCCGGCCAGCGAGCGTGGCTTCCGCGGTGCGGGCGGTCCGGTCGGTTTCCGAGGCACCCGTCAACGCTGCGTTCAACGCCGCGGCCGCACGGCGATGGAGCGCTTCGGCGTCCTGCAAGGCTTCCAAAGCTGCCGCCCGTTGCACCGCGACTCGGGCCGGGGCGGCCTCGAGTGCGGCGTGTTCGGCTTCTGCTTCGTTCCGCCGAGCCGCGAGGTCGGTGACGCGTTCGCCGGCATCGCGTGCTCGTTCGGCCCACCCGCCGCGCTCCGCCGCGACGGTGCGGCGCCGTTGCACGCGGGTGGCGCTTTCCCGGACCAGTGCATCGCGTTTGGCGCGCGCGGCGGTTTCGGCGGTGCGGGCGGCGGATAACGCGGCCCGCGACTGGTCCACCGCCGCGCGCAAGGTGGCGATGTCGGGCAGGGCGGCATGGGTTTCCCGCGCCTGGGCCAGACCGGTGGCGGCTTCGTCATGTTCGACCGCCATGCGCGCGATTTGCTCGTCGGCGAGCGTCAGGCGCGACGCGGCGGTGGCGGCCTGGTTGCGCAGCGCGACCAGGGAGGCCCCTGCGCGTTCCAGCCGTTGCTCGGCTTCCCGCCGCGCCTGCCGGGCCTGTTGTTCGGTGGCATCGGCCGATCTTGCGTTGATTTCCGTCGCCGCGCGTGCTTCCCGTGCCCCGGCGGATTTGGCTTCGGCGGCTGCCAGTTGCGCGCGCATATCGGCCAACCGGTTGCGCTGACGCAGCCTTACGGCCGCGGCCGTCGGGGTTCCGGCCATGATCGTGTAGCCATCCCATCGCCAGATCGCGCCGGCGCGGGACACCAGCACCTGTCCCGGCGCTAACGCGGACTGGCGTGTATCGCCCGTCGGGTCGTCATCGACCAGTCCGATCTGCGACAGTGCTCGGCTCAGCACCGGTGGCGCCTGCACCAGGCCCTGCAACGCGGTCGCGCCGACCGGCAACGCGGGGATGGGATCGAACGCCGGTAGTTCCCGCCAGTGCCGCGCCGCGCCGGGGTTCAGGGCAGAGGTTAGTTCCTCCCCCAAAACCGCGCCCAGAGCGGCTTCCAACCCAGGGGGTACCGTGAGCCGATCAACCATCGGCGGCCAGCGTTCGCCGTCTTTTACGGCCAGGACTTCCGCCAACGCCAAAGACTCCGCGGCCAAACTGGATCGCGCCGACTCGGCAGCGGCCAGGGCTTCGCGGGCGCTCAACAGCGCCGCGCCGGTCGCGAGACGGGTCTGTTCCGCCTGTTCCAGGGCAGCGCGTGCCGAGGCGATGGCGACTTCGGCGTCCTTGGCTTCCGCTTCCCCGCGTGCCAGCAGCCCCGGATCGACCTGTTGGGCACCAAGGCGGGCGTGTTCCTCCTGTAAGCGGGCAAGCTGTTCGTTCACCCTCCGCGTGCGCTGGTCCGCCTGTTGCAGCATTTGTGTCGCTGCCTGGGCGGTGGCCGTGGCGGCCGCAGCGGACTCGGTCGCGCGGTTGGCGGCGGTTTCCGCGATCCGAACGGCATCGGAGGCAGTCAGCGCTTCGGCTTCCGCGCCTTGCAGCCGCTCGTCATGGCCGGCATCGGCGTCCGCCAAACCGGCAGCCTCGGCTGCGAGACGCTGTTCGGCCGTCGCCGCGTCGCGCTGCATCTGTTCGGCATGGGAGAAGTCCTGCCGGATCTGGCCCAGGCGGCGGGCCGAGTCGCCCAGTGCGGAACGGGCGCGCTGTTCCTCGGCCGCGATTTGCTCCTGCGCTACGCGATGGCGTTCCAGGCTGGTGCGTAGGTCGGATTCTTGCACCCGCAGCGGCGGCAACGCTTCGTTGGCGTCGGCGGCAAGCCGGGTGGCATCGGCCGCGGCCTGCGACGCCAAGGTGGCGGCGGCGCGGGCGGTTTCCAAAGTGGTGCGGGCGATCGCCCGCGCGGCTTCGGTCCGAGCACGCTGGATCGCCAGCAGTTCGGCATCGGCCTGGCGGACGAGGTCGGAGATGTTGCGGAACCGATTGGCCTGCCGCGCCTGACGCTTGAGCGTGAGAAGCTGTTGGTCCAATTGTGCGCGGGTGTCCTCGGCGCGGGCCAGATTGGCTTCGGCGGCCCGCAGTTTGATCTCGGCCTCGCGGCGGCGAGCATGCAGGCCGGTGATCCCCGCAGCTTCCTCCAGCACCATACGGCGATCTTCAGGACGGGCGCTGACGAGGGAGCCGACGCGGCCCTGGCTGACCATGGCGGAGGCGCGGGCGCCCGAGGCCAGATCGGCGAACAGGGTTTGCACGTCCCGGGCGCGGGCATCCTTGCCGTTGACGCGGTACGACGAACCGCCCCCACGCTCCAGCTTGCGGCTGATCGACAGTTCCGGCTGATCGCCGAATGGGGGCGGGGCGGTGCCGAGCGTTTCTTCCAGCAGCAGCGTAACTTCCGCCGAGTCGCGGGATTTGCGCCCGGTTGTCCCGGCGAAAATAACGTCGTCCATTTCGGCGCCGCGCAGGTTTCGGGCGCTGCTTTCGCCCATGGCCCAGCGCAGGGCCTCCACGACATTGGACTTACCGCAGCCGTTGGGGCCTACGATTCCGGTCAGTCCATCTAGGATCTCGACACTCGTGGGTTCGGCGAAGCTTTTGAACCCGGCGATGCTGAGGCGACGAAAACTGACCGGCAATCGAGAATCCTTTAGGCGCCCGGGACCAGCTTACGAAATTCCTCGAAGCCCATTTCCCCGGAGTGAACGGCACCGTTTACAATGAACGTCGGAGTCGAGTTGACCTTCCATTTGTCCACCGCGACCTGTTGCTGTTCGGCGATCCAGGTCTTCAAACCGGTGTCGGCAACGGCCTTGTCGAACGTCGTGCGGCTCATGCCGGCCAGGCCGGCCATCTTCCACAATTCTTCGGTGGGGTTGGTGCCGCGGCCGAACGCCCAGCGGTCCTGGGTGGCCAGCAATGCGTCCACGAAGGGGACATAGCGGTCCAGCGGCATGTAACGCGACACCTGGAAGGCGATGAAATCGAGCCCGTTCAACGGAAAATCGAAAAGCTGGTAACGGATTTTGCCAGTGTCGATCAGCTCGGTTTTTACCCGCGGCAGCACGTCGTGCGCGAAAGTCGCGCAATGCGAGCAGGTCAGGGAGAAGCATTCGATGACCGTGACCTTGGCATCGGCCTTGCCGATGACCCGTTCGGTGCGCGCAAGATCCGCCGCGCGCGCCAGCGCGGGGCTCAGGACGGCACCGGCGGCCACCAGGGATAGTAGGGAACGGCGTGAAGCGAGCATCGGGACCTCTATATGGTGCGGTTTAGCGTTTTAACGAACCTGTTGTCGAGTCATCCTTACCAGCCAGGACCGCTCGGCCCAAGGCGGCCAGCGCGGTGCGGAGTTCGCCATCCGGCAGAGCGGCAACCGCGGCCTCCGCCGCCGCGACAACCGCCGGGGCGATGGCAGCGGGCTTGCGAAGCGTCGGAAAATCCAGCGAAACCTGCATGAATTTGAGCTGCGTGACCACCGAACTACCCAGATGGGCGTTGATCCGGTTCATCAGCTCCGCTGCCAGGTACTGCAACTCCATGGCAACCGGGCCGGCGCAACCAATGGTCAGCACCCCGCGGGTCAAGCGTTTGGGCGTTGTCGCGCGGGCAAGCTCTGGCCCGACGACGACCGCCCAGTCCGCCATCAATTGCGCGGCGGCGGGGGAGCGTTTTCGAAACGCCTCCCGCGTGACGGCCGGAATCATGGTGCCGACCGGGCGGGGGCCGTAGACGTGTCGTGCGTCGTCTTCCATATCCGCGCGTGTGTCCCTCATCGCCATTCCGCCCGCCGAGTCGCTGCTGCGCTGGTACGACCGGCACCGGCGGCGCATGCCCTGGCGCGCCGAACCGGGACTGACAACCGATCCGTACCGCGTCTGGCTTAGTGAAATCATGTTACAGCAGACCACGGTCACGGCGGTCATACCCTACTATGAGCGTTTCGTAAGCCGCTTCCCCACCGTGGAGGCGCTCGCCGCCGCGCCGGTGGAGGCGGTTTTATCGTCCTGGGCCGGGCTGGGCTACTACGCGCGCGCCCGCAATCTGCACGCCTGCGCCCAAGCGGTCGCCGCCATGGGCGGATTTCCAAGGGATTTGCAGGGTTTGCAGGCACTACCGGGGATCGGCGTTTACACCGCCTCGGCGATCGGCGCGATAGCGTTCGGTCTTCCCACGGTCCCTGTGGACGGCAACGTGGAACGCGTAACGTCTCGTTTGTTCGCCATCGGGATGCCCTTACCCGCCGCGAAAGCCGCCATGCGCGGCGCCGCCGAGGCCCTGGGCACCGATCCGGACGCCCAGGCCAGGCCCAGCGATTTCGCGCAGGCGCTGTTCGATTTGGGAGCGACTTTGTGCACGCCAACCTCGCCGGGCTGCGCGGTATGCCCTTGGATGGATGCTTGTGTCGGCCGGCGTCTCGGGATCGCGGAACAATTGCCGCGTAAGGCGCCGAAAAAAACGCGGCCGGTGCGGTATGGAGTTCACTTTTGGTTGACCGACCCCGCCGGCAACGTCCTGCTCCGGCGCCGTCCATCGTCCGGGCTGCTCGGCGGCATGACCGAATTGCCGGGAACGCCCTGGCGTGCGGAGGAATGGACCGAGGCACAGGCCATGCCCCACGCCCCGATGGAAGCGAACTGGCGCGCGGCCGGCCAAGTCCAGCACGGGTTTACCCATTTCGAGCTTTTTCTCAACTTATTCGCCGCTGTCGTGCCGCAACTCGAAGGTGAGGGATTCCAACGACCTATCGTGGCATTGGGGGATGTCGCGCTGCCCTCCGTGATGCTGAAATGCGTTAAAACCGCACAACGGACGGTTGCGGAAAAATAAATGGTGCAACGCACAATCTTGCTTGCATACCTATGATCGATGGCCTATAAAACTTTCCAGCGGCGCTGCTTAGGCGCGCCGCTTTCTTGGACGTTTCCTCCCTAAACTTGGCGGTGCCCTTCGGGGCGCCGCCACTTTTTTTGCCCGCACGCCAGCGCTTGATCCCAAGCCCCACTCCCCGCACATTCCGCCCAACGCTGAATCCGGAGAGTGCCATGAAAACCCGCGCCGCCGTTGCCCGTGAGGCCGGCAAGCCCCTGAGCCTGGAAACCATCGACCTCGATGGACCGCGGGAAGGCGAGGTCCTGGTGGAGATCAAGGCCACCGGCATCTGCCATACCGACGAATTCACCTTGTCCGGCGGCGATCCGGAGGGTCTGTTTCCCTCGGTCCTCGGGCATGAGGGCGCCGGGGTCGTGGTTGAGGTGGGCAGGAACGTGACATCGCTGAAGAAAGGCGACCACGTAATCCCGCTCTACACGCCCGAATGCCGCCAGTGCGAATACTGCCTCAGCCGCAAAACCAATCTGTGCGTGGCAATCAGAGCAACGCAGGGCAGGGGGGTGATGCCCGATGGAACCAGCCGGTTTTCGTCGGGCAAGGACACTGTGTTCCATTATATGGGCACGTCCACGTTCTCGAACTTCACCGTCCTGCCGGAGATCGCGCTCGCAAAGATCCGAGAAGACGCGCCCTTCGACAAGGTTTGCTACATCGGCTGCGGGGTGACGACCGGCCTGGGCGCGGTGATGAACACCGCCAAGGTGGAGGCCGGGGCCCGCTGCGTTGTGTTCGGTCTCGGCGGTATCGGGCTGAACGTGATCCAGGGCCTGCGCATGGTGGGCGCCGAGATGATCGTCGGCGTCGACATCAACCCCCGCCGCAAGGAAATGGCCGAGAAATTCGGCATGACACATTTTGTGAACCCGGAGGAGGTCGAGGGCGATCTGGTCCCCTACCTCGTCGATTTGACCAAAGGCGGCGCCGATTATACCTTCGAGTGCATCGGTAACACCAAAATCATGCGCCAGGCGCTGGAATGCGCCCATCGCGGCTGGGGCAAGTCGGTCATCATTGGCGTCGCCGGTTCGGGCCAGGAAATTTCGACGCGCCCGTTCCAGCTTGTGACCGGCCGCACCTGGATGGGCACGGCGTTCGGCGGCGCGCGCGGCCGCACCGACGTGCCGCGCATTGTCGATTGGTACATGGATGGGAAAATAAACATCGACAGCCTGATCACCCACGTCCTGCCATTTAAGGACATCAATGAGGGCTTCGACCTCATGCGGCGTGGCGAGTCGATCCGCAGTGTCGTGGTTTTCTAGAGCGTGATCGCCTGAGGTTGACTTCAACCTCGGGCGTGAATCACCCTCTCAAACAAAGGCTAGAGCGTGATCGCCTGAGGTTGACTTCAACCTCGGGCGTGAATCACCCTCTCAAACAAAGGCTTAGACCATGATCCAACGCCGAGATCGCGTGCAACCTCAAACGATCATGGTCTAGCCCTGTGCGCGTGATCGCGACGTCCAACAACGCCGTCCGGCTGTCATTCCTGACGGCGCTGCTGGCCGACGCCGGCATAGAAACCATCCTGCTGGATGCCCATGCGAGCGTCATGGACGGCAGCATCGGCGCGATTCCCCGCCGGTTGTGCGTCGGGACCGCCGACGAAGATCGGGCGAAGCGCGTCCTGCTCGACGCTGGGGAGCCGTGAGCGCCGTCACCCATGGCCATTTGCTGAACGGGCGGGTACGCTATGCCCAGCCCGCCCAGGGATTTCGCAGTGGGATCGAGCCGGTTTTGCTCGCGGCGGCGGTGGCCGCCCGTTCGGGACAGCGCGTGCTGGAGGGCGGCACGGGCGCCGGGGCGGGCCTGCTGTGTTTGCTGACCCGGGTGCACGGGCTTGAGGGGGTTGGGATCGAGATCGATCCCGCGCAGGCTCAACTCGCTCGGGCGAACGCCGCGGCGAATGCGCTCAGTGCGATGTCCGTCGTCTCCGGCGATATCGCAACGGTCGTACCGGATGACATGTTCGACCACGCCTTCGCCAATCCACCCTACCACCTTGCTTCCGGCACGCCGTCCCCCAACCCGGCGAGGGCGACGGCGAAGCAGGGGGGTACCGCAGTTCTGACGATCTGGGCGACGGCCCTGACCCAGCCCCTCCGGGCGCGGGGAATGCTGACGTTCATTCTGCCGGCAGCCGGCCTGCCCCTATGCATCGCAGCCATGGACGCGGCGTCCTGTCCGGTGGACGCAGTGCTGCCGCTCTGGCCCAAATCCGGCGTGTCGGCCAAATTGATCGTCGTACGCGGCATCAAAGGCGCACGAGGCCCTATGCGGCTGCTGCCAGGGCTCATTCTGCACGAATCCGACGGCCGATTCACCGCGGCTGCCGACGCGATCCTGCGGGAAGGCGCGGCGCTAAGCCTGGATCACTGATCCCCAGTATTCGGGTGGCGCAGATACCAAAGCCGCTCATGCGCCGCGACCAGACTTTCCATATTGCGGCGGCGTGTGCCGTCGGGCGTGAGCGGGCGGCGTGTCAGCATCATCTCAAGGATATGGAGCAATTGCTCAGCCACCTCGAAATCCGCCTGATCGCACGCGTGGTGGAACGCTATCAAAATCTTATCGGACAGCCGCCGGCTATAGCGCGGAGCGGCGCCGCCCGAGGACTCCCGAACGAGTTGGTCGTCTGTATGGCTCACTGTAACCCCTATCTGGTCATATCCACCCGCAGCAGGCTCGGCCCGTATGTCGGGCCAGATCTTAACTGGCTGGTCGCGGGTCGCGCGCCAATAGACGCATCGAAAAACCATTTTGTCACGACCAGATGCCAGCGTCGGACATTTTTGTGCATCACGACCCCGTGAATCGCGACCCGAGAGGGGGCAGGCGCGCTTATACCCAACGGCCCGGACCATTGACTCATTGTCCGGCGTTTTATCGTCATATCGGCTTTCGCCGACATGACGGGGGAGGACAAGTAGGTACGTCATTGGTTGGGACAGTTGGCATTATTCCGCGGGGATTGCGTGCTCCAAACCCGCCAGGACTGGTGTCATGGCGGAGAACGCCTCCTCCCAGGTGCCGATCGTGGACGCTTTGCTGTATTCCGTCGCCCGATTCTCAAAGAAGTTGGCGTGTTCCACGGCGTTCAGCATCTCGTCGAGCCATGGGAGCGGGTTCTTTTCCACCTTGAAGATTTCATTGAGACCGAGCTCGATGAGGCGGCGGTCGGCGATGTAGCGGATGTATTGTTTCACTTCCTCGCCGGAAAGACCTTCGATCGCGCCCTGTTCGAACGCGAGGTCGATGAACGAATCCTCGTGGCTGACGATGGTCGCGCATGACACGTAGATGTCGTGCCTGAGCTCCTCGGTCCAGATGTCCGGGTTTTCCTGCACGAAGGTGCGGAACAGCTTGATGATCGACTGGCAGTGCAGAGATTCATCGCGCACCGACCAAGTGACGATCTGGCCCATCCCCTTCATTTTGCCGAATCGCGGGAAATTCAGCAGAATCGCGAAGGATGCGAATAGCTGCAAGCCCTCGGTGAAGGCCCCGAACGCGGCCAGGGTGCGGGCGATTTCATGCCGGGACTCCATCGTGAACCCGTGCATGTAATCGTACTTGTTCTTCATCTCCTTGTATTTAAGGAACGCTTGGTACTCGATCTCCGGCATGCCGATAGTGTCCAGCAAATGGCTGTACGCGGCGATATGCACGGTCTCGATGTTGGAGAACGCGGACAGCATCATCAGCACTTCGGTGGGTTTGAACACCTGGGCGTAGTGCCGCATGTAGCAGTTGTTCACCTCGACATCGGCCTGGGTGAAGAAGCGGAAAATCTGCGTCAGCAGGTTCCGTTCCCCGTCGCTCAGGTTGCGATGCCAATCTTTGACGTCGTCCGCCAGAGGCACTTCCTCCGGCAGCCAATGCACGCGCTGCTGCATCAACCAGGCGTCGTAGGCCCAAGGGTAGCGGAACGGCTTGTAGACCGGGTTCTCGGTCAGCAGGTCGAACCGGACGGGATGTTCGTCTGCCGATTGGGGTGCGCCGGCCATGCTGTTTTGGCTCCGTTTTGCTTTGGGGCGCGAGGGAATCGTATCGCGATGCCCAGGGATTGTGTGTCGGGGGCGTGATGGACGCAAGCGCTGGTATCGCCGCCACGCCAAATTTGGCCTCAGGCCTGCAGCGCGCGGTCCATCGCACCGCCAGCCAGCGCCGGGGCGCCTTCGTATTCATAGCACGCGGCGGCCTGCCGGTCGCCCACCTGAAACAACGGCGGCGGCGCGATGCGGCATGTGTCCCGGACCAAGGGGCAGCGCGCGGCGAAACCGCAGCCTGTGTCGGCCGCGGATACGGGTTCCAACGGAGCCTCGCCGGACAGCCAGTCCCGCGTCGTGGCTACTTTCGGGATCGAGGACAGCAGCAGCCGCGTGTAGGGATGGCGCGGCCGCTTTACGACAGCCTCGATATCCCCCGCCTCCGCCACCCTGGCACGATACATCACCAGGATGGTGTCGCTCACCTGATAGGCGGTCGCCAGATCGTGGGTGATGTACAGGATGGAGATCCCCATCTCCTGGTTCAGCTTGCGCAGCGTCCCCAGGATGGTGGCACGCAGCGAGGCATCGACCATCGACACCGGCTCGTCCGCGACGATGAGCTTGGGGCGCAGTAGCAGCGCCCGAGCGACCATGATGCGCTGGCGTTGGCCGCCGCTGAGCTGATGCGGGAAGCGGCCGAGTATTTCCCCAGGCTGCAGGCCCACCGACCGCAGGGCATCCTCGATCAGGCGCCGCCCCTCTGCTCGGCTTCCGGCCAGCTTGAAGCGCGCCACCGGGGTCGTGAGGACGTGGTCGACCCGATAGAACGGGTTGAACACGCCGTAAGGGTCCTGAAAAATGGCCTGCACATCGCGCAGGAATGCCCGCCGGCCGCTTGCGCGCAGGCTCGCGAGGTCGCGCCCCTTGTAGAGCACTTCGCCGGTGGTCGGGGCGACCAGGCCCAGCATCAACCGCGCCAGCGTGGTCTTGCCGCTGCCGCTTTCCCCCACGACGGCGGTGATCGATGGCTTGTCGGCGTGGATTGCCATGGAAAAATCGGTCAGTGCCGGCGCGGCATAGACCTTGGAAGCGTTGCGCACTTCGATCAGCGGGGCGTCAGGCATGATGGCACGCGACATGGGTATCCGGTTCGACCGTGCGGACCGCGGGTTTTTCTGTTCGGCACCGGTCGGTGGCGCGCGGGCAGCGCGGGTGGAACGCGCAGCCCGATGGCAGGTCGCGAAGCAGCGGCGCCAGACCGGGGATGCCGACCAGCGTCCCTCGGTGCTCGAAGGACGGCAGGCTGGCGATCAAGGCCTGGGTATAAGGGTGGCGCGGGGCGGTGACGATGGTGCCGATATCCGCTGTTTCCACCAGACGTCCCGCGTACATCACGCCGAGCCGGTTCACGAACTGCGCCATCAGTCCCATATCGTGGCCTACCAATATCACCGCCGATCCCAGTTCGGTTTGCACCCGCGCCAGGGTTTCCATCACCTGCCGCTGTACCACCACGTCCAACGCGCTGGTGGGCTCGTCGGCGATGATGACCCTCGGGCGCAGGCTGATGGCGATGGCGATGCAGGCTCGCTGCTTCATCCCGCCGCTGAGTTCGTGCGGATATTTGCGGGTGGTGCCGGGCGGCAGGCCAACGCGGTGCAGCAGGTCCTCGATATGGGCGGCGGACCGAGCCACGCCGTGATCGCGCATGGCATCGGCGATCTGTTCGCCAATCCGCATGACGGGGTTGAGCGAGTTCATCGAACCCTGCGGTACCAGCGCGATCCCGGCCAGGCGCATGGTGCGCATCGCCTCCTCGTCCAGGGCCGACAGGGTCCGCTCGCCCAGCCGGACGGTACCACCCTCGATTCGGCCGGGCGGTTTGATCAGGCGGAGAATGGCCAGCGCCATGGTGGATTTGCCGGAGCCGGATTCGCCCACCAGGCCGAACCGCTCCTTCGGATTGAGGGAAAAGCTGACATCGTCGACGGCCTGGACCTTCCCCAGCGGGTGGTCGTAGGCGACGCTTAGTCCTTCGATGCGCAGGATGGGGTCGGTCATGCCGACCGCCGCAGGCGCGGGTTGGCGATCTCGTCCAGACCGACGGTCAGGAAGAACAACCCGAGGAACACCAGAACGATGATGACGGTCGGTGCCGTCCACCACCACCACCATCCGTTGATCATGGCGGCGTTGAAGTTCACCCAATAGAGCGTCATGCCCAAGGTCGGCGCGTCGATCGGGCCGAGGCCCAGCACCTCCAGCCCGATCGAGGCCAGGATTGCGGAGGAAACCGCGTTGACCAGCGTGGCCGCGAGATAGGGCAGCAGGTTGGGCATTAATTCGGTGAAGATGATGGCCGGGCCGCTCATGCCCGACATGCGGGCGATCTCCACGTAGCCGCGTTCGCGCAGGGTCAGCACCTGGGCGCGAATGGTGCGGGTGGGGTTGAGCCAAGCCAGGGACGCCACGATCAGCGCCATCTGATTCACGGTCAGGCTGGTCTTGATGGACACGGCGATGATGATCAGCACCAGCAGGCCGGGGACGGTGAGCCCGATATCGGCGATGCCCCGGATGATGGTGTCCAGCAGCCCGCCGTAATAGGCGGCAACGAAGGCCAGCACGGTGCCGATGCCGACCCCCAGGAACCCGGCGATGAAGCCGATTCGTAGCGTGAGGGGCGTGCCGGCGACCATCACGGCCAACAGATCGCGGCCCTGCCGGTCGGTGCCGAAGGGGTAATCCCAGGACGGCGGGCGCAGCGGCCGCACGGACAAAGCACGCGCGTCCTCGGTATCGACGAACAGGTGCCCGACGGTGACGAACAGGGTGAGGATCGTCAGCAAGCCGATCCCGACCAGGAGGGAGGGATTGCGGCGGAGGTAGCGGCCCAGGCCTTTCATGGGCTTAGCTCCGCCGGTACGTGATCCGTGGGTCCAGCCACGGATAAATCACGTCCAGCACGAACGTCGCGAACCCCAGTGCCACGATCACGGTGAAGACGATGCCTTGAATCAGGAAATGATCGTTCTCGCGGATGGCCTGGAACAGCAGCGCGCCGATGCCGGGGTAGCCGAAAATGACCTCCACCAGCACCGCGCCGGACAGGATCTGGCCCAACGCCAGGGCCAGAGCGGTGACCTGCGGCAGGATGGCGTTGCGGACGCAGTAGCGCAGGAAGACGGTGCTTCTCCGCAGGCCTTTGGCCTCGGCGAATATCACGTAATCCTCCCCCATGGTGGTGACCATCATGCCGCGCATGCCCAGCGCCCAACCGCCGGTGGATACCAGCACGATGGACAATGCCGGCAGGATGGCGTGGGAGAGCATGTCGCCGAGAAATGACCAGGACAGGGATGGCGTGGTGCCGGGGCTATAGCCGCCAAAGATCGGCAGCAGCGGGACCTGGAACGCCAGCAGGTACATAAGAATGAGCCCAAGGAGGAAGAATGGGATGGCATGCAGCGCCCAAAGCGGGGGCATCAGCCAGGCCATCCAGCGCGGCGCCCCCGGCCAGGCGAGCAACGCGCCCAGGAAACTGCCCAGCGCGAAGGATACCAGCGTAGTTGTGCCCAATAGCGCCAGCGTCCAGGGAATCGCCTCCCCGATCAGTTCGTTCACCGTGCGGGGGTAGTTCGCGATGGAATAATTGAAATCGAGATGCGCGGTATCGTTGAGATACGACAGGTATTGCCGCCACAGCGGCCGGTCCAAACCGAACCGCTGCTCGTAAACCTTCACCATATCCTCGATCCCCGCGGACACGTAACCGCCGAGGGATGCCTGGGCCAGTAACTTCGTCCGCACAGGGTCCTGCCCCGACAGCCGCGGCAGGAAGAAGTTCAGCGACGCCGCCAGCCAGACGATGAGCAGGAACACCCCGAACCGGCGGGCGGCGTGGAGGGCGGTCACTGCCTCATGCCGGCTGCAGGTTCCATAGCACCATCGGGAACGTCAGGTGCCAGTGCGCCCCGTTCACGAATGGATTCGCCGCCGTCGGCCAGTTCTTCCAATACGTCGTGTTCATCGGGATGCGGTGGTAGTTCTGCACAAGCTGGATATCCGGCAGCTCCGGCAGCCAGATCTCCATCGCCTTGCGGAATATCTCCGTCAGCTTCTTGGTATCCGTTGGCGCCACCCCGAACATTTCGTCGACCAGCTTGTCGTATTCCGCGTTCTTCCACTTCGCGAAATTGACCTGATGCCCGCCGGGCACCGCGACCGAGGATCCCTGATACAGCCGCAACGTATTATACGGTTCGTTCACGCTGCCGCCGTGGCCGTAAATGGCCCCGGTGTACTGCCCCTTCTGGAAGCGGTCGTCGAAATCCGGTGGCAGTGCCAAGCTGGCGGCGACGCCGCGGCGTTTCAGCATCTCCGACAGCACCGGTCCCATGGCGGGACCGCTGGCGCCGAAGCCGATGATCTCCAGGGTGAGCTTGTTGCCGTCCCTGTCGGCCCAGATGCCATCCGGGCCT
Source organism: Acetobacteraceae bacterium (assembly GCA_025352375.1). Taxonomy (GTDB): domain Bacteria; phylum Pseudomonadota; class Alphaproteobacteria; order Acetobacterales; family Acetobacteraceae; genus Rhodopila. Next base: position 1,923 of record JANXTL010000207.1, on the reverse strand, counting down.
TTTTTGAATCCGCGTCCGGTCAGCAGCGCGTCCCCCTTCTTCGGGTCGAACGCCAGCGTGTCGTGCTTCTTCAGCAAATCGCCGATCGCGTCCTTGTACGGTTTCAACGGCGGATAGTCGGGCAGCGGCAGCGCCGAGACCGACGAAGCCCCGAGGTACGCGACCTCGATCAGCTGCTGCCGGTCGATGTAATGACTGAGCGCCCAACGCACGTCCTTATCGTCGAGCGGTTTTTTTTCGTTGTTGACATACAGGGAGATCGGCCACCAATCGATGTACCCATAAGGCGCCTGCTGCCCGGCGTGGCTGGTAATTTTGGGGTTCTGCTTGATCATCGTCGGGAAGGTCGCCGGCTGCATGCCATTTCCCGCGTCGATCTGGTTGGTGATCAGCGCCTGGGCTGCCTGCTGCTCCCCGGCGAAGGGCAGCCATATGTTGCGCTCTACCATCGGCATGGGCGCCAATTTGGCATCCGCCGCCCACCACGACGCGCGCCGGTCGAACACTTTCTGCTGTGGCGATGCGATGGCGACCTTCCAAGGCCCGGTCGTCACCGGCCAGCCCTTCTCCAGATCGAAATTCTTGAAGCTGGTCCAGTCCTGGCCATCGAATATGTGCTTCGGAACGATGTAGACCCCGATGTCGTATTTGTAGGTCATAAAGAAGAAGAACCGGGGCGAGGGGATTTTGAAATCCACCACCACCGTGTTGGCATCTGTCGCCTTCGCCTGGGCGACCGCCTGGTTCACGTCCACGCCCCAGCGCACTTTGGGTCCCAAATCGCGCAAGCTGTTCAGCGTATACGCCACATCCTCGGCGCTGAACGCGACGCCGTCGGACCACTTGATCCCCGACCGCGTCTTGATCGTCAGCTGCTTGAAGTCGGGGGAGAACTGGTAGCTCTCGGCCAGCCACATGTACATCTTGTCGGCAAAGGCGCTGTAATACGCCAGCGGCTCGTAAATCAGGTTCGGCCCATTTTGGTGGTTGGAGCCGATGGAGTACGGGTTCCACAGATCGTAATCGACCCAGCGCCCCTCGCGGCCGCCCCAGACCAGGATCATGGTTTTCTCGCGTGCCGGCGCAGCCGGCTGTGCTTGCACTGCACCCCACGGTACCAGGGTGCCCGCGCCCGCGAGGGCAGTCGCCGCCATGGCATCGCGCCGGGTCAGGGTTGGTTGGTCGGTCATCGTTAGCCTCCCGTCGGTGGTTTTTTCATGAAATGTGGCTGTTTTCGGCCGATTGTCATACGGCTGAAATGGCAATCGATGTCGTTATATCCCAAGCCGAGGGCCAACGAAACAACCGGCGAAGGGCGGTGTCGGACGCCCCAATTTCGATGGCTGCGCCCCATGCTTATCGGAAAATTTCTTGCCCAGGGCCGCAGTCTGGTACTATCGCCAGCACGTCCGCCGATCGAGGAACCCAGTGAAGATCATCGTTGAAACCACGGTCGCCGCGCCTATCGAAGAAGTCTGGCGCGCCTGGACCACCCCCGATGACATCGAACAATGGAACACGGCATCCGATGACTGGCACACGTCAAAATCCGAGGTGGACCAGCGCGCCGGTGCGGCCTTTTCCTCACGAATGGAAGCCTGAGACGGCAGCATAGGCTACGATTTTGCCGGAACCTACACGCTGAGTCGACATACTCCGAGGAACAGCAACGTCAGGGTTGGCAGGCGATATTGACCAATTTTGCCCAATATGTCGAAGCCAGGGCGCGGAGCCAACCACGTTAGACCATGATCGTTTGAGGTTGCACGCGATATCGGCGTTGGATCATGGTCTAAGCCTTTGTTTGAGAGGGTGATTCACGCCCGAGGTTGAAGTCAACCTCAGGCGATCACGCTCTAAGCCTTTGTTTGAGAGGGTGATTCACGCCCGAGGTTGAAGTCAACCTCAGGCGATCACGCTCTA
>JANXTL010000137.1 GCA_025352375.1 Acetobacteraceae bacterium | reverse complement strand
AGATCGGTCACATCCTGCCCGGTTTCCTCGCACACCAGACCCGCCACGATGCGCCGGTGGCAATGGGCGGGGTCCCGCTCGAAGCATAGCAGGCAGGCCCTGCTATCCCGCGCCATGCCTTTCGCCATCGCCAATTCTGCCTGGGCACGGTCGGATGTCATATGCTCGTTGAAGATTGGCACCATCCGTTCGGGGTGCCCTGCCCGCACCGCGTCGCGCCCGGGCTTCGGTGTGCCGAGGCCTTGGAGATGCACGTAGCGGATGCCGGCCTCGTCCAGGGCCGCCGCGAGCTGGCGTTTGGAGAAGCCGGGTTTGCGCGATGCCGCGACCGCGCGCACGTCGATCAGCAATTCGACCCCCGCCGCCTTCAGTTCCGAGATCACACCGCCAATGGTGCAGCCTTCGTAGCCGATGGTCAGCAGGGGTTCGGTCATATCAGCCGGCCGCGAGCCAATCCTCGATCAGGCGGCGGGCGATGCTGTCGGCGCGCGGCAACTGGAACCCATGCTGGTCGCAGTTGCGCATCTGGTCGCGGGTGAACCATTGCGCGTCTTTCAGTTCCTCGGTGTCCCAAACGATGTCTTCCGTCAGGCCCTCGGCGTAGAAGCCCAGCATGACGTTGCCGGGGAACGGCCAGGGCTGGCTGGAGTGGTAATGGACATCGCCGCACACCACGGCGGTTTCTTCCAGAACCTCGCGCCGGACGGCTTCTTCCAGCGTCTCGCCGGGTTCCACGAAGCCGGCGAGAGTCGAATACATCGTCGCGCGCGGGAACCGGGTGGAATGGCCCAGCAGCGCTTTGTCGCCCCGGTGCACCAGCATGATCACGGCGGGGTCGGTGCGGGGGAAATGGTCGGTGTTGCACGACGTGCAGTGCATCACATGACCGGACGATTTGGACTCGCACTTGCCGCCGCAGATGCCGCAGAACTGGTGGCGGGTGCGCCAGTGCAGCAGCCCGCGGGCATGCGCCAGGACGGACGCCTCGGGCTTGGGTTCGCCCCAACCGACGGAGCGCAAATCGGCGAAGGTGCCGAGGTCGGCGGGCACGAGCGGGGCCGTGTCCTCGTGGTGGCTGATGTCGATGCCAAACACCGGCTTGTCGTCCAGCATGCCCAGGAAAGCCCAGTTCCCACCGGTCGCACGCAAGGCGGCGGCCGTAGCCCCATCGATGTACACGGCTTCGGGCACCGCGCCCGGTTCGGTGCCACGCACCAAATTGCGGCTGCGCCACACCGGCACGAACAGCGTGTCCGGATGGTCGAGCTTCTCGGCGATCCAGGCATGGTCATCCCGCCGCGTATGAATACGATCGAGCGGGGACGATGAGTAAACATTGGCTCTGCTGGCGAAAATCCGGGTCACGGCGTTATCCGTTTGCTGTGGTTTTTCTCGGGTCCGACCGTGCCATGGGCGCGTGACGACGGCAACCGTTGTGGCCACGGGGGCGCCGGGCTAGCGTAGCGGCAGCAACAAAGAGGCAGCGTCCATGACGGTTCCTGCGTTGTCCCGCCGCGCGCTGGTGGGCGCGTCCGCGGCTTTGGCAGCGCCCCGCCTGGGGCTGGCAGCCGCCACCAAGTTGCTCAAATTCATTCCGCAGGCCGACCTCGGCGTGCTCGATCCCATCTGGACCACGATCTACATCGCCGGCGCGCACGGGATGATGGTGTTCGACACGCTGTATGGGCAGGACGCGTCCTACCGGGTGCAGCCACAAATGGCCGAGGGGCACCGGATCGAGGACGACGGCAAGACCTGGTCGATTACATTGCGCCCCGATCTGCGCTGGCACGATGGGGAGAAAGTGCTGGCCCGGGACTGCGCCGCCAGCATCCGCCGCTGGGGCGCGCGCGACGGTTTCGGGCAGAGCCTGCTCGCCGCGACGCACGAGATCGACGCGCCCAACGACCGCATCATACGCTTCCGCCTGAAGCATGCTTTCCCCCTGTTGCCCAACGCGCTGGCGAAATCCGGCCCCAATATCTGCGTCATGATGCCGGAACGGCTGGCGCTGACCGATCCGTTCAAGCAGGTCACGGACATGGTGGGCAGCGGCCCATTCCGTTTCCTCGCCAAGGACCGCATCCCGGGATCGCTGGTCGCCTACGAACGGAACCCGGCCTATGTCCCACGCCCGGACGGCAAGGCGGAGTTCACCGCCGGCCCGAAAGTGGTTCATTTCGACCGTGTCGAGTGGCATGTGCTGCCCGATGCCGCGTCCGCCTCCGCCGCGATGCAGACGGGGGAAATGGACTGGTGGGAGAACCCGTCTTTCGATCTGCTGCCAATCCTGCGCCGGACCGACTCATTGCATGTGACGCGGTTAAACGATTTCGGTTTCATGGCGGGAATCCGGTTGAACCATCTGCATCCCCCCTTCGACAAACCCGCGATCCGGCGGGCGTTGCTGGGCGCGGTGGATCAGGACAATTTCATGACCGCCATGGCGACGTCGGACCGGCAGAACTGGCGATCCGGCGTTGGCTATTTCACGCCGGGGTCGGCGATGGCCAACGACGCCGATATCTCGCATCTCACCGGCAAGCGGGACCTGGACGCGGTGAAGCGCGCTATCCTGGCCGGGGGGTATCAGGGGGAGAAAATCGTCGTGCCGGTCGCGTCGGATTTCCCGAGTTTCACGGCGATCGGCAATGTTGGCATCGACCTGTTCAAGACCATCGGCCTGAACGTGGAAATCCGGTCCGCCGACTGGGGCAGCCTGCAACGCGGCCTCGCATCGACCGAACCGGCCGATAAGGGCGGGTGGAGCGCCTATTTCGCGCATCCCTCCGGGGTCGACTTCGCCGATCCGGCCACGCATTACTGGATGCGCGGCAACGGGCGTTCGGCGGCGCGCGGCTGGCCGAACAGCCCCAGGCTGGAAGAACTGCGCGACCGGTTCCTGATCGCCGCCGATGCCCCGGGACGACGCGCGATCGCCGAGGATATGCAGCGTCAGGCGTTCATCGATGTGCCCTACGTGCCGCTGGGCCAGGCGCTGGGCTCGACGGTTCACAAGAAGGCCATGACGGGGTTGCTGACCGGCGGGAACCCGCTGTTCTGGAACCTCCGGAAGGCATGAACGGGAGAATCCCCGCCATCGGGGCCGGCGCGGCGCTGCTGATGTGGCCAGCCTTCGTCAACGGTTATCCTCTGCTGTTCAGCGACTCCGCGGCATTCATTGCTCAGTTGCTGCAGCCCGTCATGCTGTGGGACAAGCCGTGGGTTTACGGGCCGGTCGTTGTCGTATCCTCATTGACGCTGACATTGTGGTTGCCGGCCGTGGCGCAGGGGTGGCTGTTGTCCTGGCTGCTTTGGCGCGTGCAGCGCGTATTCCGAGCGCCGTCCCCCGCGTGGCATGTTGGTTTGTGCGGCTTGCTGGCGGTGGCATCCGCCGCGCCATGGTTCGCGCCGATGTTGATGCCCGATATTTTCGCGCCCATTACCGTGCTGGCGCTGTTCGTACTGGCGTTTCAATCGGACGATGAACGCCGCTGGCCGTTTATTGCGATGGCCACGTTCGGCATGGCCTCGCATTTGGCCCATCTGCCCCTTGCCGCCGCTTGTACCGCCGTCATCTTGGTCCTGAAACCCCGCAGGTTCGCGACCGCGATCACGCCGCTTGTTTTGGCCATCGCGGTCCTGCTGACCACCAATCTCGCTGGCCACGGACGGTTCGCCCCATCGCCTTACGGTTCGGTGTTCCTGCTGTCGCGGTTGACCAGCGACGGGCCAGCTCGGGATTTTCTGAACGACCTCTGCCCGGACCCGAACTACCGCCTGTGCGAGTGGGTCGGCCGCTTCCCCGCCGATTCCGACGAATTCATGTGGAACGGGCAAGGACCGGTGTGGACTTATCCGGGCGGACCGATCGGTTTGGCGCCGGAGGCAACTCGTATCGTCACCGGTACTATCCTGTCCCGCCCCATGGCCGTCATTCACAGTGCCGCGGGCAACATGTTTCAGCAACTGATTACGACGCGGGTGGGCCGGACATTCGGCGATTTCGGCTACGATCGGCGGATCGGGGACCAACTGCGGGCGCATTACCCGGCATGGGAGCTATCGGGTTTCATGGCCAGCGCCCAGCGGCGGGAGGGGCTGCGTGCGATCGCGGCACCCTGGCAGGGCATCCATGCCGGGTTCGTGGCCTTGGGCTCGGCCCTGTCGCTGGTGTTGCTGATCCGCGCCTGGCGGAGGGACCGTTTGTTGTTCGGGTTCATTGTGCTGATCGCTATCGGCCTGTTCGCCAACGCCTTCGCAACCGGGGCGCTGTCGGGTCCGACCGACCGGTATCAGGCCCGCATCGCCTGGCTCGTGTTGCTGCCCCCGGTGTTTTGGGCGATGCGGCTCAGAGGGCGATAAACCCGCTCCACCACTGCGTCATGCCGTTTGTCTCGATGGCGGTGGTATGTACGTCGTCTAATTTGCCGTTCGACCCGATACGATAGGCGGATAACGTCGCCGGCCGGGTGCTGCCATCGCGTTGTGCCACCGCCAGCAAATTCGCCACCACCAGCATTTTGCCGGTCGGATCGATGGAGAACGTGCGCGGATGAAAGCCGTGCGTATCGATCGCCTGGATCATATCCGGCTTACCCGAAACCGGATCGATCTTGAACACAGCAACGGTGTTTTCACCGCCCGCCGCGACCTTCTTCCCATCGACGTCGATCAGCCCGCTGGCACGATTGGCAACATACACGAACTGCCCATTGGGATGGACGTGAATCGGCCCCACCATCTGTTCGGGATGCAGATTGGCAGGCTCCGCCAACGTCGTCACGACATGCACGGGTGGCGTGTCTAACCTATCCCCGCTCAGGTGCCAGACCTGGAACTGGTTCTGGCGCTCCACCGACACGAACAGCCAGGGCTTCGTTGGGTGGAAATCCACATGCCGCGGCCCAAATCCCAGACCACCGCTGGGCGGCGTGACAGACGCGACGTCCGTCACCTGGCCGCCCTGGAAACGTTTTACTTTCAGCGATCCAGGATCCTCGGGCTTCGCGGCGGTGGCATTATTGCCGCGGCTTACCAAAACCAGGGCATTGTTCGACGGGAACATGCGTATCTGGTGGGCGTAGATACCGCCATCGATATTCGCGGCCTGCTTCACCTCCGCACCGATCGCGCCGTCCGCGCCGATGGCATGAACCGACATCGAGCTGGGGATGTTGTATGCGGTCAAGACGTACCCACCCTTGAGATCGACCGACATGTGGATGGGCCGCGCCTTGATCGGCACTGGGGCGCCGAACGGCGTCAGGGCACCCGTCCCGCGGTCGATATGAAACGCGGTCAGATGGTGTTTGCCGTCGGGTTTGTCCATCGGAACGAAATTGCTGGACGCGACGTACAACACCGGCAACCGGGGATGCCGCCACACGTATTGCACCAATGCCGGTAGTGCCACGCTGCCTTGTTTGGTCAACGACGCGGCGGCGATATCGGCCCGCCACCAGGCCAGCGTCGGGCCCACGGCGTTGTAATACAACGAAGCCGGCGTTTTGGCGGCGGCCAAAGCGATCCCAGGCGCGGCAATCGCGAGCGAGGTCAGTACGGTGCGGCGTCGTATCGTCATGAACGTTTCCTTTTCTGTTTTCCCCGGTTCAGCACGCTCACGTCCCCGGGATCGATCAAATCCGGCACGGTCCAGCCGTTCAGGTCGTATTCCGCCATGCACGATCCGGCAAAATCTTTCCACCGGTCGGCGTCGCCCGAAGCCAGCGCGTCGAAAAGCGCATAGCGGCGAATTTCCTCGTGGCTGCCAGCGTAGTTGATTTCATACAGTTCGTGCCGACCGCCGAATTCGGTGCCGATGGAGTCCCAAAGCAGCTTCATCAGCTTGACCCGTTCCTCGGCCGAGGCACCGCCGGAGCCGCGCACATAGGTATCGAGATAGTGCCGTAGCTCCGGCACTTTGAAGTCGGCGGCGTGCGAGTTCAGGTAGATCAGCCCGCTGGCAACGGTTTTCTCGATCAATGTTTTGATCTGGGTATAGGCTTCGGGCGCCAGCACCGTGTACGCCATCGCGGGGCGCGATCCCGGCAGGATGAAGCCGTTTTCCCAGGGCTCCGCCGTTTTCGCCATGGCGTCCGACAGTGCCCAAATCATGTTGCGTAGTGCGATAACCTCGCCAAGGTTGGCCTCCACACCCCGGAATCCGCGCGATCCCGTCAGTTCGGTGGCGCGCAGGAACAGGCCGGCGATGAAATCCAGCTTCACGCCGAGGCGTGTGCTGCCTTGCAGGAAGGCACGCGGGACAAATCCGGTGCGGGGGAAGAAATTATTGGCCTTCTCCACATCGCCGTAGACGAACACGTCCTCCCACGGGATCAATACGTCGTCCATGATGAAGATGGCATCGTTTTCGTCCAGCCGGCTGGATAGCGGGTAATCGAACGGGCTGCCTAACACGGCGGCGCGCTGTTCGTTGGACACCCGGCCGATCAGTTTTACCCCCTTGGCGTTGGTGGGAACCATGAACACCAGAGCAAAATTCTTGTCCTGCACCGGAATCAAGCCGTGATGCGCGACGAAGGTGTAATGGGTCAGTGCCGATCCGGTAGCGACCACCTTAGCACCGCTGACGCGGATGCCGCCGTCGGTTTCCTTGATGACCCGCACACAAATATCCGTCGGGCCGCCGGGCGCGCCGGGTGCCATGGACCGGTCCACCGGGGGGTGGATGATGGCATGGTTGATGAACGGCATCCTTTCCTGGCTATGCCGATACCAGCGGCGGGCGTTGTCCTGATACGGCGCGTAGAAATCCGCATTGGCGCCGAGCGTCGCCAGGAACGCCGCTTTGTAGTCCGGGGATCGCCCGAGCCAGCCATAGGTCAGGCGGGACCATGCGGCGATGGCGTCGCGTCCGGCGACCTGTTCCTCGATAGTGCGGGGCGCGACGAAATAGCGATGGGTAAAGCCGCCCCATTCGGTTGGGCAGGTCAGAATGTTCCGGCCCGCGGCATGATCCTCGTGCAGCGCATCGTACAGTCGTGCGATCATCCGCGCTGTATTGCGAAAGGCCGGATGGTCGGTAATTTTTCCGATCTTTTCGCCGTAAATCCATACCTCCCGCCCATCGTCGAGGCTATCGAGGAATTCCTTGCCGGTATAAGGAAGAATCGGTGCCATTATTCCGCTGTCTTTGCCATGGGTGGATTGAATACCGCGAATACTTTGGGCGCGGCGTAGATATAGGTCTCCGCCATATCCACGAAACCCGGCTTGCGTCCCAACGCGTCCATCGCGCCGGCGAGGCACACCCAGTTCAGCAACTCCTGCTGGCCGGCGTCCTCCAACTGCGCGGCGGAAAAATCCTTCCAGCCTGACAATCGCCCGTCGCGCAATTCTTCGAGCCGGATTCGATCCGAGTCCAAATCGGGCCAAAGATAGTGGTTCTTGCCGGTGAGGAAAGAATGCGACCAGCTCGACGACGCGATCAGCGCCACCCGCCAGGGCGATGACGCCAGCGCGCGCGCGGTTGCCGCGCCGACACCGAAACAACGGGCGGCGGTGGGTCCGGGCGGGTCCGGAATTTCCGAGCCCGTTCCCTCGATATGGGCGAAGGCGCCTTTCTTGGAGATCGTGGACGATCCGTAGCAATTCACATGGAACGGCACCACCGGCCAGGGCAATCCGCGACGGTCGTAATCCAGCAGCAGCATGGCGTTGATGAACGCGTGCGGCAGCCCGTGTTCGTGCCGCATGCGGTAGGCCCAGGTCATGTCGAAACCTTGCTCCACCAACGCGCCGGCCAAATACCGTCCGCCGGCTGGGTGGCCTTTGGTGCGCACAACAGTGTCCGCCGGCTCCCCCCAGGCGTTGGCAGCGCCGGAGCGGTGGTAGGGGCGGGATTCCACCTCATCCAAGGCAAAGACGCAGAACGGGGCGACGCCGTCCTCGCGGAAATTCTCGTATTGGTCGTCCCCGAAAATCACCACGAAATCGGGGTCGAATGCGTCCAGTGCTGCCCGCGCCCTACGAAACCCGTCCAACGCGCGTGACCGATGCGCCGGGGCGGCTCGGCCGGCCAGATGCTCCGCCCATTCCGCTTGCATACCCAACGGCCAGTTGGCGGGATCGCGCATCCGGTTCGGCAAACCGGGGCTTTGCAGCACGCGTTCGGTGATGCCCGCCATGCGCGCGTCGGAGCCCAGCAGCAACGGCGAGTGGGTAACACCCAGCCCGAGGATTTCGGCCAAGGTCGCATTCCTCCGTTTTATTTGGAAGGGAGCTTAGACCCGGCAGCGTCCGATAGGCAAGCGCCAACGGTGGTAGGCGGCTGGGATCGCCACGCGTCATGCCCCGCTGGGTGCGTACGGTCAGATTCTCGGGCACCAACAAATCGACGCCATACGGCTTGCCGTCGACACGCGCATCGATCCACGTCACCTCGGTTTCCAGTTCCTCGGGCGTCACGCCGGCCGCACCGAAGACACCGAAACCCCCGGCCTTCGAAACGGCGGCGACAACGTCGCGGCAATGGGAGAACGCAAACAGTGGAAACCCGACGCCGAGGCCGTCACGGATTTTATTGTTCATCGGGTGAATCGTATTTCAGTGTTGGAGTATCTTGGACAAGAACAGCTTGGCGCGTTCGTTGCCGACATCGCCGAAGAACGCGTCCTTCGGGGCATCGACCACGATCTCCCCACGATCCATGAAGACCACGCGATGCGCGACCTTGCGGGCAAATCCCATCTCGTGCGTGACGACCATCATCGTCATGCCCTCGTGCGCGAGTTTCACCATCACATCCAGCACCTCGCTGACCATTTCGGGGTCGAGCGCGCTGGTCGGCTCATCGAACAGCATCACCACCGGGTCCATCGCCAGCGCCCGCGCGATCGCCACACGTTGCTGCTGACCGCCCGACAATTGGCCGGGGAATTTATTGGCATGCTCCGACAGTTCCACGCGATGGAGCAGCGCCTCGGACTTCGTTCTCGCCTCCTGCTTGCCGCGGCCGAGCACTTTGATCTGTGCGAGATCGAGATTGTCGAGGACGGATAGATGCGGGAACAGCTCGAAGTGCTGGAACACCATGCCCACCCGGGCCCGCAGCTTGGGCAGGTTCACGCCCTTTTCGTGCAGGCGCACGCCATCGACGGTTATTTCACCCTCCCGGAACGATTCCAGCGCGTTGATGCATTTGATCAGGGTCGATTTGCCCGAACCCGAGGGGCCACAGACCACCACGACCTCGCCCTTCGGCACCGCAAGCGTGCAATCCTTCAGCACCTGAAAGGCCGGGTTGTACCATTTGGACACGTTTTGAAGCGCGATTATCGTATCGGTCATGGAAAAATCACCGGATGATGGCCACACGGCTTTGCAGGTGGCGTACCGCCTGCGAGGCCAGGAAGCAAATGGCGAAATAGACCAGTGCGGCGAAGCAGTACATCTCTACCAACCGCCCGTCGCGCTGGGCGATCTTGGAGGCAGCACCGAGGAAATCGGTTAACGACAGCACGTAAACCAGCGACGTGTCTTGAAACAGAACGATGGTTTGGGTCAGCAATACCGGCAGCATGGTCCGAAGCACCTGCGGCAAAACGATGTAGCGCATGGTTTGCCCGCCGGTCAGGCCAAGCGCCAAGCCGGCCGCGTTCTGCCCGCGTGCCACCGATTGGATGCCGCCGCGCATGATCTCGCTGAAATAAGCGGCCTCGAACATGATGAAGGTCAGCAGCGCGGAGGAAAATCCGCCCACCTTGATCGGGCGCGACTCTTGCAAAAGCCATTGCCCGATATAGGGCACCATGAAATAGAACCAGAAGATCACCAGCACGAGCGGCAATGTGCGCATCAGGTTGACGTAACCCGTCGCGACGGTGCTCAGCACCCGCCCGCCGCTTATGCGTGCCAGCGCCAGCAGCGTGCCGAGCATCAGACCGCCGAGGGCGGACAGCACCGTCAACGTGAGGGTAAAAACCATGCCTTGCCCGAACAAATAGGGCAGCGCCTGGATGATCGCCTGGAAGTCGAAATTGCTGAACATGCTATTTCGCTCCGTAACCGGGAATGCGCATCTGCCGCTCCAGCATGCGCATCAGCAGCGTGGCGATCATGTTGATTACCAGATAGATCAGCGTCGCCGCCGTAAAAGCCTCAAACACCTGGAAGGAGAATTCCTGAATGGCCCGAGCACGCGCCGTCAGCTCCGCGAGGCCGATGGTGAGCGCGACCGAGGAATTCTTGATCGTGTTGATTGTTTCGCTGGTCAGCGGCGGCAGGATGACGCGGAAGGCGTTGGGCAGGATCACGTAGCGGTAGGTTTGCGGCAGTGTGAGCCCCAGTGCCAGCCCCGCCGCCATTTGACCGCGCGGCAAGGCGGCGATGCCGGTGGAAACCTGCACCGCGACGCGGGCGGACATGAACAGTCCCAGCCCGATCACCGCCGTATAGAACGGCGCGTCCCGCAATGATTTGAGCCAGTCTCCCCAGGCCTCGGGCACAATTTCAGGCAGGACGAAGTACCAGAGAAAGAGCTGCACCAGCAACGGGATATTGCGCAGCAGCTCGATATAGGCATTGGCCAAGCGCTTCAACCAGGGATTAGGCAGCGAGCGCAGCACCCCAACCGCGGAACCCGTTGTCAGGGCAATCATCCATGCCAATACCGAAACGGCCAGTGTGATCCGAAGGCCGCCGATCAGCATGTCTGCATAGGTGCCGGCGCCTTCCGGCGAGGCGTCCCAGAAAATCCCCCAGTTCCAGTGGTAATTCATCCCTGCGGGACGACCGCCTTAGCCGCCGTAGCTGGCCGGATCCGGGTTATCGGACGGGGTCTGCAACGCCTTCTTCATGGCGGGCGTCAAAGGCAGGTTCATATTGATGCCCTTGGGCGGGATCGGCTTCATGAACCACTTGGTGTAGAGCGTCTCACCCTCGGCTTTGTAAAGCTTTGCCGTCGTCGCATCGACCAGCGCCTTAAACGTCGGATCGTCCTTGCGCAGCATGATGCCGTAGGGTTCCGGCTTGGAGAAAGCCTCATCGCCATTGGCAAACAGCGCCGGATCCTTGGACGACGCCACGAGGCCGGCGATGATCACGTCGTCCATCACGAAGGCCGCCGCCCGGCCGGTTTCGACCATCAGCAGCCCCTCGGCATGGTCCTTGCCCGGAATGATGTTGATGCCCAGATTCTGCTCGGCATTCACCTTGTTGAGCTGGGCGATGTTCGTCGAGCCAGCCGTCGATACGACGGTCTTGCCCTTGAGGTCGGCGATCCGGTGCAGACCGGCGCTCTTTTTCGCCACGAAGATCGACGCGGTCAGGAAATGGGTGTTGGTGAACGACACCTGCTTCTGGCGATCGACATTGTTCGTCGTCGAGCCGCATTCGAGGTCTACGGTGCCGTTCGCCATCAGCGGGATGCGATTGGACGACGTCACCGGCGTCAGCTCGACTTTCAGGTTGGGCAGTTTCAGCTCGGCTTTCACGGCTTCGACGATGCGCATGCAAATGTCAATCGCGAAGCCGACCGGCTTCTGATGGTCGTCCAGATAGGAGAACGGCGCTGAGCTTTCGCGGTAGCCGATGGTTATCGTGCCGGTTTCCTTGACCTTCTGTAGCGTCCCGCCACTCTGCGCCTGGACCAGACCCGGCATAAGGAGAGTGAGACTCAACAGCGACAGCCGCGCAAATTTCCGCACGGGATACTCCTGGGAAAAACCACAAAATTGCATACCGTTCCCTCCCGCTTGGGTCAATGCCGTAGTGCGATTGACACCGGTTGCGAAGCAAGGAGTTAATCGCGGATACCGACGAGTGGAACGAAACATGCGCGTTTGTGTACTGGGCGCCGGCGTGGTCGGGCTGGCCACGGCCTGGACCCTGAGCGAGGCCGGATGCGAGGTCGTCGTCGCCGATGGCGCAACGACCGTCGGCCAGGGCGCATCGGCCGGCAACGGCGCGCAGTTGAGTTATAATTTTGTCGCCCCCTTCGCTTCTCCCGACACATTGCGCCATCTCCCGGCATTGCTTTGGGACGGGGCCGCCCCGGTGCGTCTTAAACCGCAATTCAATATGGATTTCCTGCGCTGGAACCTCGCGTTCCTGCGCAACTGCACCAGCCGCAAGGTGCGCGAAACAACCGCGGCACAACTGGCGCTCGGCGCACTCAGCCGCGCCGAACTGGATATCGTCGAGAAAGCCGCCGAACTCAGCTTCTGCCGCCGGGTGGCGGGCAAGCTGGTCGTCTATCGCGAGCGCGGCAGCTTCGCGGCCGGCCGGCGAGATGCCGAAGCGCAGCGCGGCATCGGCGCCGAGCAGATCGTATTGGATGGGGCGGAATGCCTGCGGGAGGAGCCTGGGCTGCGCATCGCCCCCGGACTGCTGCAAGGTGGCGTCTACACACAAAGCGAGGAACTCGGCGACAGCGCCGCATTCTGCGAAGGCCTCGCGGCAAAACTCAGCCAGCGGAATACCGTGAGCTTCGTCATGGGTGGGCAGGTCACGCCGCTGCTGCGCGAGGGCAAGCTGGTGGCCGTGCGCGCGAACGGGGCAGACATCGCCGCCGATTGTTTCGTTTTGTGTTTCGGTAGCGGGTCGGCGCGGTTTGCCCGCGCCTGCGGCTTCCGCCTGCCGATCCAGCCGATGAAAGGTTACAGTTTTACGTTCCGGCCACGTACCCCATCGGACGAATTGCGTCATTCCGTCACCGACGCCGACCGAAAGATCGTCTTCGCCCCGCTCGACCGGCCGGACGGTCAGGTGATCCGCGCGGCCGGCATCGCCGATCTGGTTGGCGAGGATCGCTCGATCGATCCGAAACGGTTGGCGGCCGTGCGCAAAGGGACGGAAGATGCGTTGGACGTCGATCTCGATTCCGACCCGATCGGCTGGACGGGGCTGCGCCCTGCCACGCCCGACAGCCGGCCGATTATCGGCCCATCCCCGGTGCCCGGCCTGTTGCTGAATACCGGGCACGGCGCCCTCGGCTGGACTCTGGCCTGCGGCAGCGCGCGGCTCGCGGTGCAATTGCTGTTAGGGCAGGAACCGTCGGTACGGGCGGCGGACTTTGCGTATGGCCGATGATCCCCGCCTTATAACGGCAACTTTCCCTGCCGCACCGGCACCGCTCCCCCATCCGCCGTCGCCTTCACGTCACCATCGGCGAACCGCAGTCCCAGCCGTGCGCCCGGCTTTACCCCGGCGGCGCTGGTGATCGGCAGGCCGGCACGGTCGGTGACCAAGGCATAGCCTCGGCTTAGTACAGCTAGCGGCGACACCGACTCCAGCCGCGCCGCTGTGCCCTCCAACCGCGCCCGCGCCTCCCGCAGACTCGCGCGCACCGGCGCGTCGGTCAGGCGGCCGAGCAGGCGGTTGGCGCGGTTATGTACTGCACCGACGGATTGGCGCAGGCCGGAGATCAGCCTCTGGGTTGTCAGGTCCAGACCCGAGCGGCGTGTCGCCATCAGCCCGGGTAGTGCCAGGATCAGGCGGACGCCGCGATCGCGGACGCGTTCCCGCGCGGCGTTGATAATGCCAGGCATGTCCGGCAGGCGCCGTTCCGCCGCTGCCAGGGCAGTGCGGCGGCGTTCGACCAAATTTGGAAGTGCCAGAATCAAGCGTTCCGCGCGATCGTCCAGGCGTTGGCGGGCGCCGCCGAGCAGACCGGGCAGGTCGGGCAGACCGCGTTCGGCGCGGGACAGGCGCAGGCGGCATTCCTGCGTCAGCCGGTGCAGCGACCCGGCCAGCCGCGCGGCTTTTTGCGCGATGTCGGCTTGCAGGTCGGTCAATGCGGGAATGGCCATTTCGGCGGCCGCCGTGGGCGTGGGCGCGCGCTGGTCGGATACGTAATCGATCAGGGTCGTGTCGGTCTCGTGGCCGACGGCGGAAATCAGGGGAATGCGGCAGGCCGCGACCGCCCGCAGCACGCCTTCGTCGTTGAAGGCCATCAGGTCTTCCAGGCTGCCGCCGCCCCGCGCGACGATCAGGACGTCGGGCCTCGGCACGCGACCGCCCGGCACAATGGCGTCGAAGCCGGCGATGGCGGCGGCGATTTGTTCGGCCGCGCCGTCGCCTTGCACCGGCACCGACCAAAGCAGGATGGAGCGGGGAAAGCGGCGTGCGATCGTGGTGCGGATGTCTTGAATGACGGCACCGCGTTCGCTGCTAACCACCCCGATGACGCGCGGCAGCATGGGCAGCGGCTGTTTGCGGGACGCGTCGAACAGGCCCTCGGCGGCCAAGCGCACGCGCAGAGCCTCGATTCGCGCCAGCAGCGCGCCGGCGCCTGCGTATTCCATGCGCTCGACGATGAGCTGGTAGGAGGATCGTTCGCCGTAGGAGGAAATCTTGCCGGTGGCGATGACTTCCACGCCATTTTCCGGCGCCATGCCCAGGCGTGGGACGGAGAATTTCCAGACCACTCCAGAGATTTTTCCGCCCTCATCTTTGAGGGAAAAATAGATGTGGCCGGACGGATACTTCTTCAGTTCGGTGATCTCGCCGCGCACGCGGATGCGGCCGAACTGGCCCTCCAGCGTGCGTTTCACCGCGCCGGAAATTTCGGTGACGGTGTACTCGGGAACATTCGTGACGGGTGCGTCCATGCGCGCCAATCTATGCTAGAGGGCCGCTCCGGAACCAGAGGGAGTCTTTCACATGCGGGTGCTGGTCGTTGGATCGGGGGCTCGGGAACACGCTTTGTGCTGGGCGATCGCCGCCAGCCCGCTGCTGGAAAAGCTGTGGTGCGCGCCCGGCAACCCCGGCATCGCGGCGGTGGCCGAGTGCGTGCCCATCGGCGTCATGGACTTCGAACCCCTGATTGCCTTCGCCCAGGACAACGAGATCGACCTGGTGGTCCCCGGGCCGGAAGCGCCGCTGGTTGCCGGCCTGACCGACGCGATGGAGGCCGCCGGCATCACCTGCTGCGGCCCCACCATGGCGGCGGCGCAGTTGGAAGGCAGCAAAACTTTCGCCAAGGAAATCGCCGACGCCGCCGGCATCCCCACCGCCAAGTGGGAACGGTTCGAGGACGCCGAAGCCGCTCGGGCGTTCGTACGCCACCGCGGAGCGCCCATCGTGGTGAAGGCCGACGGGCTGGCAGCCGGCAAGGGCGTGGTGGTCGCCGCGACCGAAGACGAAGCTTTGGCCGCAATCGATGCCATCATGGACGCCCGGATTTACGGTGACTCCGGCGCAGCGGTTGTGATCGAGGAATGTCTGGTCGGCGAAGAAGTCTCCCTGTTCGCTTTATGCGACGGCGAAACCGCGCTGCTGCTGGGTTCGGCTCAGGACCACAAACGGGTTGGCGATGGCGATACCGGGCCGAACACCGGCGGGATGGGCTGTTACTCCCCCGTGCCGGCCTTTCCGCCCGGGCTGGAGCAAGCGGCGTTCGACCGCATGATCGTCCCGGCACTGGCGGAGATGGTGCGTCGCGGCACCCCGTTCCGGGGCATCCTGTTCGCCGGCCTGATGCTGACCGCCGACGGGCCCAAACTGATCGAATACAACGCCCGCTTCGGCGATCCAGAATGCGAGGTGCTGATGCTGAAGCTGAAATCCGACCTTCTTCCGGCTTTGCAGGCGGCCTGCGACGGGGAACTTCGGGATTTCAACCTGCGCTGGAACGATACCGCGGGGGTCGCGGTGGTGATGGCGGCGCGCGGCTACCCGGAGGCACCCGAACGAGGTAGCATCATTCGTGGATTGGACGCGGCGGGGGCGGTGCCAGGGGTGACGGTGTTCCATGCCGGAACGACGGCCGACGTAGATGGAACGATACGCGCGGCCGGCGGCCGCGTGCTGACAATCTGCGGCACCGGCACGACGCTGGCCGAGGCGCGGGATGCCGCTTACCGAGCCGT
>JANXTL010000092.1 GCA_025352375.1 Acetobacteraceae bacterium | reverse complement strand
TTCATGGATGGGGTGGATTTGGTGGACCGCCTTGATTTCAAGCAGCAGGCTCTGTTCCACCACCAGGTCCAATCTGAACTGGCAATCGATGTCGTGCCCTTTGTATTTGACCGGGAGGGGCTGCTGACGGGTGTATGCTAGGCCAGCCCGATCGAATTCGTGGCACAGGCAAGCCTCATAGATCGATTCCAGCAGGCCTGGGCCCAGGTGCGAATGCACGGCCATGGTGTACCCGATAACCCGTTGCGTGAGAGTGTTGTCTTGCGAGGGTTCCATTTCTTCTCCGTGTCCTCTGTGTCTCTGTGGTAAATCTGGCTTAAGCTAACACAGCCACCGCCGCGGCGTTGGATTCCGTGAACGGATTCCGCTAAAGCAATCCCACAGAGACATAGTGGACACGGAGTTCTTCCGATAATTCAATCGATGTGCGGTATCGTGTTTCCGTGACAAACATTGCGGTGCGCTGGACTATTAGAAGGTAATCGCATCGAATAGTCTATTGAGTATATGCCGTCGAGGCGGACGAAACGGCGATCGTCGCCGAGAGCGGACCGGCCGTGGAAAATCGAGATTCGGCAAAGAAGCCCTTACGCCGTGAGGCGGCCGCTACCGCCACCCCATCCGCAGCGAACTCAGCACCATCGCCACCCCGGCGAACGCCGCCGCGATCCCGATCGATACCTGCGTCCCGAGCCCCACCGACCCAGCGGTCAGCCCGAACACCAGCGCCACCAACGCGCTCCCGGTGGTTTGTCCCAGCAGCCGGGATGTGGACAAAATCCCACTCCCGGCCCCCGCCCGGTTCGGCGGCGCGCTGCCGATCAGCAGCCGGTTGTTCGGTGTCTGAAAACACCCGAATCCCAGCCCGCACACGGCCAGCCGCCACGCCACATCCCAGTGCGCGGCGGGCACGGGCATGAACAGCACCAGCAGCAGGCCCACGCACATGATGGCCAGCCCGATGCCGCCCAGCATGCCGGTGTTGTAACGATCCGCCAGCCGGCCCGAGATGGGGGCCATGATCACCAGCATGGTGGGCCAGGGGGTGATCAGCAACCCGATCTCGATGGGCGACAGCCCGCCCACGTATTGGAAATAGAACGGCAGCGACACCATCGCGATTACCTGCGCGGCATGGGCGCAAACCGCCGTCGCGGACGATAGCGCGAAGACCGGATTGGCGAACAGATCGACCGGCAGCATCGGCGCCCGCAACCCCAGCTGCCGGCGCACGAACACAAACCCGATGGCGAAGCAGACGACGAACTCCAGGCCGATAACCAGCGGGGATTGGCCGCGTCCCACCCCATCCAGCGCGGTGATGAACAGCCCGAACGTCAGGGCGTTCAGCACCGCGCTCCATGGATCGAACGGCGTCCCGGCCAGCGGCGTGCGCGGCAAAAACCGTATCGACAGCACCAGCGCAATGATCCCCAGCGGCACTTGGACGAAGAACAGCCATGGCCAGGACGTCACCGCCATGATCGCCGCCGCGACCGACGGGCCGGCGGCGGAGCACCCCGACACCACCAACCCGTTGAACCCGATGCCGCGCCCAAGCTGAGCGCGGGGGAAAATAAACCGCACCAGCGCACCGTTGACGCTCATGATCCCGGCGCCGCCAAAGCCTTGCACGACCCGCGCGGCAACCAACGCCAGCATGTTGGGCGCCACGGCGCAGGCCATGGAGGAAAAAATGAACAGCACCAGACCCCAGCAATAAACCCGCCGATGGCCGTAAATATCCCCCAGCGAGGCGAACGGCAGCAGCGTCACCGTCACCGCGAGCTGGTACGCGTTCACCACCCAGATCGATTCGGCTGGTGTTGCGTGCAGGTCGTGCGCGATGGTGGGCAAAGCGACATTGGCCACACCGCCCACCAGCACCGTCATGCCAACCGATACCGCCACGGCCAGCATCGCCACCCAGCGCGTCGCCGGGGGCAGCCCATCGGGAATCGTGTGAACCTCGGCTTGAGACATCTAACCTTCAATGGCCCGCAAGCGCGCGCTTGCCAAGCCGCACCGCTGTGGCAGTTTGGGCAATATCGAATCAACGGGAGGACGCGATGCAGATCGGCGTAATCGGACTTGGCAGGATGGGGGCCAATATCGCTCGGCGGCTAATGCTGGCCGGGCATTCGACGGTGGTGTGGGACGCCAATCCTGGCTCTGTCGCCGAACTGGGCACGCACGGTTCGGTGCCGGCCAGCGGGCTGGCCGACCTGGTGGCGAAACTCAGCGGCTCCCCGCGCGCCGTGTGGGTGATGCTGCCGCACGGCAAAATCACGGAAGACACCATCGCCAACCTGTCCGGCCTGCTGGGCAAAGGCGACATCGTGATCGACGGGGGAAACACATACTACAAGGACGACGTGCGGCGCGGGAAGGAACTCGCCGCGAAGGGGCTGCGTTACCTGGACGTCGGCACCTCCGGCGGGGTCTGGGGCCTGCAACGCGGCTACTGCTTGATGATCGGCGGGGACAACGACGCGGTGGATCATCTCGACCCCATCTTCAAGGCGCTGGCGCCCGGGATCGGGACGATCGAGCGCACCACGGGGCGGGAGGGCAGGGACCCCCGCGCCGAGCAAGGCTACATCCACGCGGGGCCGGTGGGCGCCGGGCACTTCGTGAAAATGATCCATAACGGCATCGAATACGGCATGATGCAGGCGATGGCCGAGGGGTTCGACATCCTGCGCAACCGCAATTCGCCGAAATTGCAGGAAGACATGCGCTTCGACCTGAACATGGGCGACATCGCCGAGGTCTGGCGCCGCGGTTCGGTGGTCACATCCTGGCTGCTGGACCTGACATCGGCCGCGCTGGCCAAGGATGAAGCCTTGGAGGGATTCTCCGGCGTCGTGGAAGACTCCGGCGAAGGCCGCTGGACGGTCGAGGCGGCGGTGGAAGAAGCCGTCCCGGCCGAAGTGCTGGCGGCATCCCTGTTCGTCCGCTTCCGCTCGCGCCAGGATCACACCTTCGCCGAAAAAGTGCTTTCCGCCATGCGCTTCGGCTTCGGCGGGCATGTGGAGGCCCCCGCGAACAAATGACTCTTTTGCTGGTCATGGGCGTATCCGGCTGCGGCAAGACGACCGTCGCGGCCGGGGTCGCCAAACATCTGGGCTGGAAACTGCTGGAGGGCGATGCCTTCCACCCGCCCGCGAACGTCGCAAAAATGGCGTCTGGCACGCCGCTGACCGACGAGGACCGCTGGCCCTGGCTGCGCGCCATCGCGGCCGAAGCGGGCCGCCACGACAACGCCGTGCTCGCGTGTTCGGCGCTGAAACGCGCCTATCGCGCCATTCTCGCACCGGATGTGGTGGTCTACCTGCAAGGGTCCAAGGCACCGATCGCGGAACGGCTGAAAGCTCGCAAAGGCCACTTCATGCCGCCCGCGCTGCTGGACAGCCAATTCACGACGCTGGAACCGCCGGGGGCCGATGAACACCCCATTGTCGTCCCGATCGATCCGCTGCCGGCGCAACTGATTGCAATCGTCATCGCCCGGCTGAAGGAAAACCTGAAATGACCGCCGCCATCTACCCAAGCCTGCACGACCGCGTGGTGTTCGTTACAGGAGGCGCCAGCGGCATCGGCGCCGCCGAGGTTGCGGCTTTCGCGCGCCAAGGCGCCCGTGTCGCTTTCGTGGACATCGCCGATGGGCCCGCCGCCGCGCTCTGTTCCAGCCTGCGCGACGCCGGTCATAAGGAACCGTTCTTCCAGCACTGCGATCTGACCGATATCTCCGCCTTACAATCGGCTATCGCGCTCGTGGGCGAAAAACTGGGGCCGATAACGGTCTTGGTCAACAACGCGGCCAACGATCAGCGTCACGCCTGGCAAGACGTCACGCCGGCCTTCTGGGACGAGCGCATGGCGACCAACCTGCGCCATCAGTTCTTCGCCATACAATCCGTTGCACCCATGATGAAGGCGGCCGGCGGTGGATCGATCGTCAATTTCGGATCCATCAGTTGGCACACCAACCACGGCGGGATGCCGGCCTACACGACGGCAAAAGCGGCGGTGGAAGGGCTGACGAAAGGCATGGCCCGAGACCTCGGTCCCAACGGGATCCGCGTCAACACCGTCATCCCCGGCTGGATCATGACCCAGCGGCAGATCGATCTATGGCTGACCCCGGAGGCCGAAAAAGACCTGATTCGGGCGCAATGCCTCAAGGAGAAAGTCTATCCGGACGATGTGGCGAACATGGTATTGTGGCTGGCGTCCGATGACAGCCGGATGTGCACCAGCCAGCTATGGGTCGTCGATGGCGGACGGCTATAGCGTCAGAATTATGGTTTCGGCGCGGCTGGGGCATAGGGCACCATGAGCGTGGTCATATGCTCCAGATCGGCAAGATCGTTTTCGACGAACGCGCAGTTCGTCTTTTTCAACGGAACCAAACTCTTACCTTCGGCCATCCCTTGATCGAAAGCGCCCCGCAGGTCCGGGGCTTCGGGATGTCCTGCGGCGAATCTGCCAAGCAAGTCCCTGATCTTGGCGTTCGCGGTCACGACACGCGGGACGGGAATGAAAATGCATGTCCCGGCCGAACCTATCACATGGCCGAAATGGATTGCGGCGGCTCGTGCGTCGGTGGCCAGCTCGGCGCCCGATGCTTGCCCCAAGGTCAACGCCGCACCAAACAACGCGGCGGCCACGTAGCTTGCCTTGAACGGTTCCAGCATGTCCACCACTCCTGGGTCGCCCGGTTGCATTGTTCCCAAGCTTGACGAACCATGCAAGCGACGGGTCGGCTGCCGACCCAGGATCAACCGAGGCTAATCGCTTCCCTGCGGAGCGCGGAATCCGCCCACGCCGCGCTCGATATCCGTCACATGCCGTGGCAGGAACCCCGCGGGATCGGTCGCACCGCAGGAATGGGCAATGATTTCGACCTCTTCCCGCATGCGTTCGGCGTACTTCATAACGCGCACCGCCTTGTCGGTAGGATCGAGTCCCGCGATCAGGTTCGGAATGGAGGACGTCACCCCGGTCGGGCAATGTCCAGATCCGCATTTCATCGCCTGAATGCAACCCAGGCTGAACATGAAGCCGCGCGCGGAGGATACGAAATCCGCACCCATGCACAGCGCCCACGCCACTTTGTCTGGGGTGATCAGCTTGGCTGACGCGATGATACGAACGCGATCCTTCAAGCCATGCCGTTCCCGCGCCGCCGTGACATGACCGAGCGCCAAAGTGATCGGGAGGCCGACATAATCCATCAGCGGGGCCGGCGCGGCGCCCGATCCCCCTTCGCCACCGTCGATCTGGACGTAGTCGGGGCAGCCCTCGGGATGGGCGATGCAGTCGCTGAACCATTCGTCCAGGAAGGCCGGGTCGCCAAGTACGAACTTCACCCCGACCGGCTTGCCCGTAATCGTCCGTAGCCGGTTCACGAACATACCCAGCTCCCGGATGGAGCCAATATCCTTGTGGCGGTTCGGACTGATGCTGTCCTCGCCCATGGGGATGCCGCGAATGGCCGCGATTTCGGCGGTGACCTTCGCACCCGGCAGGATGCCGCCTTTGCCGGGTTTGGCGCCTTGGGACAATTTGACTTCGAACATACGGACATTCTCGTGCGCCGCGATCGCCCGCAGCTTGTCTTCCGACAGGTTGCCCTCCGCGTCGCGGACGCCGTACTTCGCGGTGCCAAGCTGCATGATGACATCGCAGCCGCCTTCAAGGTGATAGGGGGCAAGGCCACCTTCGCCGGTTGCCATCCATATGCCCGCCATTTTGGCCCCGCGCGACAATGCGCTGACCGCGGCGTGGCTCAAAGCGCCGTAGCTCATACCGCTGATATTGAAGAAGCTTTTGGCCGTGTAGGGATGCAGGCAGGCGCCCGGGCCTTCGCCGATCCCGATCACTTTACCGGGCCAGGGGCGCTTTTCCTCATCGGTCACGGGGAATGCGGCGTTGCGGAAGATGAAGCTGGGTACGTTCTCGCTGCCGAAGCTGCGCAGGTTCGACACGCCCTTGGCCGAGCGATACACCCACGACCGTTCTAAACGGTTGAATGGTCGTTCGGACCAATCCGGAAGATATTGATATTGTCGCATATATTCACCCAGCATTTCGGCGAAATAGCGGAAATAGCCGATCAACGGGTAATTTCGCAGTATGGTATGCGCTGTCTGGCGCTTGTTATGAACATAGAGTGCCGTGAAGCCGGCCAGCAGCAGCAGCACAATGACGGTAAAAGTGATCATGGCGTCCCCTTGGCAATCCAGGTGGTTGGGTGTCCTTATAGCCCTTGGACACCGGTTCGGCTGTGATGTGACGCTACAAAGATGGATAAATCGTTAACATTTCACGCTTTGTTGAAATTTTTTTTCGGCGTCGGAATCAGACTGCGGGAAAATCGTCCATCGCAGGCCGTCCGGTCATGAAACGCCAGTGATGCCAGAGCAGCCGTGCGGCCAGGGAACGGTGCGGGCGCCACATCTCCGACAGCGCACGCAGTGCAGCTTGGTTGGGACGGGCCGGCAATTGCTTCAGGTCGGCGGCGGCGGCGGCCAGCGCCACGTCCCCAGCGGGAAAGACATCGAGCCGCCCGAGCGCGAACAACAGATAGATTTCCGCCGTCCAGGGGCCAAGTCCGCGTACCGATACGATCGTCGCGATGGCCGTTGCGTCGTCCATTCGCCCCAATGCTTCGGTATTGAGCGTACCATCCATGAACGCGGTCGCGAGCGCGCGCGCGTGTGCGACTTTCGGGCGGGACAGACCCGCGGCACGCAGGGGTTCGTCGGGTAGGATCACGAGTGTCGCCGGCTCCAGCGCGCCAGGGACCGCGCGTAACCGGTTCCAGATCGCGGATGCGGCGGCGTTGCTGATCAACTGCGCGACGATGGCTTGCAGCAATCCCGGAAAGCCTGGCGTGCGGCTGCGCCAGGGCAGGGGCCCTGCCTGAGCCAGGACCCTGGCCATGTCGGGATCATGGATGACCAGCTGGTCCAAAGCGCGTTGGGCGGCCGGCGGCGGCGGGGGCATGTCCATCCCCTCTGTATAGCGTGAGGTTCGCTGGGTCGGGAAATCCCGTCGAACGGCACGACCGGACTTAAAATGCAAAGAAGTGCAACAGCCTCTGCCGCTTTCCTCCGGCGGCTATTATGGTTCGTCCATGGAGCAGAATCCGCATATCCTGATCGTGGACGACGACCGCGACATCCGTGAGTTACTGGCGCGATTTCTGGAAAAGAACCAGATGCGCGTGACCGCCGCGCGCGACGGCCGGGAAGCGCGCCGGGCCTGGACCAACGGGCACTACCATCTGGTCGTGCTGGATTTGATGTTGCCCGGCGAATCCGGCCTCGACATCGCCAAGTGGTTGCGCAGCCAGTCCAGCGTCCCGATCGTGATGCTGACCGCGATGGGCGAAGAAACCGATCGTGTCATTGGCCTGGAACTCGGGGCTGACGACTACGTTCCCAAGCCGTTCAGCCCACGCGAGCTATTGGCCCGTATCCGCGCCATTTTACGCCGTGTCGGGAACCAGAGCGAGCAACGCGAGTCCTCGGCTTTGGTGAAACAATATCGGTTTTCCGGCTGGACGCTCGAACCGGCGCACCGGCGTCTGCTGAACCCGGAAGGGACCGAAATCAGCCTGACCGGCGGGGAGTTCGACCTGTTGCAGGCGTTGGTCGACCGCGCGAACAGGGTGTTGACGCGCGACATGCTGCTCGATTTGTTGCGGGGCCGGCAGGCGGGGCCGTTCGACCGGGCGATCGATGTCGCGATCTCCCGCCTCCGGCGCAAGCTGGAGGATGACGGCCATAACGCCCAACTGATTAAAACCGTGCGCGGTGGCGGATACGTCTTCGCCACCACTGTCGAGCGGGTGTGACTCTGCCGCGCTTCCGTTTATGGCCGCGTAGCCTCGCGGCCCGCACGGCGGCGGTATTGCTGGTCGGATTGATGCTGGTCCAGATCGCCGGTCTGACCATTCATGCACTCGACCGCATCGACATGCAGCAGGTCGCGCAAACGCGGGAAGTCGCGGCTGCTATATTCACCGTGTTTCGGGCGGTAGCCGCGACGTCCCCCGATCGGCGCCCCGCCGTGCTGGCCACGCTTCATCGTGGGCCGAGTGTCGCGGTGTCGCTGTCGAAAGCCCCCCCCGTAACCGAGCTGCCGCAAATGCCCCTCGGAGCGCTTCGGCGGTTTTGGACGGCGATTGAGGCTGGACCCCTGACCCGAGCGGATCCCCGGTTATTGGGCGGGCGACCGGCCGATGCGCCGGAGCGGCAGGCATGGGCGAACTCCGACTTCATGCGCCGCAATTTTGGCCAGCCGGGCAACGCGCCGACCGATATCATGGCTTATGGCGGCTTGCAGGCCCACCGCTTGATTATGGGCGTGAGGCTCAGCGACGGCGATTGGCTGAATTTCGAGGCGGAACTGGGGCCCCCGCGTCCCTGGCATTCGCCCACATTCATGGGGGCATTTGGCTTGATGACCGCCGTGGCGGCAGGTTTGACACTTTGGGCGGTGCGCCGCCTGACCGCACCCGTTCGCACCTTGGCCGCGGCGGCGGAGGCTTTGGGCCGCGACGTCAACGCGCCCCCGTTGCCAGAAGACGGACCGGAGGAGGTCGCGACCGCCGCCGCCGCCTTCAATACGATGGCCGGGCGAATTCGCCGCTTTGTTAACGATCGCACCGCACTGTTGACCGCGATCGGGCACGATCTGCGCACGCCGATTACCCGCATGAAGCTGCGTGCCGAATTCCTCGACGACGATGAACTACGCGGTAAACTCTTGGCCGACCTTGCGGAGCTGGAGGAAATGGTCTCCGCCACGCTCGCCTTCGTCCGCGATGCGCGCACGACCGAAAAAATCGTGCCGCTCGATCTGGCGGAACTGATCAGGACCATCCTGGATGAAGCGGGGGATAGCCATCCCGCTCAGGCAGACCGGTTAAGCTACCAGGGACCCAGCCATCTGACGGTTCGGGTTCGCTCGCTGTCGATGAAGCGGGCGCTCACAAACCTGATCTCGAACGCAATCGCCTATGGCGGATCGGCCCATGTCCGATTGGAACCACCAGCCGCAGGCTGGCTGGCGGTGGCCGTCGAGGACGATGGACCCGGCATTCCGCTTGAGGAGATCGAGCGTGTGTTCGAACCCTTTTATCGGGTCGAAAGCAGCCGCAACCGGGAGACCGGCGGTACTGGCCTGGGCCTGCCGATCGCACGGGATATCGTACGTGCCCATGGCGGCGACATCGCTCTGTCCAACCGGCCCAACGGCGGTCTCGCCGCTCGGATTACGTTGCCAGTCTGATTTTAGGGCTTCACCGCTTTCAGCACTGCCGCGCCAACCAGCCGATCGAGTTGCCGAAGGATCGTTTTGCAAAAATCCATCGGCCGACCGAACGCGTCCGGGACGTCCTCCGGCTGGCCGGTCGCGTATTCGGCAATGCCGAAAATCCTATCCCTGGCTCCTGGAAAATGCGCGATCGCCCAGGCTTTGTGTGTGTGCGTCATCGTCAGGATCAAGTCGGACGACGCCGCGTCCCGTGCACCGAATTGGGTGGCGATATGGGGAGAAAGATCGATCCCACGCCGGCGGAGCAAGGTGACGAAGTGCGCCTCGGCGCGGGCGTTGTTTGGATCCAAATTCACCGCGTATGAACGCGCCCGCGCGTTCAGTTGGTGCTTCCCGATGATTTCCCTGGCCAGCACTTCGGCCACGACGCTTCGGCCCGTGTTGCCGGTACAGACAAATGCTATGCGGACGGGATTCGCCGCGTCCATGGCGGCAGAATTTTCTGTCCGCACCTCGACTTTCAAGGACGCCGCACGGGATTATCTTTCCGGGTTTGCATCTCCGCAAGGCGGGTCGCTGCCATCTGATTGCCTCGGGCGGCGGCTTTGGCAAACCACTTCATCGCTTCCTCTCGGTCGTGGTTGACGCCGATGCCAGACGCATAATGGCGGCCAAGGTTGAACTCCGCCGAGGCGAAACCCTGGTCGGCTGATAGTTTGTACCAGCGAACCGCTTCGGTCGCATCCTTGGCTACGCCATGCCCTAATTCGTAGCATCGGCCCATGATATTCTGCGCCTGGGCACTGGTTCGCGTGGCCGCTTGCTGCGCCAACCGGAACGTTTCATCGTAATCTTTCGGGACGCCGCTACCCTGTTCGTACATGATGGCAAGCTGAACTTGGGCGTTCGGATATCCGCGGTTCGCCGCCTTACGGTACCATTCCGCAGCCGCCAGAAAGTCGCGTGGTTCGTCCATACCGAAATAACCGATATTACCCAGCAGATATTCCGCCACGGGACTGCCATGTCCCGCCGCGCGCAGCAGCCATTTCTTTCGCTCCGCCATGTCCCGAGCGACGGAAAGGCCCGTACCATAGAATCGAGCCACCGCGAGTTCGGCTGGAATATAGTTTTTCGTGGCGGCTTTCCGATACAAATCGAGTGCGGCTTCATAGCTGCGTTCGACGCCGAATCCACGTTCCCGCATCGAACCGAGCTGGAATTGCGCGGGCGGGTAACCAACGCCAGCCGCTTTCTCAAGCAACCGAACCGCTTCTGCTCGGTTTTCGGGCGTATCGGTGTCCGAAATTAACGATAGAGCACGCTTGGTCGTGTTCTGGGCGGTTTCCTCGGCGCTTCCCGCAGCGGGTGCCGGAGCCTGGCCGCCACCAGCGTCACGTGTTGTTGTTGCCTGTTGGGCCGGTTCAGACAACGGCGGCACGGACGCGACCACCATATCCCGTGGCGGCTCGTCGCCGTACGCGAACGAGAACTCACCGTCGATCGGCGAACTGGAAACCCAGGGAAGCTGCGCGTTCCTGGTTTCCCGTTTGACCGTTAGTCCGACCTGATTGAACAGCCGGAAAATATCCAGGCCAGGCTGGCGCATGGCCGTGGCCAGCGCGGTCGCGTAAGGGCCGTTGGCGCCGCTGCCGTCCGCCGCGACGTTGCCGGGCTGGGTCGCGAATGAGATTAGCGTTCCCTCCGGCGCGCGCATTTGCGCCAGGCCGCCGGCGATCGAGCGCGTGCCAAGGACCGAAAACGGATTGTTCCGGCAGGCATCGAGCATCACGATGTTCAGCCGTGTCCCGGCACCGTCCATCTGCTTGAGGACAAGGCTCGCATCGACCAACTGAAAATCGACGTCGCGGGCCTGTGTCGGGTTGGCATCCACGGGGAGCAACCAGTTGGTGCCCTCCACCTGCATGCCGTGCCCCGCGTAATAGAACAACGCGACATCGGCACCCTGGATCTGCTGGCCGAACGTACGGATCATTCGATCGAAATGCGGTTTGTCCAGATTCTGCTGCACCCCGCCACCGATGAGCGAAAAACCGAGGCCGCGAAGCGTATCGGCAATCAACTGGGCGTCATTGCCGGGGTTGGCCAGTTTTTCGACATGGTTATAGGCGGCATTACCAACGACCAGCGCGACGCGGCGCGCCGCCGCCGGCGTTTGGGCGTGGCTTATGGACGCACCCAAAAGCCAGCCAGCGACAAAAATAATCTCAATGACTCTCTGACCGATCCGATCCATCGCGGTACTCCTCGTTTATTGCGGCCGCCATCGCCGCGATCGTGTGCCGGCGTCTCATGGAACGGTCGCCTCCTGCTTCAGTAAGCCCCAAATTTCGCGGCGGATCTCCAGGAACGCGGGACTGGTCTTCAGCGCTTCGTCCCGCGGGCGCGCGAAGGGAACGCCGATATCGCGCTCGATGCGCGCCGGACGAGGGGACAACACAATGATGCGATCCGCGAGGTAGATGGCTTCCTCAATACTATGGGTCACGAACAGCACGGTCTTGCGGTCGGTCTGCCAGATACGCAGCAATTCATCTTGTAGCAGGTCGCGGGTCTGTAAATCGAGCGCGCCGAAGGGCTCGTCCATTAATAAAATACTCGGCTGCACCGCGAGCGCCCGAGCAATACCGACACGCTGTTGCATGCCACCCGAGAGTTGGTGTGGATAGGAACCCTCGAACCCGGTCAGACCGACCATGTGGATATAGCGGCGCGCGGTGTCGGTGCGCTTCCGCTTGTCGACGCCTTGCATTTCCAGCCCGAATGCCACGTTTTCCAGCGTCGTGCGCCAGGGGAAAAGGTCGAACCCCTGAAACACCATCGCACGTCCGGCACCAGGGCCGGTGACGGGTTTTCCATCGATTTCAATCGTCCCGGAATCCGGTGCGTCCAGGCCGTTGATAATCCGCAAAAGGGTCGACTTGCCGCACCCGCTGGGACCGATGATGGCCACGAACTCCAGATTGCCGACCGCGAGAGAAAAATCCTCGAACACCGTCAGCCCTCCGTTGGCGTAATGGCGGGTTAATCCAACGGTGCGGAGTTTCGGCGGCGGGCTCACCCGAGGCGCTTCTGTGCCTCGGCCAGAAACCGTGGCTCGATGATTTTGTCGAAGCTGGCGCCAGGGGAAACAATGCCGGCTTTCTCATAAATCGGGATTAGTTTGTTAAATTCGCCGACATCCAGCGGCATCGGCGCCGGCCAGGCTTTGACTTCCTGGGTGAGCAGCGACCATTCGCCGCGGATGCGTTCATCCGGCCACTTCGCGGCATCGCGGTCGTTGCTGTATTTGCGGAACATGTTGGCGAACCAGGCGAAGTCGGTGGTCGCCGAGCGGTTGGCGCGGAGCTGAGCTTCCATCAGGTCGGTGACGGCACGTTGGTTGTCCGGTTTTGCCAGCCAATCGCCGTTGACCGCCCAGACTTCGTTGGACCAGAATTCGAATTCCTTCCACGGTTCGATCAGAACTTGGTAGTTGCCTTGTGCGGCGATGTCGTTCGCCTGATCGGCATGAATCGGGACCAGATGGAC
Organism: Acetobacteraceae bacterium; assembly: GCA_025352375.1. Taxonomy (GTDB): domain Bacteria; phylum Pseudomonadota; class Alphaproteobacteria; order Acetobacterales; family Acetobacteraceae; genus Rhodopila. The sequence continues at coordinate 76,523 of JANXTL010000092.1, read as the reverse complement.
CCGGTGGGACAGCAAGGCCCGCATGCGCGCCGACGATCCGCCGAGAGCGACGATGTTGACCTTGGCCGGGTCGATGCCATGTTTCATCAACGCGCCCAGCAGCACCGCGTGCACCGTGTCGCCGGGTGTGTTGATGCCGGCCACGATGCCGGGTTTCGTCAGGTCTTCGAGCGTTCGTACCTTGTCGCCGTCCGCGGTGAACACGAGGTCCACGCTGGCATAGAATTGCCCGACAATTTTCAGGTTGGCCCCGGCATTGGCCGCCGCACAGACGCTGGGGGTGTCGGTGTCGCCGATATCGATGCCACCACCGACCAGGATTTGCGTAATCGTGGATTGCTTCTCCAAGCGGGAGAAGTCGGTTGGCCCGTACGGTCCGATTTGCTGTAGAAGTTCGCGGCTTGCCACGTTGGCCGGCACATGAATACCGGCTACGTTGGCGCTGCCCATCATCTTCAGTACGCGCGGTTCGGCGGCGCTCGCGACGAAGGGGGCGGAGAGGGCGGCGGCGAGTAACCCGCGGCGTCGCATCACCGGGGAATCCGGTGTGCCGGCGGATACCGGAAGCTGACCCGCTTCAGCAGGCGGGTGTCGTGGCTGGGGAAGGGGTCGCGGCGGTGCATGACTGACGAATTGTCCCACATAACCACGTCACCAATGCTCCAATGGTGCTTATAAATCAGGTCTTCCGCCGTCATGTAGGTTAGCAGCTTCTGGAACAGTGGCTGGGAATCGTCCTCGGTCGAACCCTCGATTTCAGCGCCGTGGCTCGGGCTGTACCAAATAGCCTTGCTGCCAAAGATCGGGTGGGTCCGCACCGCCGGGTGCGACGAATCAGGCGCTCGCTTCAACTGTTCGGCGGTCATTTGCAGGTCGGGGCGTTTCGCGGCTTCCCGCCGGTTGTGCCGGTCGACGGAATTGACGATCCGCTTACCCTCAACTTCGGTTTTCAGCGCCACGGGCAGGCGTTCGTACGCGGCGGCAAGGTCGGCGAACCAGGTGTCACCCCCCTCGGCCGGGATTTTCTCGCCGGACAGAATGGTGCCCCATGTGGGTTGCGGCATGTAGCTCTGGTCGATGTGCCACTGCGCCTCCCCGTCACCGAGAACCCCGATGGCGCGACCGTCTTGCTTGAGGTTGGAGACGATCATCACCTCCTGGTTCTCACGCGAGTGGTAGGTCGAGCGGACGTGGATTTCGAGCTCCCCGAACCGCTCCCCGAAGCGTATCAGATCTTTTTCGGTAAGTTTCTGGCCAGGGAACACGGCGACCTTGGCGGCCAGCCAGGCTTCCTCAATCGCGGCGAAATCGCCGTCGGCGATCGGCTGGGTCAGATCGATCCCGGTGATCTCGACGCCGATTGTGGGGGTAATGCGGCGGATGTGCATGAGGATCGTCCTCCTGTTTCCTGTTGGCTGTTTCCTGTTGGCCATTCCCTGTTGGCCGTTTCCTGTTAGGCGGTTCCTGTTGCCGGGAGGAAAGCACAGGTTGGGACGAGCGGGTAGGGGTGCTAGGTTTTCGGCCGGTGGAGGGTGTCATGCGTCGTGTCGAGGTTTTGTCCATTCAACGCGTCGGCGCCGCCGATCTCGCGCGCATCGCGGCGGTCGATCCCAGTGTGAACGTGGCCGATGCCGGCGGCTGGTTCGATGGCGAAATCCGCGAAACATGGCCCGCATTCACCGCCAACCGTTATCTGGCCCCGAACGCCACCGGGCAGGGGACGCGGGAAGTACGCGATGCGCTGTTGGCTCGGGCGGAGGTTATCCTAGGCGGTTGGCCCTATCCGCTCGATCTCCGCGCTCGGTCACCGCTGCTGAAATGGTTTCACCAGCGGCCGGCGGGGGCCAGCAATCTGCTGATGGGCGATCTCTGGGGCTCCAACGTGGTCGTAACCACGTCGCGCGGTGCCGGAAACACGCTGGCCATAGCCGAGTATGCGATTACCGGAATTCTGCATTTTGCCAAAGGCTTCCACCACGCAAACGGGCACGGGTTCGACCACCGCGCCTACCGGCCGCTACTGATCGAGGGCAAAACGATGTGTGTCATCGGTGCCGGCGGCATCGGGCGCGACGTTGGACGCCTCGGTGCCGCGCTTGGCATGCGGGTGGTGGGGACCAGACGGTCCTATGTGCCTGGGGAGGCTCTGCCGGCCGGTTTCTCCGCAATGGGCGGCGCGCCAGATATGGACGGGTTCCTCGCGGAAAGCGATTTCGTTGTGGTGGCTTGTCAGTGGACGCCGGAAACCACCGGTCTAATCGGCACCGAACGGCTGGCGCTGATGAAGCCGGGCGCGATCCTGGTGAATGTCGCGCGCGGGGAGATCGTGGACGAAACCGCAGTCGCCGATGCACTGGATCGCGGGCATCTGCGCGGCGTCGCGATGGACGTTTACAACGGCGAGTTCGAGGGGCCGCCGCCGGAACGGTTGTGGCGCGATCCGCGTGTGCTAATCACGCCGCATATTTCGGGCGCGAGCGATGCCAACCGGCATGGCGCCATCGAGATTTTTTGTGAAAATCTGAGAGCGTATTTGGACGGGGTGGAGATGCGGAACCGGATCGATTGGGCTGTCGGCTACTGATGGGTTGCCCCCACGGCTGGACGATCCGGGTCTGAACCTTTAACAGCGGCATACGACATAAGTCCGCGTGTCGAAACCGTCCGGAAGGATCGAAAATGGCAATCCGTAAGATATTATTAGCAACTGTCGCGATGTCGGGGATCCTGTCGATGGGGGTGCCGACGTTCGCCGCCGACCCCACGCCCCCTGCTCCCGCTACTCCGGCCGCACCCGCTCCCGTTGCACCTGCTGTTGCCGCGCCAGTTGCGCCTGCTGCGCCGGCGGCTGCTGCTCCGTCTACTCCCGCACCGGCCGCTGCAGCCCCAGCCACTCCCACGGCGCCCGTCAGACTAACCGGCATCGCGGCATGGAGCACGCTGATCGGCAACACAGTCCAAGGCAAGGACGGCGATAAGGACTATTGGGAATTTTACCTGGCGGACGGCAAGGTCAAAGCATTGACCGGCGCCAACGATCTCGTAACTGGCAAGTGGTCGGTCGAAGGCGACAAAGTCTGCATCCAGTTCCCCAGCGAAGCCAAAGACTGCTACTTGGTCGAGGTCATTGGCGACATCGTCAACTTCACCGACGAGCACGGCAAGGGCGTCCGCTGGGCGGTCATGAAAGGCAACCCAAAGTCTCTCTAAGGCCCAAAGTCTCTCTAAAGGATTGAAGCGCGCTGGCCGTTCCCGGCCGGCCCGCCTAAACCTTTTCAGCCCTTGGCCTTACGGGCCTCCGCCACCAGCTTCTTCAGCCCCTCGGCGTCGATAAAGCCGGGCACCACTTCATCCCCGACGATCAGGGCGGGCGTCCCCTCAATGTTCAGGCTGTGCGCGATCGCGAGGTTCGCATCGAGTTGGGCACGAATCGCCGGATCTTCGATGTCCTTGGCGAGCTTCGCCCAGTCGAGGCCCAATTTTTTCGCCGCACCTTCCAGTGAGGCCATTGTGATATCGGGCGGCAGCTTCATGACGGCATCGCGAAATTTCTCGTAGGCATTCTGGCGCTGCGCGGCCAGCAGCGCCTTGGAGCCGAGGAGGCTGGCCGGCCCCAGGATGGGCAAGTCTTTGTAAACCAGACGCACGCCTTTATCGGCTGCCAGGAACCTGGCCATATCCGGTTCCAGCTTGCGGCAATACTGGCAACGCACATCGAAAAATTCGACGATTGTAACGTCGCCTTTGGCATTCCCCGCGACCGGATCGGCTGGGGTCACCAGCTTGCCGCGGGCGGCCACCAGAGCATCGCGCGCATTGGCTTTCTCGCGGGCGGCTTCATCGGTCTGAAGCGCGGTGACGGCTTCCCGCAGGATCGATGGGTCCTGCTTCAAAGCGTCTCGCACGATCTTCACGATTTCCGCCCGTTGTTCCGCGGTAAACTCGGCCTTAGCGGCGATCGGTGTCAGCAGCAGCGCCGACAAAGCTAACAAAAACAAGTGTCTCATTCGCGGTTCTCTTTCCTCGCGGCGTTGCCGATATCAAGGGCTCGTAGTTTCGCGGGCCCTTGTGGCAGGGAATCGGCCGCCATGCGAGCGAAGCGTTTGGCCAACGGGATATCGCCCGCGCGGATGGCTTCCTCAGCCAGCGCGAGGTTGGCCTGACCGATGTCGCCAATCTGGCCCCAGGCGACGCCCAGGAGGTGCCAGTTGCTGTCGTCGTCGGGGTTTTGGCGGCGGGCGATATCGAGCTGTTCGATCGCCGAACGCAAAAGTGCCCGGTCGCCGGTTTCGATCATGGCTTGCGCCAAACCCTGGTGCAGCAAGGATTGATCCGGGGCCAGACGCACGGCTTCGCGATAGGCCGCGACAGCGTCCTTCGGGCGGCCGTTTTCGAACAGGATCTGGCCGCGTAGCTCCCGGAACCAGGGATTGGCCGGTTGCATGGCGATCAGGCGGTCCATCAGCGCCAGCGCGGCGTCCCGATGCGACAACTGATGCTCCGCCGCCGCTCGGGCATACAGCGCCGGGGCCGATTGGTCGGATTCGGGGTAAGCGCGGGCTACCGTGCCGGGTGTGCTCAGAAATCCGTCCAACTTGGCCCGCACCAATAAAAACGCGGCGGTCATTTGCGGCGGCAGATCGCCGGCCCGCGACATGGCCAAATGGCGGCGCATGACATCGATGCGGTCGCGGGTCAGCGGATGAGTGAGCAGGAACCGGTCCCGGCGGTCGCTGACCAACGCGTTCTCGTCCTCGAGTTTCTCGAACAGGCGCATCAGGCCGCGAGCCGACCAGCCGAGTCGGTCCAGCATTTGCGTGGCGGCGGAGTCCGCGCCTTCTTCCTGCGCGCGGGAGAAGGACAGATAGTGGCGCTCCGCCATGGCTATACCGCCCAAGGCAGCGCCGGTGGCAACGCCGCCATCGTGCGAAGCAGCACCCGCCGCGCCTGCGATCAGCAGAGCGCCCAAGGTACGCCACATCAGCTCCCGCGCCATCTCCGGCCCGCGGCTGATGTCGCCGTGCAGGACATGGCCGGTTTCGTGCGCCATGGTCCCCACCACTTCGAGTGGCGAGTCGGCCCGCATCAGCAGGCCGGTATGGATGAACATCCGGTTGCCGCTTGTGACGAAGGCGTTTATGGCACGGTCGCGCACCAGGAAGATGCGGATCGTGCTGGGGTTCAGGCCAGCGGCGCGATAAAGGGCGACAGCGAATTCATGCAGCAGCGTCTCGGTCTCGGCGTCGCGTATCAGCACCATCCGAGCGGGTGGTGCCTCATCGCGTGCCCTGGCAGGCTGGATCGGCAACAACAAGCACAGAGCGCTCATGGTTAGCGATAGCGCGAACAGGATGGGACGGATGCGACGCGTCATGAATCGGATTATAGCGCGATCGGCGATCGGCGTCCCACTGGTATTCGGTCTTGCCCTCAGCGGGTGCGGCGCGGTGGACCGCGTCAAACAATCGCTCTTCGGCGGCGATAATGCCCCGAAGGCTGGGCAGCAGGGCTTTGTCGAGGGCTTCATCGGCGGCGCTGTCGCCGATGAACCGCGCGCTGCCTTGATCGGGCGGGAGGTTCTTTCCGGCGGCGGCTCCGCCGCGGATGCGGCCGTAGCGATGGGTTTCGCCCTGTCAGTGACCTTGCCGTCGCGTGCGGGCCTGGGCGGCGGCGGTGTCTGCATTGCGTACGGGGCGGATACCAGCACGTCGAACGGCGGTGTGCCGCAATCGGTTTCGTTCGCACCCCTGGCCCCCACCAACAGCCTGGGCGGCGACCGCCCGGCTGGGTTGCCGTTGATGGCGCGCGGCCTGTTTCAATTGCATGCCCGTTACGGGACGCTGCCTTTTGAGGCGTTGGTCGCGAAAGCCGAAGACCTGGCCCATTTCGGTGTGCCGGCCTCGCGCGCCTTCGTCAAAGACCTCAATGCGGTGTCTGCACCGCTGTTCGCCGATCCCTTGGCGCGTACAGTATTCAGCCGGGGCGGGACGCCGGTGGCCGAGGGGCAGCCCATCGTGCAACTGGAACTGGCGGGCACGCTCGCCAAGATCAAAGTGCTGGGCGTCGGCGATCTGTATCAAGGCGGGCTTTCCCAGCGATTGGTCGAGGCGTCGCGTCAAGCCGGCGGCCCGCTGAGCAGCGAGCAGTTGCGCGGAGCCCTTCCGGGTCTGGCGGCCGCGATTGTCGTGCCCTACCGCAACGACATGGTGGCGTTCACCGCGCCGCCGACCGATGGCGGTCTGGCCGCCGCCGCGGCGTTCTCGGCGCTCGTACGCAATCCCAACGATCTTGAGGGGGCATCCGCGCGTGCGCTTTCCGCCGCCGCTCGGTTCCGGGCGGGTGGCGTCGATGCGCAATCCCTCGTGCAGGCGACCGATCTGCCGCCAGCGTCATTGCCGTCGTTGCCGGCGTCCACCACCTTCGGTGCGGTCGATCGCAAGGGCAACGCGGTCATGTGCGCGGTGACCATGGGCAATTTGTTCGGCACCGGCCGTGTGCTCCAGGGGCTCGGCTTCCTCCAGGCGGCATCCGCGGCATCCGTGCCGGCGCCCTTGCTGTCGGTCGGTCTTGCATGGAACCCGCGGGAGCATGCGTTCCATGCGGCGGCCGGCGGCTCCGGTCAGGCCGGGGCGCCGATCGCCGTCGCGGCGGGCCTGATGAACGCGCTGAACACCGGCAAGCCGATGTCGGTGCCGGTCCCCGAACCCGGACGGGCGAGCGTGATGGTGTGCGCGGGGCTGTTGCCGGGGAAAGAATCGTCTTGCGCGATCGCACCCGATCCGCGCGAGTTGGGCCTGGCGGCCGGCGGCGGCTGATACCATGCCGCTGAAGATCGGCCGGGGGGCGTCCGCACCGCCGTTCATGGTGATGGATGTGATCTCGGCCGCGAACGCCCGTCAGGCCGCATTGCCGCCGGGCGCGCCAGGGGTGATCCGGATGGAGGTGGGGCAGCCGGGTACGGGTGCTCCGGCCGGCGCGGTCGAGGCAGCGCATGCCGCGCTGCGATCCGGCAACCCCCTTGGCTATACCGAGGCGTTTGGGCGGCGGTCGCTGCGGGAGCGTATCGCGGCGCACTACCAGGATTGGTACGGGCTGGCTTTATCGGCCGACCGGGTGGCGGTGACCGTTGGAGCCTCCGGTGCGTTTCCGCTGGCATTTCTGGCGGCGTTCGATCCGGGCGACCGGGTGGCCATGGCGGCGCCTTTTTATCCGCCCTACGTCAACATTATCACGGCGTTGGGGATGGTTCCCGTCATCATGGATGCCGGGCCGGAGACGCGGTTCCAGCCGAGCATGGCGATGCTGGAAAAGCTGGATCCAAAGCCGGATGGGCTGATTGTCGCCAGCCCGTGCAACCCGGTTGGGACGATGCTGCACCCGGATGAACTCAAGGCCATCGCGCGCTGGTGCGACGCGAACGGCGTGCGGCTGATCAGCGACGAAATTTACCACGGCCTGCATTATGAAAGCGCGATTGCCACCGCCGCCGCGTTGAGCCCGAGCGCTGTGGTAATCAACAGTTTTTCGAAATATTTCTCGATGACCGGCTGGCGGGTGGGCTGGATGGTGCTGCCCGAGGACCTGGTCCGCCCGGTCGAGTGCCTGGCGCAGAATATGTTCATCAGCGCGCCCTATATCTCCCAGGTGGTGGCCGAGGCGGCGTTCGATTGCCAGGACGAGTTACGGGCGAATATCGCGGGGTACCGCCGGTCGCGGGATTTTCTGCTCCAGGCATTGCCGGAGGCGGGGTTCGACCGGCTCAGCCCCGCCGAGGGGGCGTTTTATCTGTTCGCCGACATCTCCGAACGGTCCAACGACAGCATGGCCTTCTGCGCTCGGATTTTGGCGGAGACGGGGGTGGCGGTGACGCCGGGGGTGGATTTCGACCGTAACAGAGGGAACCGGTTTTTGCGGTTCAGTTATTGCGGGCCGGAGGGGGATATGCGGGAGGCGGCGGCGCGGTTGAAGGCGTGGCGGTAGGGGGGGCGCGAAGGGGTGGTACGCAGCGGATTTTTTGCATCGGAAAAACTACCTAATTTCAATGGCTTGTCGTTGTTGCAAAAATCTTGAATTTCGTAGCGAAATGATGCAGACCGTTCCGAGTTGGCCCTTTGACACCTCCCGTGATCTGCGCCACCTTGCATCTGTCGGCACACCTACTTGCAAATCAAGGTCGTGTTTGATGTCGCACAAAAAGGCCAATACTGTGCCATGACCGATAAACTGATTGATGTCTGGAATATCGATACATTTGACGCTGCCCTGCTTGCCGAATTGCAAGCGGGGGAAAAAGTGCTTCGCGGTTATATGATCACCGAAAAAAAGAACCTCCTCGAGCGAATCATCATGCCTGCAATGGAGAAGCGCACCATCCGAGCTTGGCACTATACCCGGTTAACCGATGCTGAGGCCGCTCTACTCCGAACGAAAGGCATATATCTTTCGACATTAGATACGATCCGTATACGGCTCGATATGCTAATTTCCGAGGGCTTGCTTTCGGCCCACGCTGCCGATGCTTTATATGCGGCCAGCCCCTTTCATGAACAGAATGATGTACGATCCAACAGATTTTCGATGAGGTCTCATCCCCTGCCTATCGATGACTGCGGCGTAACCTCGTTGTTAGAGAATTGGGGCGGCGAAGGGGTTTATTCCTCGCTTCAAGACGTCGATCTAATCGAGTTGGTCACACGCATTGGTAGGCCGCGCGTCATTGAAGTAGCGATTCCGCTTAGCGCAACAGATGGACACTACTACTACGCTGCAAAGGCGGTAGTGGCGACCTTCGGGCTAACGCTCGGTTGTGAGCCTGATAAAAACGCCTTCGACTTGTGTTCGATGCAGGCTCTTGGCCCGGAAACTGTGCTAAATATTCATACCGAGGGTGATCCCAATTTCGTAGCGCTGGCGCGTGGGTATCCGGCCAGCTTCACCCTGTCGCCCGACGATTGATCCCATAAGCCTGCGCTTGGCAAAAAACCCACTCGGCGGACCACCCCGACGTTTCCCCCGCTTGGGAAGCGGCACGCCCAAACCCTGCAAAACCTCATGCGGTTGTGGCGTCGGCGGCAGACCTAGCGGTTCGAAATCTAACGCTTGGTACCCTCTCCGAACAGTGGTGATAATATCATCCGGGTCCTTGGTCCAGCGGAAGGGTTGGGGTTGGGTGTTCGCCTCGGCCAGATACCGCTTGATGGCGGACTGAAGCGAGACCAGGGAATGGAACACGCCTCGCTTCAGCCGTTGCTTCGTGAGCTTGGCGAGGAAGCCCTCGACTGCGTTCTCTTAGCGCACCCCGATTCCTGTCCGACGGATGGGGTCCACCTCACCCCAAACCGCCAGACAGTAGCCAATCTCCCAAAATCGGGACATAACGCCCGCTTGAGGAGACCCACCATGCCCACCACCAACGCCCAATGGACCCCTGACTCCTGGCGCGCCTGCCCCATAAGGCAGGTTCCGGCCTATCCCGACCAGTCCAAGCTGGAGGCGATGGAGGCCAAGATTGGCCGCTACCCCCCGCTGGTGTTCGCCGGAGAAGCCCGCCGCCTGAAGGCGCAACTGGCGCTGGCAGCGGAAGGAAAAGCGTTCGTGCTGCAAGGCGGCGATTGCGCCGAGAGCTTCTCCGAATTCACCGCCAACGCCTTCCGCGACACCTTCCGTGTTCTGCTGCAGATGGCGGTGGTGCTGACCTTCGGTGCCTCCCTGCCGGTGGTTAAGATGGGCCGTATGGCGGGACAGTTCGCCAAGCCGCGCTCCTCGGACAACGAGACCCAGGGCGGCGTGACCCTGCCGTCGTACCGCGGGGACATCGTCAACGGCCCGGAATTCACCGCCGAAGCGCGCATCCCCGACCCCCAGCGCATGGAGTTCGGCTACTTCCAGTCCGCCTCCACCCTGAACCTGCTGCGCGCCTTCGCGTCGGGCGGTTACGCCGACCTGCATGAGGTCCACCGCTGGAACCTGGAATTCGTCGAACGCTCGCCTTTGGCCGAACGCTACCGCGACCTAGCCGGGCGCATCGATGAAACCCTGAATTTCATGGCGGCTTGCGGCATGACCAGCGCCACGACGCGCGACATGCGGGAGACCGATTTCTACATCTCCCACGAAGCGCTTCTTCTTCCCTACGAGCAGGCGCTGACCCGCATCGATTCCACGACCGGCGAGTGGTACGGCTGCTCCGCCCATTTCCTATGGATCGGCGACCGCACCCGCCAGCTCGAAGGTGCCCACGTCGAATTCCTGCGCGGGGTGAAGAACCCCCTCGGCATGAAGGTCGGCCCGACGCAGGAGCCGGACGATCTGCTCCGCATCCTCGACGTGCTAAACCCGGAAAACGAGCCCGGCCGCATCACGCTCATCAGCCGCATGGGTGCCGACAAGGTGGAAGCCCGCCTGCCGCCGCTGGTGCGCGCGGTGGAGAAAGCCGGCCGCAAGGTCGTGTGGCTGTGCGATCCGATGCACGGCAACACCATCTCGACCGGCAATAAGCTGAAGACCCGCAACTTCGACGCCATCCTGGCGGAGGTCCGCGGCTTCTTCGACGTACACGCGGCCGAAGGCTCATGGGCCGGCGGCGTGCATGTGGAGATGACCGGTCAGGATGTCACCGAATGCACCGGCGGCGCCCACAAGCTGACCGAAGCCAACCTGACCGAGCGGTATGAGACGTTCTGCGATCCGCGTTTGAACGCGGAACAGTCTCTCGAGTTGGCGTTCCTCGTCGCGCGGGAGCTGAAGGAACGTCGCGTTCCCGTCAGCCCCATGGCCGTCGCGGCGCAATAACGCGATGGAAGCGGCGCGGCTGGAAGCGGATATCGCCGCCCGCACCGATAGCTACTTCAACCGCACCAAACGGATTGTCGGTCGGTTCGGCGACAACACGGTCACCTACGCCGTGTTCCTCCGCCGTCCGGTGATCTGCGCGCCGCGGTTGATGCTAGGCTGGATCGAAACGGTGGCCGCCGCGCGAGGGCAAAAAATCGAGATCGATCTGAAGTACCAGGAAGGCGATTGGGTCGGGGCAGGGGAGCCGATCGTCTACCTCACCGGCAGCATGATCGCGCTGTCGGACATGGAAACGCTGCTGCTGCAAAAAATCGGTGCGGCCAGCGTGGCCGCGCACAATGCGTATCAAATGTCGCTGGCTTTACCAGCCGTGCCGTTTCTCGCGATGGACGCCCGCCACTGCGCCGGGGCGGAGATGCAGGACATGATGGCCTATGCCGCCTCGGTCGGCAGCGCCGCCGCCGTGAAAGAAGGCGCTCGGGGTTTCATCGGCAATGCGAACGATGGCACCGCGCATTGGTTCGGCTCCCCAAAGGGGCTGGGGACCATGCCGCACTCGCTGATCGGTTACGCCGGATCGACGGTGCGGGCGGCGGAAATGTTCCGCGAGACGTTTCCGGACGAGCCGATGACCGTGTTGGTCGATTACTTCGGCAAGGAAATCACGGACGGAATCGCGGTCTGCGCGCGCTTTCCAAAGCTCGCGGCGGCCGGGCAGCTATCCTTTCGCCTTGATACTCACGGCGGCCGGTTCCTGGAAGGGCTAGACCCCGCCGAGAGCTACGCCGTGCTGGAACGTCACGCCCCCGGCGCCATCCGCCGCTATCGCAGCGACACCGAACTTCGGTATTTGGTGGGCACCGGCGTGTCGGCAGCGGCGATCTGGCGCATGCGGGAGGCTTTGAACGAAGCCGGCTACGACAAGGTCCGCATCGTTGCCTCGTCCGGGTTCGGCACCGACAAATGCCGCGTGATGCACGACGCCCATGCCCCCATCGACGTGGTGGGAACCGGCAGTTTCATTCCGGACATTTGGTCGGAAACCTACGCGACCGCAGACATTGTTGCGTACAATGGGGTTCCGATGGTCAAGGTCGGGCGCGAATTCCTGCTGCGGAAGAATGGGGCGCGCCGGAAGAACGGCGGTTAGCGTGCGGCCAGGATTTGGGCCGCTCATGTCGCTCAGAAGTCCGACCTTGCCGGGTTTGGAGGTGCTCTGGGCACGCACCAGGGCTGGCGTTGCCGCAGGTGCGGCGGACAGGCCGGCCAGAACGGTGCGGCGGGACAAACGGGACCTACGGAAGCGCCTGGATGGTTGCGCGCTTGCTTCGCGGCGGGTTGCCGAGTAGCGGGTTATCCCGTGACGAGGGGAAATAGACCATGCCGATGATGCCGGGAAAGACCGCGCTGCTCGAACTGTTCAAACAGGAGGGGGTGAAGATCGTCTTTGGAAACCCGGGCACCACGGAACTGCCCCTGATGGACGCTTTCGCGGTGGAGCAGGAGCTACGCTACGTCCTGGCGCTGCAGGAAGCCCCGGCGATGGGCATGGCGGACGGGTACGCCCAGGCATCCGGCCAGCTATCGGTGGTGAACCTCCACGCGGCCCCCGGCCTGGGGAATGCGATGGGCATGCTGTACGACGCGCAGCAGGCGGGAGCGCCGATTCTGGTCACCGCAGGCCAGCACGAGCAGCGCTTCAACTTCACCGAACCCCTCCTTTGGGCGGATCTGCCGGTGATTGCCCGCCCCTTTGTGAAATGGTCGGAGGAAGTGCGCCGCCTGGAGGATCTGCCGCGCGCCATCCATCGCGCCGCCAAGACCGCACTGGCGCCGCCTATGGGCCCGGTGTTCCTGTCGCTGCCCGGCGACATCCTGACCGATAGCGCCGACCTGGACCTTGGCGAACCGACCCGCATTGCCAGCGGCATACGCGGCGATATTACGGCTATCGGCCAGGCTGCCGCGCTTCTCGCCGCGGCCAAAAGCCCGGTGATTATCGCCGGCGACGCCGTGCCGCAGGGCAACGCCTTGTCGGAATTGGTGGCACTGGCCGAGGCCTTGGGCGCCCCGGTCTACGATGAAGGCATGGCAACGCGGTGCATGTTCCCGTCGTCGCACCCGCTGTATCGCGGCGCGTTGGTGCGGCTGCCGCCGGCCATTCGCGGCATGCTGATGCAGCATGACTTTCTTCTCTCCGTCGGCGCCGACCTGTTCACATTGTCGCTACCCGGTGACGTCGAATCGATGCCCGAGGGCATGCCGGTCGTCCATATCGATACCGATCCGTGGGAGCTGGGCAAAAACTACCCCGCAAAAGTCGCCATCCTCGGCGAGCCGAAAACCACACTGCCGGAACTGACCGCCGCGATCCTGAAAGCCCGCACCGCGGCCGAAACCCAGTCTGCCATCTCGCGCCTTGCGCATGTGCGGACCGAGGGCATCTCGTCGCTGGCAAAATTGAACGCCATGGCCGATGCACTGGCCGAACGTCACCCCATCCATCCGTTGCCGCTGATGCAGGTCATCGGCCGTATGCTGCCGCCCGAGGCGGTGGTGATCGACGAAACCGTGTCGTCGGGTAACGGTTTGCGCCGCTTCCTGAAAAGCGATGACCCCCAAAGCTTCTTCGGCATGCGCGGCGGCGGCATTGGCTGGGGGTTGCCGGCGGCGATTGGTGCCAAGCTGGCGCTGCCCGACCGCCCGGTGGTCGCGCTGATCGGCGACGGATCGGCGATGTACACAATCCAGGGCCTGTGGACAGCGGCGCGCGAAAACCTGCAAATGGTGTTCGTCATCATCAATAATTACTCGTACCGAATCCTGAAGCAGCGCACCAACGCGATGAAAGGCTTGGCCCAGCAGGCCGATCTGTATGTCGGGATGGAGCTGGATAAGCCCCGCATCGACTTCGTGAGTGTGGCCCGAGGCCTCGGATTGACCGCGCATAAGTCGCACACGCTGTCGGACTTCCAGGACCTGCTGGAAGCCGCGCTGAAACACGATGGACCCACCCTGATCGATGTCGAGGTCGATCGTTCCTGGAAACCGGTCTAGAGCGTGATCGCCTGAGGTTGACTTCAACCTCGGGCGTGAATCACCCTCTCAAACAAAGGCTTAGACCATGATCCAACGCCGAGATCGCATGCAACCTCAAACGATCATGGTCTAGCCAAGGAGAAATACCAATGGGACGTCTCAGTGGAAGAAGAATCATCGTCACCGGCGGTGCCTCCGGCATCGGCCGCGCCACCGCTCGGCTTTTCCGGCAGGAGGGCGCGGCGGTCGCTGTCCTCGACCGTTCCGATAACGCCGCCAAAGCGGTGGCCGACGAAATCGGCGCCGTGGCCTTCGCCTGCGACGTGTCCGATCCAGCGTCGGTGTCCGCCGCCGTCGCCAAGGCGGCTGAGACCATGGGCGGGCTGGACGGTCTGGTCAACGCCGCTGGGATCCTGTCGGAAACCGGCATCGCCGATACCCCGCACGACGTTTTCGCCCGCACGCTGGCGGTGAACCTGACCGGCACCTTCCTGGTCATCCAGGCCGCCGAGCCGTTCATGCGGGCGGCGGGGAAGGGGACCATCGTCAACATCGCCTCCGGCGTCGGCTTGATGCCCACGGGTCCGGGAAGCGTCGCATACGTCGCCTCCAAAGCCGGCGTGATCGGGTTGACTAAATCTGCCGCCATGGAGCTGGCGCCGGCGATCCGGGTAAACTCGGTTTGCCCCGGCGCGGTGGAGACGGCGATGACCGCCGCCCATATCCGCACCGCCGACGGCGCACCCAATCCGGCGATTACACAGCGCTACGCCCTGGGCCGGCACGGCCAGCCGGAGGAACTGGCGGCGGCGATTCTGTTCCTGACTTCCGACGAATCGTCGTTCATGACCGGCATCGCGCTGCCGGTGGACGGTGGGCGGACATTCCATTGATCCGCCGCCGGTACATCCTTGCCGGCGCAATGAGCACCCCATTTGTCGCGCGGGCGCAAAGCCTCGATACGCTGAAGATCGTGCCGGAAGGCGATCTGCCGATCCTGGATCCCGTGTTCACCACTGCCACCGTGGTGCGCAACCACGGCTATATGGTCTGGGACACGCTCTATGGCATGGATGCCGCATACCAGATGCAACCTCAGATGCTGGCAGGGCACAGCACCGAGGACGACGGCCGCCGCTGGACCCTGACCCTGCGCCCAGGCCTGATGTTCCATGACGGCACACCGGTGCTCGCCCGCGACTGCGTGGCGTCGATCCGTCGATATTGCGCGAAGGACTCGTTCGGGCAGGCTCTGATGGCCGTGACCGATGCGTTGTCCGCCCTGGACGACCACCGCATTCGCTTCAGGCTGAAAAAGCCATTCCCGCTGCTGCCGAACGCGCTGGGGAAACCGTCGACACCCATGCCGTGCATAATGCCCGAACGGCTGGCGCTCACGGACGCCAACAAGCAGGTGACCGAGATGGTGGGGTCGGGCCCTTACCGGTTCGTGACTGCCGAACGGGTGCCCGGCTCCCGCGTCGTCTACGAACGTTTCTCGGCTTACGTGCCACGGGAAGGTGCGCCGGCCACATTCACCGCCGGCCCTAAGATTGCCCATTTCCCTCGGGTGGAATGGCACGTCATTCCAGACGCATCGACCGCGGTAAACGCGCTGGCCAATGGCGAAGTGGATTGGGTGCAGCAGCCGGTCGCCGATCTGCTCCCGAAAATTCGCGCCAATCCGAAGCTGACGACCACGGTGCTGGAACCCGGTGGTTCCCTCGCGTTGATGCGGTTCAACCATCTCTACCCGCCCTTCGATAACCCCGCTATCCGGCGCGCCCTGCTATGGGGCATCGATCAGGCGGAGTTCGAAACCGCCTCGCTGGGCGAAGACCGGACGCTCTGGAAGGACGGCGTCGGGTTCTTCAGCCCTGGCACGCCGATGGCGAACAGCGCGGGGCTCGAAGTTCTGGCTGGTAAACGCGACCTCGATCGCGTCCGCCGTGAACTGAAAGCGGCGGGATATACCAACGAGCCCGTTATCATGCTCGGCGCCACCGATTACCCGGCGTTGCAGGGACTGGCACTCGTGGGCGCCGACCTGTTGCGCAAGGTCGGCATGAACGTCGATTTCCAGGCAGTCGACTGGGGTACCACGGTACAGCGGCGGAACAGCCGCAAACCCCCAAAGGACGGCGGCTGGAACATCTTCTATTCCAGCATCACCGGCGTGAATAATTTCGACCCCGCCGGCCATCTGGGCCTGCGCGGCAATGGGGAAGCAGCGTGGCCGGGATGGCCAACATCGCCGGAGATCGAGGCGCTGCGTGCCGCCTGGTTGGAAGCGCCGGACCAGCCAAGCCGCATGAAAATCTGCGAGGCCATACAGTTGCGGGCGTGGATCGACGTGCCATATATCCCGCTGGGTGCGCAGTATCAGCCGAACGCCTACAGCCGGAACCTGAGTGCGCCGCGCATAGGGTTCGTGCAAGGGTACGACGTCCGGCGACTATAGGTATAAACCGAACATTCATGGTGGGGCAGAATGGACGTTCCGGTGCGACTTATTCCGGCCCGTTCGTGCTAGACCCCTGATACGAACTCATGGAGGTCCTCATGCCGAGCTACGATTTCGTCACGGTCGATGTATTCACCAGCGAGCGTTTCGGGGGCAATCCGCTGGCCGTGTTTCCCAACGCACATGGTCTCACCGCCGGGGATATGCAGTCCATCGCGACCGAGTTCAACTTGTCGGAAACCACGTTCGTCCTTCCCCCGGATAACCCGCAAAACCACGCGCGCGTTCGTATCTTCACCCCGAAATACGAAATGCCATTTGCCGGCCATCCGAACGTGGGCACCGGCTTCGTAGTCGCCTGCGCCGACCCGAACCCACCTGAGCATTACACGTTCGAGGAAATCGCCGGTTTGGTGCGGGTTCATATTCTCCGCGATGCCGCAAAGGCGATCGTCGGTGCACGCATTTCCGCCCCGCATTCACTGACCGTCACGTCCGCCATTCCAACCAATGTCGTCGCTGCCTGCGCCGGCTTGAGCCAGGACGATTTCCTGACAAACGCTCATACGCCGCTGGTTGCCTCGGTGGGCACGCCGTTCGTGATCGCGGAGGTCGCGAATCTTGACGCTTTGGCCCGAGCCCAACCGGACATTGGCGCATTCCGGGCCGCGGCGGCGCAGTTCCCCGAACTGGCAACGCGGTTCAATCTACACCTGTACGTCCGCAAGGATGGCGATGCGACGACGCTACGGACGCGGATGTTCGCACCATTGGGTGGGGTGCTCGAAGACCCGGCGACCGGCAGCGCTAACGCCGCGCTATCGGCACTGTTGGTGTCTTTGGCCCCCGGGGAGGATGTCGCCTTGCACTTCGAGATCGAGCAGGGCATCGAGATGGGCCGCCCCAGCCTGTTGATCGGCGGTGCCCGCAAAACGGCGGAAGGCGCCGTAACCGCGACGATTGCCGGCAATTGCGTGCCGGTAATGCGAGGCACGCTGGATATTTAGGCCGCACCCGCATGAACGAAACGACCGTCGACCGCGCGTTGCGTCACGGCGCCGCGACCTTGCGCGATGCCGGCATTGACAGCCCCGCGCGGGAGGCTCGGCTGCTGCTGTCTCATGCGCTGGCGCAGCCGGCGGAAGCGCTCCTGCGGACGCCATCTGCCTGCATCGACCCCTCGCGGTTCGAAGCCTTGCTCGTCCGCCGCGCAGCGCACGAACCAATGGCGCTCATTCTGGGGCGGCAGGGGTTCTGGAGCATGGAGTTCCTGGTCTCGCCCGCCACGCTGATCCCGCGGCCCGACTCCGAGGCGATCGTCGAAGCGGCGTTGGCATTGCCGCCGCCCAGGCAGGTGCTCGATCTTGGGACGGGTACCGGCTGCCTGCTGTTGTCGGTCCTGCACGAACGCCCCGATGCTTTCGGGGTCGGCGTCGATCTGGCTCCAGGGGCAGCCCGGCTCGCGCGGACCAACGCCGAGAACCTCGGCCTTGGGTCTCGCGCGGCCTTCTTGTGCGGCGATTGGGCGGCGTCGTTGAACGGGCGGTTCGACCTGGTGGTCAGCAATCCCCCTTACATAGAGGCGTCCACAATCCAAACCTTGATGCCGGAAGTCTGGCGATATGAGCCGCGACGTGCTCTGGATGGCGGAGCGGACGGCCTGGATGCGTACCGCGGAATTCTGCTCGCCCTTCCTGCGCTGCTGGCCACCGATGGCGGGGCGGTGCTTGAGTTGGGGATAGGGCAGGGGCCAGATGTCGCCGCGCTTGCCCGATCGGTCGGGTTCACGACCCGCTTTCACCCGGATTTGGCGGGGATCGAACGGGCTATCGTCCTACAACGGGATTAGGTTCGAAAATTAACCGTTGGCAGGAAGCCATCGGGCGGTTACGGTGTTTCGGATGGCTCGATTCGCCGCTAGGTGGCCGAATCCCGGTGTGCGGCCGATTTTGTGGGCCCAGGCACCAGCCAGCACCAACGTCGGTGGATATCTTGGCCAGCTTGGGGGGAAGTGTTCCCACGGGCATGCAATCTTGGGGCGATTCTGCCCCAGCACGCCCCAGGCTCGTCCGCAACGGGAAAGCACGACGGCAGAAACATGAACATGAAGCGCATGCGTGGCCGCAATCATCGCTCTGGCGGTGGTAGCGGCGGGAGCGGGGGTGGGGGTGGTGGCACCCAGACCATCCGGCACAATTCGGGTGGCGGTGTTCCACTGAACCGCAATCACGTTTTCGACAGCAATGGGCCAGACATTCGGCTGCGTGGCACGTCGCAGCAATTGTTCGAAAAGTACCTGCAGCTTGGACGCGACGCGACCAGCAGCGGCGATCGGGTGATGGCTGAGGGTTACTTCCAGCACGCGGAACATTATTTCCGCATCCTGAATGCCATGAACCAGGCGGCACAGCAGAACCAGCCGCAGGGACAGGCCCCCGGACAACCCCCAGGACAACACGGTATGCAACAAGGCACGCAGCAGGGTGGGCAGCAGCCCGACGGTCGCGGTCCCCAGCACGGTGGTGGCCACCGCCAGCGTTACCAGACCGATGAGAGCGTCCAGGCCCCGGAAACCGAGGAAGCGGAAATCCGCACTCCCGGCATGGGCGATCAGCCAGAAGCACGCGAAATCCTGATCATCGCCGCCCCGCCGGAGGGGTGAGCGCTCTCGCTCGATGACTGAGGATCGCACCGTCTCCTCCGGCCGACGAGAAGAAGACGCGGTGGAGGCGTCGCTTCGGCCGCGTAGTCTCGCGGAATTCACCGGCCAGAAGGCATCGCGGGAGAATCTCGCGGTCTTCATTCAGGCCGCGCGCGGCCGGGGGGAGGCATTGGACCATGTGCTGCTGCATGGTCCGCCCGGCCTCGGGAAAACGACCCTCGCGCAGATCGTGGCGCTGGAACTCGGCGTTGGGTTCCGTGCGACCTCGGGCCCGGTCATCCAGAAGGCCGGCGATCTCGCAGCGATTTTGACCAACCTTCAACCACGAGATGTCCTTTTTATAGACGAGATCCATCGCCTCCAGCCCGCGATCGAGGAGGTGCTGTATCCCGCGATGGAGGATTTTCAGCTCGACCTTATCATCGGCGAGGGGCCGGCGGCGCGTTCCGTGCGGATCGACCTGCCGCCGTTCACACTGGTTGGCGCCACCACGCGGGCAGGGTTACTGGCGACACCGCTGCGCGACCGGTTCGGCATTCCGTTGCGGTTGATATTCTACACCCCCGAAGAGTTGCGCCAAATTGTGATCCGGGGCGCTAAACTGCTGAATTTCGCACTCACCGAGGACGGCGCCATCGAAATCGCCCGGCGATCCCGCGGCACGCCTCGCATCGCCGGGCGGTTGCTGCGCCGGGTCCGCGACTTTGCGACCGTTGCCGAATCCGGCCCCGTCGATCGAAAGCTCGCGGATGCCGCGCTGACCCGGCTGGAGGTCGATCGCCTCGGTTTGGATGCGATGGACCGCCGGTATCTTCGCCGCATCGCCGAACACCATGCCGGTGGGCCTGTCGGGGTCGAGACCCTGGCCGCCGCGTTGGCCGAAGCCCGCGATACTCTGGAGGACGTGATCGAGCCATTCCTGATTCAGGAAGGGCTGGTCCTGCGCACCAGCCGAGGCCGCATGCTGGGCGAACCGGGATGGCGACATCTCGATATCAAGCCGCCCAGAAGCGCTCTCGCGCAGATGGATTTGTTACAGGGGGAGCAAGCACAGAATTGACGAACATTCATCCGCCCTCCATCCCGGCGGCCGGTCGCCACCTTTACACCGTTCGTATCTACTATGAGGACACGGATGCCGGTGGCATCGTTTACCATGCCAATTACCTCCGCTACGCCGAACGGGCGCGGACGGAAGCCCTGCGCGCGATGGGCATCCCGCATGCGGCGATGGTCGAGCAATTCAACGTAATGTTCGTGGTGCGACGCATCGAAGTCGATTATCAGCGTGTCGCGCGGCTGGACGATTCGCTGACGGTGGTAACCGAATCGGTGGAAGTCGGGGGCGCCTCGTTGACCCTGCGGCAGGATGTGCGGGGAATCCATGGCTCCTGCGCCGTGTTGACAGTGCGGCTGGCGTGCGTGCGACCGGGAGACAACAAACCAAGACCGATGCCGCCCCGTTGGCGCGCCGCGTTAACCGCGATGCGCGATGCCGGTGTGGCAAACGCAGTCGAGACACCAGCCGCCGCGGGGGACGTCTCCCCTGGCGGCCACTAGGGGGTAGCAGTGGACCGGACAGTCGAAGCGGTAAACCTGGCAGCTGCGGGCGGAGAAATCTCACTCGTCGGCCTCTTCCTGCAGGCCGACATCGTCGTCAAACTCGTGATGCTCGGCCTCATCGGGGCGAGCATTTGGGTGTGGGCGGTGGTGTTCGAGAAGTGGTCCAGCCTGCGGCGTGTCACCAAAGCAGCCGACGGGTTCGAGGACCGATTTTGGTCCGGCGGCAGCCTGGATGAGCTGTTCGACGATGAGGGCACCAACCCAACCCATCCGATGGCCGCCGTGTTCGGTGCCGCGATGGGCGAATGGCGGCGGTCCGTGCGGGTTGCCGGCGCCGACATCTCCCATACCAGTGTGCGCGACCGCATCGATCGCGCGATCACGGTGACGGTGCAGCGGGAGATGGACCGCTTGGAGCGATGGATGGTTTTTCTGGCATCTGTCGGCGCAACCGCCCCATTCGTCGGGCTGTTCGGCACGGTCTGGGGCATCATGCGGTCGTTCTCGGCCATTGCCGCGATGCACAACACCAATTTGGCCGTCGTCGCGCCTGGCATTGCCGAGGCGCTGTTCGCCACCGCCATTGGCTTGGTGGCCGCGATCCCGGCCGTTCTCGCCTACAATAAGATCAGCACCGACCTGTCGCGTTTCGCCAGCCGGATCGAAGCGTTCGGCAGCGAGTTCAGCGCGATCCTGTCGCGCCAGATCGAAGAGCGGGCCTGAGCGATGGCCGGATCCCTCCTCGGCGGACGGGCGGGTAAACGGTCGCGGTACCGTCCGCTGGCCGAGATCAATGTCACGCCGCTGGTCGACGTCATGCTGGTGCTGCTGATCATCTTCATGGTCACCGCACCGCTCATGACGTCCGGCGTGCCGGTCGATCTGCCCAAGACCAACGCCCAGCCGATCAACAACGACAGCGAACCGCTGACCGTGTCGCTGAACGCGGCGGGCAAGATTTTTCTGCAGGACCAGGAGGTGACGGCCGAAGAACTCGTGCCCAAGCTGCAAGCGATTGCCAAGAACAACCCGGAACGGCGTATTTTCGTGCGGGGCGATAAGGACATCGCTTACGGTAAGATCATGCAGGTGATGGGCACGATCACGCAGGGCGGCTTCACCAAGGTGGCGTTGCTGGCGGAGCAGACGGGCGGGCAAAGGGGCGGTCAGACACCGGCCCCGGCGCCCGTTCGCCCCCCCGCCGTGCGGCCGAAAGGCTAACGGGAGCCATGTTGCAACAGGTGCTGCGCAGCGTAACAGAGCGCGGCCACCGCCGGGATGGCATGAGCCCCCTGTTGCGCCGATGCGCCGCGGTTTCGCTGGTCGTTCACATCATCATTATTGTCGCGCTGTTGGTGCGCCTGGAGTTTGCCCGTCAGCCCGACCCGCAGCCGGAGGAACAGTCGGTCGCGGTCGTTTTCCAGGGCACTGAGGCGAACACCATGAAGGCCCCGACGGCCGCACCGGTGCCAGCGCCATCGCCGGACCCAAACCCGACGCCAGCGCCGCCGGTGACCAAGCCTCCGACGCCGCAGCCCGACGAACCGCCGCCACCGCCTCCTCCTCCGCCACCCCCGCCACCTCCGAGCGTTGTGGTTCCGGCACCGCCGACTCCGATCCCGCCACTGGCACCGCCGCCGCAAACGCTGGAGCCTAGCTTAGCCCCGGTGCCGCCACCGCCGGCCACGCAGCCGACACCGCCGCCACCGACACCGCCGAAGCCGCAACCGCCTTTGCCGCTGCCGCCGCCCATCAAACCGCCGCTGCCGGCCCCTCCGAGCCGCACGTCGCAACCGAACGTGACGACAAACCCGGCTACGAATAGCAACGAGGTCGACAACACCCTGGAGCGGCTCAGGCAGCAGCTACAGCAACAGAAGCCGCCGACCGCGCGTCCCAACCCCCGGGCTGGCGGCGATCCGCGCGGCGGCGGCAACCCGCTGGGCAACGACACCGCGGCATTATCGGCGGCGCAACGCGACGCGATCGGCGGTCATGTGCGGGAATGCTGGACCAAGGACGCCGGCGCGCTCGATTTGGAAAAACAGCAGGTGACGTTGACCGTCGAAACGGACCCAACCGGCATCGTCCGCAAGGCCGAGGTCTCGGGTGACGATTTGTCCAGAATGCCCGATCCGAGGTTCCGTGTGTTCGCCGAGCGTGCGATACGCGCGGTTATGGATGTGCGCTGTGCGAATCTGCCGCTTCCCGGGAACATGCTAGGGAAGACAAATGTGCTGACGTTCCGGTTCAGCCCGTGATTCGACGCCGGACCCAACCATGCCATCGTTGCGCCACGACCGTAGGATAGGACTCCGCGCCATGATACACATTCCGAACCCCGAATTCCGCCGCCGCGATCTGATGCTGTCGGCTGCCAGCGCACTTCTGGTCGCGGCCACACCCGCGTCCGTCATGGCGCAAACGTTGCCGCCGCCAGCCGGGCAGGGCGGCGGGCAAAGCGCGGTCATCGATGTGAACAAGGCCCGGGTTGAGCCGATCCCCATCGCTATTCCGGATCTGGGGGGTGGCGACGGCGCGGGGTCACAATTGGGGCGCCAGATCGCTGGGGTTATCTCCGCCGATCTGGCCCGCTCGGGTCTGTTCCGGATTATCGATCCCGCGAGCTTCATCCAGGCTGGCCCGTCGCGTCCAGACGCGCCGAATTTCCAGAACTGGAAGCCCATCGGGGCGCAGGCGCTGGTAACAGGCCAAACCCAGACGATGGGTGACGGACGCGTGAGGGTCGAGTTCCGCCTGTGGGATGTTTCGCCGGGAAAGCAAATCCAAGGCACCGCCTATACGACCGCGCAAGGTTCATGGCGTCGCATCGCGCATGTCATCGCAGACGTGATCTATGAACGCCTGCTCGGCGAGAAAGGCTATTTCGACACACGGGTGGTCTATATCGGTGCCACCGGCCCGCGCGACCGCCGCACCAAGCGGCTTGCGATCATGGACCAGGACAGCGAGAATAATCAGTTCCTGACGGACGGTTCCTCGCTGGTCCTGACGCCGCGCTTTCACCCCACGCAGAACAAAATCGCGTTCATGAGTTATGCCAGCAACCGTCCGAGGGTGTATCTGTTCGACCTGGACAGTCGCCGGCAGACGGTCCTGGGCGACTTCAGCGGCATGACCTTCGCACCGCGCTTCTCGCCCGATGGCGGCAATGTGGTCATGGCGGTGGCCAATGGCGGCGGCTCGGACATCGTGATGACCGGTCTCGGCGGCGGCGGGGCCCGCAACCTGACGAATTCCGGCGCGATCGATGTCAGCCCGTGCTTCAGCCCGGACGGCAGCAAGATCGCATTCGCGTCCGACCGCGGGGGCGATCAGCAAATTTACGTGATGGGGGCCGGCGGCGGCGGGGCGCAGCGGATCAGTTTCGGCAGCGGCCGCTATGCCACCCCGGTCTGGTCGCCTCGTGGCGATTTGATCGCGTTCACGCGCTATGGCGGCGGCGAGAGCGAGTTCGATATCGGTGTCATGCATCCCGACGGATCGGGCGAACGCATTCTGGCGAAGGGATGGCTGGTCGAAGGCCCAACGTTCGCGCCAAATGGCCGGGTTTTGATGTTCTGGCGGGAAACTCGCGCCAGCGGTGCGCGAGGGGAGGGGTTCAGTTCGCGCCTCTACTCGGTTGACATCACCGGCTTCAATGAACGTGCGGTTCCAACCCCGACGGATGCGTCCGATCCGGCCTGGTCACCTGTGACCGCATGACCTAGCGATCGATCCAGAAAGCGCGGAAAATATGGGATTGGGACGCAATGTTCGGAGTCTCAAATGCTTGACCGCAAAGGGCGAAACAAGCTAAACGCGTGGGCGGAGGAGCCGGCTCCGCGTGCTCGCTTTCCCGGCTCGCCCGACCCGTCGCGTGCACCCCAATCCAGGGACGAAAAAAATGAACATCAAAATTCTCGGCGCCTTTGCCGCTGTCGGCCTGCTTGCGGCGTGCGCGGATCAAACGACCACCACGACCACCACCGGCACCGTGCACACGGTCGGGCCGGGCAGCCAGGAAGACCTGGTGGCGAACGTCGGCGATCGCGTGTTCTACGATTTCAACCAGTCGGTCCTTCGCGATGACGGCAGAGCAACCCTCGATAAGCAGGCCGCGTGGCTGACCCAGTATGCCAGCAACAACGTTCAGATCGCCGGTAACTGCGACGAACGCGGCACGACCGAATACAATCTGGCCCTCGGACAGCGCCGCGCGAACGCCGCTGCCTCCTATCTGAAGGCCAAGGGCATCGCCGCCGCGCGCATGACCACGATCAGCTTCGGCAAAGACCGCCCGAGTCAGCTGGCTTCCAACGAGCAGGCTTGGGCAGCGAACCGCAACGCGACCACCTCGGTCCGTTGATCCAAAGCAACCACGGGCGGTTCGGTTGGACGACCGCCTTGGGCGCCTGACTGTGCTACTTGAACCGGCGGCCCCTGGGGGCGCCGGTTGGATGTATGTACGATAGCGCGAGCCCGCACCCGCTTGCGACCTTAGGAGTGGCTGAATGCGCCCGTCATCGATCGCGGTTTTGACAATTGCCGGCGTCCTGACCTTGGCCGCTCCGCTGAACAGGGCCTGCGCGCAGGTCGACAGCCGCGAAGGCATCGCCCTGCAGAACCAAATCTATCAGTTGCGCCAGGAAGTGCAGATGCTGCGCGATCAGGCCGCGCATGGCGGTGGAGGCGGCGGTCGCTACCCCGCGACGTCAGGCAACGATATGGTCGCGCAGTTGCTGACCCGGGTCGACGGCCTGGAAGACCAGATTCGCCAGCTGCGCGGGCGCATCGACGAACAGCAGAACCTGCTGCAGCGCCAGAACGCGGACCTCGCCAAGCGCCTCGACGATCTCACATATCAGATGAATTCCCGTGGCGGCGGTGCGCCCGATCCCACGCCGGGCTTGGGCCGAAGCGGCGGTGGGCTGGTGGCCCCACCCCTGATTCCGCCAGGCAATGACCCTCGCGTCCGCACGCCGGAGGTCGCCATGCAGGAGGGTAACGCCGCCCTCGCGCGCCGCGATTACCCGGCGGCCGAGGCGGCAGCGCGGGAAGCTGTCGCATCGCGGACCTCGCCGCGCGCGTACGATGGTCAGATGCTGCTGGCGCAGGCGCTGTTTGGCGAGCGCAAATATTCGGAATCCGCGATCGCCTTCGACGATACCTACAAGCGCAATCGCAAAGGGGCGCACGCGCCGAACGCGCTGCTGGGACTGGCCAACTCCTTCGTCGGAATTGGCGAAAAACCGTCGGCTTGCGCCGCCCTGACAAAGCTGCAGGCGGAATTCCCGCAGGCCCGTTCGGATTTGCGTGACGGCATCGCCGCCGCCACCCAACGCGCCGGGTGCCGGTAACGTTGGCACGGTGGCCGAAACGCATCCGATCGCGCGTTTCAATGCCGCGATGGCGGCATTAGAACCGTTTGAAGATGGACCGTTACTGGCGGCTGCCGTGTCGGGCGGCGCCGACAGCATGGCGCTGGCGATGTTGGCCGCCGATTGGGTTCAGAACCGGGATGGTCGCCTGCTGGCCTTTGTCGTCGATCATGGGCTCCGGCCGGACTCAGCCGCCGAAGCCGCGTTGACTGTCTCGCGACTGCGCGCGCGCGGCATGCAGGCGCGCATGCTCACCCTTTCCAGCCTGGCGAAAGGGCCAGGGTTGGCCGAACGCGCTCGGGATGCCCGATACCGCGCCCTGGCGGAGGCCTGCGCCGAAGGAGGCGTTCTGCACCTGCTGTTGGGACACCATGGGTCCGATCAAGCGGAAACCATGATGATCCGCGTCCTAAGCGGTAGCGGCGCCCGTGGACTGGCCGGTATGGCCTTGGTGGCGGAGGGCCGGTCGCTGAGGATCGTACGCCCGTTGTTGACGGTTCCCCCGGCCTGGTTGCGTGCATTTCTGATTGGCCAGGGTATGGCTTGGGTGGAAGATCCGTCCAACCAGGACCCGAAGGCGTTGCGATCGCGTATCCGCCGGTCGCGGCAGGATGTGACTGGAGAAAGCGAGGCGACCCAGGCTCTCCTAAACGCGGCGCGGAGCGCCGGGGTGTCGAGATCGAATAACGATGCCGCCGTGGCAGCGATCCTGGCGAGCCGTGTTGCGATGCGGCCAGAAGGTTATGCGCTCCTGTCTCCAGGTGCCATTGCGCCGGAAGCGGTGGCGGAGCTGGTACGCGCGATCGCCGGCGCGCCCTTTGCACCGCCGATCGAACAGGTCGCGGCGTTTGCCGCCAATCCAAAGCCGCAAACCGTCGGCGGCGTTCGTGCCATGCCGGCGGGACGGTTGGGCGAAGGTTGGCTGCTGGTGCGGGAACAAGCGGCGGTCGCACCGCCGGTACCGGCGCGGGACGGCGCGCTTTGGGATGGCCGTTTTCGGCTGCGAACACCCAACCCGCTGCCAAACGGCACGATGCTGGGCGCGCTCGGCGACGCCGCCGCGAGGCTACGCCGACATACCGATCTGCCGACGGCGGTCCTGTCGGCGATGCCAGCGCTTTGGCGTTGCAATATTCTGGTAGCAGTCCCGCAACTCCTATATCCTGACGCTGTCGCGCGCGAAGGGGGCTGTCGTTTGCTGTTCGACCCGCCCCAACCTCTGTCTGGCGCGCCATTTTGTCCCGCCTGAACGGGTTTCGTCCGAAGAAAGCGCGGAGGAGGGGATGCGGCCGATGCGGAGACACCCTATGTTGGAAAACACGCATGCCGAAGGAGCGCACCTCCGGCGTGCGCGGCATGGCACTTACACGCCTTTCAAAGTGAGCGAAGTCTGATGAGCAATTTCGGCCGCAACCTGGCGCTTTGGGTGATCATCGCCCTTCTGCTGGTGGTGCTGTTCAACCTCTTCCAGCCCGGTGTCTCGCGTACCAGTGCGACACAGGTTGCGTATTCCGACTTTATCGCCGACGTGAACAGCGGCCGGGTCCGCGATGTGGTCATTCAGGGCCGCACCGTGACAGGACAGCGGAACGACGGCACCGCCTTCCAGACCTACACGCCGGAAGATCCGACGCTGGTGAAGTCGCTGACCGATAAGAATGTTCGGGTCATCGCCAAGCCCGACGACGATGGCGTCAATCCGCTGCTGCACTACGTCTTGTCGTGGCTGCCGATGCTGCTGCTGATCGGCGTCTGGGTGTTCTTCATGCGCCAGATGCAATCCGGCGGTGGCCGTGCCATGGGTTTCGGCAAGTCCCGGGCGCGCTTGCTCACGGAAAAGCAGGGCCGCGTGACGTTCGACGACGTGGCCGGCATCGATGAGGCCAAGCAGGAGCTTCAGGAAATTGTCGAGTTCCTGAAGGACCCGCAGAAATTCCAGCGTCTCGGCGGTAAGATCCCCAAGGGTGTTTTGCTCGTTGGCCCCCCCGGCACCGGTAAGACGCTCCTGGCCCGCGCGATCGCGGGTGAGGCGAACGTGCCGTTCTTCACGATCTCCGGCTCCGATTTCGTGGAGATGTTCGTCGGCGTCGGTGCGTCTCGCGTGCGCGACATGTTCGAGCAGGGCAAGAAAAATGCCCCTTGCATCATCTTCATCGACGAAATCGACGCGGTCGGGCGTCATCGTGGTGCCGGCCTGGGCGGCGGTAACGACGAACGCGAGCAGACGTTGAACCAGATGCTCGTTGAGATGGACGGGTTCGAGGCGAACGAAGGCGTCATTCTGATCGCCGCCACCAACCGGCCCGACGTGCTCGATCCCGCGCTGCTGCGTCCCGGCCGTTTCGACCGGCAGGTCGTGGTGCCTAACCCCGACGTAAACGGGCGCGAAAAAATCTTGCGCGTTCACATGAAAAGGGTGCCGCTCGCCTCCGACGTCGATCCGAAGACGATCGCGCGTGGGACTCCGGGTTTCTCCGGCGCCGATCTGGCCAACCTGGTAAACGAGGCGGCGCTGCTGGCAGCCCGCATGGGCAAGCGCGTGGTGGCGATGCACGAATTCGAGGCCGCCAAGGACAAGGTCATGATGGGCACCGAACGGCGCTCCTTGGTCATGTCGGAGGCCGAGAAGAAAATGACGGCCTATCACGAAGGCGGACACGCGCTTTGCGCGATGTACGAGCCGGAATGCGACCCGGTTCACAAAGCAACGATCATCCCGCGCGGACGGGCGCTGGGTTTGGTCATGAGCCTGCCGGAAGGCGACCGCTACTCCAAGTCGAAATCCAAGCTGTTGGCCGAATTGACGATGGCGATGGGCGGTCGGGCTGCCGAGGAGGTCATTTTTGGCGCCGACAAAGTGTCTAATGGAGCGTCCGGCGACATCAAGATGGCCACCGATCAGGCCCGCCGAATGATCACCGAATGGGGTATGTCCGATAAACTCGGCATGATCGCGTACGGCGACAACAGCCAGGAGGTGTTCTTGGGGCACTCCGTCACCCAAAGCAAAAACGTGTCGGAAGCGACGGCGCGCGAGATCGATGGCGAGATCAAAGCCATCATCGACAACGCTTATGCGAAGGCACGCCGTATCCTGAGCGAGAACGTGGAAGAACTGCACCGGATTGCGCGCGGCCTGCTGGAGCATGAAACGCTCAGTGGCGACGAAATCCGCACCGTGCTGAGGGGCGAGCCGGTCATCCGGAAGGTCGTGGACGAGCCGGCGGCGGAAAACCGGCGCGCATCCGTGCCGACGGCGGGTCGTGCAGCCACTCCGCCCCCGCCGGGCGGCGCCGCCCCGCTGCCACAGCCGGGTTGATCCGGCCGACGCCGGTCTGGGCGGGCCTTTCGCTCGATTGCCCTCGTATCATGGGCATTCTGAACGTTACGCCCGATAGTTTCAGCGATGGTGGTTCATACAGCACGGTGGATGCCGCAGTTGCCGCTGCCCGCCAGATGGTCGAGGACGGAGCCGATATTATCGATATCGGCGGGGAAAGCACCCGACCGGACGCTGCGAGCGTCGATCCAGACCGCGAGCAGCAACGTATTGTCCCGGTCATTCTGGAACTGGCGGCTCGGGGTGTTCTGATTTCTGTCGACACCCGCAACGCCAGCACCATGGCCGCCGCGTTGCGGGCGGGTGCGGCCATCGTCAACGATGTATCCGGGCTGAAATACGATCCAGCGGCGATGGCTGTCGTCGCCGAAAACGGGTGCCCGGTCGTGCTTATGCACATGCGCGGCACCCCGGCGACCATGCGGGGCCTCGGCGCGTACGACGATGTGGTCGAAGATGTGGTGGCCGAGCTTCGGGCGTGCGCGGAAAAAGCGGAACGCGCGGGCGTTCGGCGGGCGGCGATTATGCTCGATCCCGGCATTGGGTTCGCCAAGGATGCCAATCAGTCGGTCGCCTTATTAAGGGGGCTGAACCGCTTGCTGTCACTCGGCTACCCGCTCCTGGTCGGGGTATCCAGGAAATCGTTCATAGGAACGGTCGCGAACGAACCCGACCCCCGTAAGCGGTTGCCAGGGTCACTGGTTGCGGCCCTTTTCGCGCTGACGCATGGGGCAGCGATCCTGCGGGTGCACGACGTGGCCGAGACGCGACAGGCAATCCAGGTTTGGTCGGCGTTAAACTCAGGCGCCATAGACCATGCAACGGGGCGTCGCGGCCTTGATCTGCGTGCAGAAGCCGCGGGCGGCCGCCTGATCGGAGAAACCCCAGGTCCTTAAGCGCCAGAATGTGGTGCCATTGCGCTCGACCGTCGTGATCGCGGGTTCACGACCTGCCAACAGGTCTGGCAGACGTTGCTGCAGGCGGACCCATTCATCCCTGGCCGCGGTTTCCGAGTTGAACGCACCCAACTGAACGTGCGGGCCGATCTCGGTTTCAGTCGGCAGGGACGCGCTTGGTGCGGCGGGGGGCGCCACTTCGGCGGCATTGGTCGCGGGTGGTACGGGAACCGGAGGATCGAAGGCCGGCGAGATCGCTGCCGGGGCCGCTGCCAGGGGAACGGCGGTCAGGGGAACGGCGGTCAGGGGGGCAGATGTCTGAGTCACCACGATTGTTTCGGTCGGCATGACCGTTGGCAGTCTCGGCGCTTGCGCGATAACAGCCCGGGCCGGTACGGGTTCGGATACAGGTACGGGTTCGGATACAGGGGCCAAGACCGGAGCAGGTTCGGCTATTGCCACGACGGCTGGCGGCGGCGGCGCGGGCGCAGCGGCCGCCCGCGTGGGTGCCGATTCCGGCTGGGCCGGTCCGGATGCGACGATCGCGGTTCCCAATTTGTAGGCTGCAACCGCCTTTGCCGTATCTTCCGCGGACAGGTCTGCTTTCAGAACGGCGGCAGCGTCATTGACCCGACCGGACATCGCCAAGATCGCAGCGTAGTTATGCCGTATCTTGATTGTGGCATTTTGGTCCCGCGCGAGCGGCTCAATCAATCTCAATGCGGCCGCACCATCGCCCGACATCGCCAGGGACAGCGCAAGATTGACTTGTGCGGGCACGCTGGCGGGGGTGTCATGCAGCACATGCCGATAGGACGCCTGCGCTTCCCGGTGCTGCCCGAGCAGATCGAGCGCAATACCGAGGTCGGTAAGAGCATTGGTGTTATTGGGTTCGGTGCGCAAAGCCTCCCGGAGCAGGCTGGCAGCCTCGGTCGGGTCGGTGGTCAACCGAAGGCGGGCGAGCCCAATTCTACCGTGAACCGAAGCCGGCTCCTTAGCCAGTGCGCGCTGAAACGTGGCAGCGGCGGCGTCGTTCTGGCCAAGTTGCGTCAGCGCGTCGCCACGGATCAGCAAAGCTGGTACGTTGTCGGGTGAGCGGTCGAGAATGCTTTGTGCCACCTGTAGAGCAACGCGGGGCGAGCCCGCGCTCAAGGCGACTTCCGCGACATGGATGCTGGCTCCCCCAGTACCAGTGCCAGTGCCAGTGGTGGTGGACGTGAAGAGCGAGCAACCCGACAAGGTGGCCGCAAGCAGCAAGGCCGGCAGCACGCCAGAGGCGCTGTCGCGTGCGGAAAGCAACTTCGATGTGCTTGACATTTTACCGGCTTTCATGTCGTGCCCAGCATGGTGGGCACCTCCCGAGTCGTTTTGCCTTATGTGCCAGCACCTTGGCAAGCCATGCTTATACACTGCTTCCCCAACGCCGCATAAGCGGGGTAAACCATCGCAATCGTTAAACGAGACATCGATGACAAAGACCAGACGCCTATTCGGAACTGACGGTATCAGAGGCAAGGCCAATACTGCACCCATGACCGCGGGGATCGCCCTGCGCCTGGGGCAGGCGGCCGGCTTGATGTTCACCCATGGTGCGCACCGCCACAAAGTCGTGATCGGCAAGGATACACGTTTGTCGGGTTACTTGATCGAACCGGCTTTGACCGCCGGTTTCATCAGCGCCGGCATGGACGTCACTTTACTCGGTCCGCTGCCGACCCCGGCGATCGCGATGCTCACCCGTAGCCTTCGCGCCGATCTAGGGGTGATGATTTCCGCCTCGCACAACGCCTATGAGGATAACGGCATCAAGTTGTTCGGCCCCGACGGCAGCAAATTGTCGGATGAGAAAGAGCTTGAGATCGAGGCGCTGATGGACAGCGACTTCGGGGACCGGCTGGCGGCGCCGGCCGAGTTGGGGCGTGCGTCCCGGCTTGACGATGCGGGCGGTCGTTATATCGAAGCCGTGAAAGCGAGCTTCCCCCGCGGCCTGCGGCTGGATGACCTGACGATCGTCGTCGACTGCGCCAATGGTGCGGCCTACCGCGTCGCGCCTTCGGTATTGTGGGAACTGGGGGCAACTGTCATCGCCGTTGGCGTGACCCCGGACGGCTTCAACATCAACCGGGGCTGCGGCTCGACAGTGCCGGAATATTTGTGCTCGCAGGTCGTGCAGCACGGCGCCCATATCGGCATCGCCCTCGATGGTGACGCCGACCGCCTGATCGTTGCCGACGAAAACGGGGAAGTCGTGGACGGCGACCAGATTCTGGCGCTGATCGCGCGGTCCTGGATCGCCAGCGGGCAATTGCGCGGCGGTGGCGTCGTGGCGACCGTGATGTCCAATCTGGGGCTGGAACGGCTGATGGAGGAGTACGGTCTGCGCCTTCATCGCACCCAGGTCGGCGATCGCTATGTGGCCGAACGCATGCGCGAAACCGGTGCCAACCTGGGCGGGGAGCAGTCCGGCCATGTGATCATGTCGGACTTCGCGACGACCGGCGATGGCTTGCTGGCGGCGTTGCAAGTGCTGGCGGTGATGGTCGAAAGCGGACGCCCGGCATCTCACGTTTGCCGCGTGTTTAAGCCCTTGCCGCAGCGTTTGAAGAATGTGCGGTTCGCCGGGGTGTCGCCGCTTGGCGACGCGGCGGTCAAGCATGCCATTGCCGGAGCATCCGCGCGATTGGCCAGCACCGGCCGGATACTGATCCGCGAAAGCGGCACCGAACCGCTGGTGCGCGTGATGGCGGAAGGCGAGGATGAGGCGCTGGTGGCCGAGGTCGTCGACGGGCTCTGTGCCTGTATCGCCGCCGTTGAGCGGGCGAAGGACGCATGATGCGCGGGCGGGTGCTGGTCGTCGCGGGGTCGGACTCCGGCGGCGGCGCGGGGATCCAGGCGGACATCAAGTCCATCACCGCGCTCGGTGGCTTCGCGGCGACGGCGCTGACGGCGCTCACGGCACAAAATACGGTGGGCGTTTTTGGCGTCCATCCGGTGCCCCCTGCCTTCATCCGCCAGCAAATCCAGGTCGTGATGGAGGATATCGGCGCCGACGTGATCAAGACCGGCATGCTGGGCGACGTCCCGACGATCGAGGCTGTCTGCGCCGCCCTGTCCGATTTTGCCCATGGCGTGCCATTGGTTCTAGACCCCGTAATGGTGGCGAAGGGCGGCCATGCGCTGTTGGCGGACGCCGCTGTGGGTGTGCTCCGGTCCCGGTTGCTGCCCATGGCGCGCGTCATCACCCCCAATCTACCGGAGGCGGAGGCGCTATCGGGGATGACCATCCAGTCCGTTGCCGACATGCGGACCGCATGCGGCGTGTTGCTGTCCCTGGGGGTGCCGGCGGTGCTGCTCAAGGGCGGGCATCTGGCCGGCGACGAACTCACCGATTTGCTGGCGACCCCGGATGGGATCGAGGCCTTTGTCGGCCTGCGGATCGCGACGCGGCATACCCATGGCACGGGATGCACCACGGCGTCGGCGGTCGCGGTGGGATTGGCGCAGGGCATGTCGCTCCGCGATGCCGTCATTCGGGCACGGGCTTATGTTCGGGCGGCGATCGCATCGGCCCCAGGCTTCGGGGCTGGGCATGGGCCGCTGGATCATGGCGTCACGTTCGATCCGTCCCGGTTGGAGGTTTGACATGTTCCCTCGGGCGGTCCTGTTCGACATGGATGACACGTTGATCTCGGCCTATCGGCTGCCGCAACTGGCCTGGGTGGCAATCGCGCGGGAGTTCGAAGCTGACCTGGCCGGTTGGTCACCGGCCGACGTGGCGCACGCTGTGTCGGAGGCGGCGGAGCGATTTTGGTCCGACGAAAGCCGGCACCGTCTTGGACGGCTGAACCTGCTGGAGGCGCGGGCCGGGATCGTTCGAGAAGGGCTCGCGCAGCTGGGTGCCGGTGCCCCCGATGACCGGGTGGCTCATCGGATGTCGGCTCGTTACGACAGCTATCGCAACGAGCAAATGTTCCTGTTCCCGCATGCCCATGAAGTTGTCGATACGATGCGGGACGCCGGGGTCAAGCTGGCGCTGATTACCAATGGCGCCGCCCGACCGCAGCGTGCCAAGGTCGAGCGTTTCGAGCTGACCCACAGGTTCCATCACATCCAGATCGAAGGTGAGCACGGCTTCGGGAAACCGGAGGAACGCGCCTATCGTCATGCCATGGAGGTTCTCGGCGTTGAAGCGCATGAGACGTGGATGGTAGGCGACAACCTTGAGTGGGAGGTGATTGCGCCGCAACGGCTTGGGATCCATGCGGTCTGGCACGATTCCCTTGGAGCTGGACTGCCGGCTGGAACAGAGGCACGTCCGGACCGGATCATTCGGTCGCTGCGGGAATTGCTGGTCTCTCCAACCGCGACAATGTGACCGGGCGTGAACATGGCGCCGCCCATTGGCACAACCTGCGGCCTGCATTTCCGTTTCTCGGTGATGTTTTGGTATGGTGGCCAGTTTTTTGGGGTCTGCTTCCCCTGGAATGCCCCTATCGCGGTGGTCGCTTCACCCCAAATGGTCCAAACCAATGTCCAGCACAGTCGCGCTATGGGTGAGCCAGCCGACCGATAGCAAATCCACGCCCGATGCCGCGATCGCGGGCGCCGTTTCCGGGCGAATGCGGCCAGAGGCCTCGGTGATCGCGCGTCCGTCAACGATGCCGACAGCCTCTCGCAGCATCTCCGGCCCCATATTGTCCAACAGCACCGCATCGACGCGCAGATGCATGGCCTCCCGCAGCTGATCGAGCGTATCCACTTCCAACTCGATCTTCACCAGATGGCCGACCCCGGCTCGGGCGCGTTCCACGGCCGGGCGCACGCCGCCAGCGATGGCGACATGGTTGTCCTTGATCAGCACGGCATCGTCCAGGCCGAAACGGTGATTCGATCCACCGCCCACCCGTACCGCGTATTTCTGGGCCGATCGCAGTCCTGGCATGGTCTTGCGGGTGCAGCACACCTGCGCCTTGGTGCCCGCGATCGCATCGGCGATGCCGCGTGTGGCCGAAGCCACGCCGCTGAGATGCGACAGGAAGTTCAGCGCCGTCCGTTCCCCGGTCAGAATGCCGCGGGCGGGGCCGCAGATCGTGGCGATGAGGTCGCCTGGTTTCAGCCGCGTCCCGTCCCCCCGCTCCACCATAAAGTCGATCCGCGGATCGATCAGCCGGAACGCCATCAGCGCGAAATCCAGTCCGGCAACGACACCGGGCTGGCGCGCTATCAGCGCGCACCGTGTCACGGCATCCGCCGGCACGATGGAGTCCGTCGTCAAATCGCCAGCGCGACCCAAATCTTCCAGCAGGGTGGCGCGAACCAACGGTTCGATCATGATGGCAGGAAGGGGAGGGATAGACATCTGCGTACTCCTACTTCACCGCCAGCATGCGTTCGACCGACATACGGGCACGAACGGCCAAAGCGGGGTCGATGGTCACTTCGTGGGTCATGGTTTCCAGCGCGCGCCGGATTTTCGGCAATGTGATCCGCTTCATGTGCGGGCACAGATTGCAGGGGCGCACGAAATCCACATTGGGGTGATGCACCGAAATGTTGTCTGCCATCGAGCATTCGGTCAGCAGCACCACCCGCTTCGGCTGTTCGCGCCCGACATAGGCCAACATATCGGCGGTGGAGCCGGCATAATCCGCCTCGGCCACGACCTCCGGTGGGCATTCGGGGTGTGCCAGGATCACAACGCCAGGATGGTCGGCGCGCAGGGTACGCACCTCGGCGGCGGTGAAACGTTCGTGCACCTCGCAATGTCCGGCCCAGGCGATGATTTTGACCTTGGTCTGTTTGGCGATGTTCTGTGCCAGGAACTCATCCGGCAGCATGATGACCTCGGGCACGCCAAGGGATTCCACGATCTTCAGCGCGTTGCCGGACGTACAGCAGATGTCGGATTCGGCTTTCACATCGGCGGTGGAATTCACATAGGTGACCACGGGAACGCCGGGGTAACGCGCACGCATCAGGCGCACATCGGCGGCGGTGATGGACGACGCCAGGGAGCAACCGGCCTCCACGTCCGGGATCAGCACGGTCTTGCGAGGGTTCAGCATCTTCGCCGTCTCGGCCATGAAGTGCACGCCAGCCAGCACGATGACCTTGGCGTCCACTTTCATCGCCTCGCGCGCAAGGGCCAGGCTGTCGCCGACGATATCCGCCACACAGTGAAAGATCTCCGGCGTCATGTAGTTATGTGCCAGGATCACCGCGTCGCGCTCGCGTTTCAGTGCGAGGATAGCCTCGATGTCGTCGGCGAAGACCGGCCATTCGATCGGCGGGATGACCGATCTTACCTTCGCATACAAAGGCGCGGTACGCTCGAGAACCGTGGAAGTCGACATGGGATGCCTCTCCTTGTAATGCTCAATATGAGCATTTATCGGGCTTATGCTAGTCCCGAGTATAAGAATGTCAAGCGTCCGTCACATTGCCGCCATACCGGCTGCCTAAACCGCATCTAAGGGCTGTCCAGCCCCGTCCGAACCCCGTCCATGAAAGCGACCATGACCTCGATAAACGTTACGCCCACGGCCGCTATCGGTGCCGCCCCCTTCCGGTTTGACGCAGCGACTTCCGAGTTGCTTGCCGATCGCGGGGAGGTCGCTGCAACCGAGGGGCATTGGTGGTGGACTGCTCTCGCCATTCTGTGCGCGATTCTGCTCTTCCCGCTGCTGCTGACGGATGTCCCTCCGCTCCTGGATTATTCCAATCATCTGGCTCGTTTGATGGTGCTCGCCGATAATGGTGCGGATCCCATCCTGGCTCGTTTTTACCGCCCCAATTGGGGCATTATGCCGAACCTTGGCATCGACGTGATCGGGTTGCCGCTGATGTGGGCGCTGCCGGTGCACGTCGCGGGCCGGGTCTTGCTGGGAATCGTATTGCTCCTGCCGGTGCTTGGCACGGTCGCGTACAGCCGAGCGGCGTTCGGCCGGGCGACCTGGTGGTCGTTGGGATCGGTGCTCGTTGCGTATAACGCGGGGTATTTGCAAGGCTTCCTCAATTTCATGGCCGGCACCGGGCTGGCGTTGCTGCTGGCGGCAGTCTGGCTGCGCTGGCGGGAAACCGCGCCGCTGCGGACCCTGGCGATAGCCATTCCAGGCGCGGTCGTGCTGTTTTTTTGTCACCTGATGGGGGTGGTGTTTTTCGCACTGCTGATCGGCGCATCGGAGCTTTCCCAGCTGCCAGCGTATCTGCGCCAACCGCGCAGGCTGGCGCTGCGAGTGCTTTACGCGGCAACGATATTCGTCGTTCCCGCGGTGCTCTATCGATTCTCCGCATTGCAGGAAATGCCGGACGAGACCGTTTATCTGTCGCTGGCGAAAAAAGCGGCGCA
Source organism: Acetobacteraceae bacterium (assembly GCA_025352375.1). Lineage (GTDB taxonomy): Bacteria > Pseudomonadota > Alphaproteobacteria > Acetobacterales > Acetobacteraceae > Rhodopila. The sequence continues at coordinate 39,036 of JANXTL010000092.1, read as the reverse complement.
ACTGTTGGACGCCGTCTCCAATTATTCCTTGCCGCTCGACATCGCCACGGCCGTTCTTCTTGCTGGCGGATTGATCCTGGCCGCGGTAACCGGGCATTTGCGGATGCCCGCACGCTCCATAGTCGCGCTCGTTATGATCGCATTGCTCTATCTGGCGGCACCGTTCGAATATAAGGGCACGTACAACCTCGATATGCGGTTTGTCGTCTATCTCGGCTTCATGCTGTTTGGCGCCGTTGCGCCGGTGGGGTTCCAGCCGCGCACGGGCCGACTGATCCTGGCTGGCGTCGCGGCCCTGTTCATTGTGCGGATGGCGGTATTGAGCGACGTCTGGATTGGCCACAACCGCGACCTGGCACAGCTACGGGCTATTATCGCGCACGCCGAACCCGGCAGCCTGGTGTTCGTGACCGACGTTAAACCCGAGGAAGAACCGGCCTACTGGAATCAAGGACCGCGCGCTCGGTGGTTATCCAATGAAAAACGCATGGATCCGCATTGGCCGGCGCTGCTGATCATCGAGCGCCGGGCCTGGTGGCCGTACTTGTTCGATAATCCCTCGCAACAGCCGATCCGTACGCGACAGCCCTATCGCGGTCTGGCCGACACCATGGTGAATTTGCCGCCGCACCGCGACCTGGAAGTGCCCGGTAAGGTCGGACTGTGCGGCTTCGATTCCGTGCTCTTGATGATCGCCGGGGGGCAGCCGGACCTCGCGCATTACGCATCCGACCGCCTGACGCTGATCGCGGGCAACGACACCGCCGCGCTGTTTCGAATCAGGCCCGATCCGGCATGCAAGCCGGTCAAGTAGCGATATGCCCTTGCGGCTGCGGCCCCGACCCATAATATGCCTCGCCACCCCCCCCTGGACACCGCTCACCGGTCACCAAGAACCATGAAAAAACCAGGACCTGAGGTGACCATCCACCTCGACGCCATCGACCGACGCATCCTGTCCGCGCTGCAGGAGGACGGCCGGATGACGAATGTGGAGCTGTCGCGCCACGCGGGCGTGTCCGCACCGCCATGTCTGCGACGCGTGCGAGTGCTGGAGCAGGCGGGCGTTATCCGCGGCTACCATGCCGATACCGACCCGCAGAAGCTGGGGTGGGAGATCACGTTCTTCGCCATCGTCGGGTTGGATAGCCAGAAGGAGGCCGTGCTGGCCGCGTTCGAACAGACCGCCGCGACCTGGGTGGAGGTGCGCGAATGCCACATGATCCGTGGCGGCGGCGATTTTCTGCTGAAGCTCGTCGCCCGCGACACGGCACATGAAAACCAGCTCACCCAGCGCCTGACCGGGCTTGCGACCGTCAGCCGCGTGCAAACCTTGCAAACAATCCGTACCAGCAGGAGCCTTGCCGGCGTGCCCTTCCAGGACGTGCCGGCCCGCACAACATGAGCGAATTACCGCACGCCCCGATATTGAGCGTTGTAGTACCCTGCTACAACGAACGACCAAACGTCGCCCCTATGATCGCGAAGCTCGACGCCGCTTTGGCCGGCATTGCGTGGGAGGCGATCTACGTCGACGACAATAGCCCCGACGGCACAGCGTCCGAAGTACGCCGTATCGCCCAAACAGACCCACGGGTGCGTTGTATACGACGGATCGGCCGACGCGGCCTGGCTTCCGCGGTGATCGAAGGAGCATTGTCGTCCTCGGCGGCCTACGTCGCCTGCATCGACGGCGATTTGCAACATGACGAAACTCGGCTTCCCGTCATGCTGGAGGCGCTGCGGTCGGGAGAATACGATTTGGCGGTGGCGAGCCGCCATGTCGAAGGGGGCGATAACGCCGGGCTGGCGAATCGATGGCGGCATATGCTGTCCGACGGCGGGATCAAACTGGCGCAGATCTTCCTGCCGGCGAAGCTGACCGATCCCATGAGCGGGTTCTTTATGCTCCCGCGCCCATTGTTCGAGGAATTAGCGCATAATCTAAATGGCCAGGGGTTCAAGATCCTGCTCGATCTCGTCCTGTCCTCCCCGGCACCGCTGCGGGTCAGGGAAGTCCCCGCCACGTTCCGCGAACGTGTCGCCGGCGAGAGCAAGCTCGATATGCTGGTGATGATCCAATTCGGCGGAATGCTGCTGGACAAGATCTGCGGCGGACTGCTGCCTCTGCGCTTTATCTCGTTTGGTCTGGTGGGCGCGATCGGCGTCATCGTGCACCTGTTCGTATTGGCCGGGCTGCGCCAGACCACGGGATTAAGTTTCGGAATCGAACAAATCGTCGCCACCGTCGTCGCCATGATTTTCAACTTCAAACTGAACAATTCCATTACCTATCGTGATCAACGGCTGCGCGGACCCAAATTGTGGCGTGGGCTGGTGTTGTTCGTTGCGGTCTGTAGCGTCGGGGCGATTGCGAACGTCGGCATCGCCAACGTGCTCTATGAATCGCATACCAACTGGACCGCTGCCGGTGCCATTGGCGCCGTGATCGGCGTGGTTTGGAACTATGCGGTGTCCGCCACCTTGGTGTGGCGCGCACGTTGAGACGTGCCGCCGCTGCTCTGGCGGCGCTGACCGTCGTTCGGCTGCTGCTCGCCGCCATTCTGCCCCTGACGCCTGATGAGGCGTACTACTGGGTTTGGTCTCGAACATTGGCGCCGGGCTATGTGGATCATCCGCCGATGGTGGCGTTGTGGATCCGAACCGGCACAGGGCTGGTCGGCGAAACAGCGCTGGGTGTGCGTCTGCTGGGGCCGATAGCGGTCGCGTTGGCTACCGCCATGCTAGCGGATGCGGCGGAACGTCTGTTTCCCAACCAACGCTCAGGGTTGATCGCAGGTGCGCTCTGGAACGCGACGCTGCTGGTAGGGGCGGGATCGATCGCCATGACCCCGGACACGCCGCTTTTGTTCTTCTGGTGCGCGACGATCTGGGCGGCGGTCAGGATCGCCAGCGGCGCCGGGGCAGGGTGGTGGCTTCTCGCGGGCGCCTTCGCTGGTTCGGCGTTGGCCAGCAAATACACCGCGGTCTTCCTGTGGTTCGGCATCGGGATATGGGTCCTGATGGCGCCCGATCGCCGCCGCTGGCTGCGAAGTCCGCTGCCTTGGACCGGGGCAATGCTGGGTTTGGCGATATTCCTTCCGGTTTTGATCTGGAACGCCGACCATGGGTGGGTGAGTTTCCTGAAACAGGGCCACCGTGTCGGAGATTGGCGGCCCGAACGTGCGCTCGGGTATCTGGCAGAGCTCGTCGGCGGGCAGATCGGATTGGTCACCCCAGGCATTTGGGTGTTGTGCATGGCCGGGCTGATTTCGGCAGCGCGCGGCAAGGATGCAGCGGGTAACCGGGCGGGACGGGTGCTCGTGCTGATGCTGACCGTTCCCGCATCCCTGGTCTTTTTCCAGCACGCGTTGGGCGACCGTGTGCAGGGAAATTGGCCGGCCATTATTTATCCCGCCGCCATCCTAGCCGCCGCCGGACTGACGGCACGTCGGTGGCGCCGGTGGGTCGCACCCTCGGTCGGGCTGGGATTCGGTCTGACCGCTGTGGTGTTGCTGCATGCGGTCACCGGTGGCTTACCGCTACCGGCGAGAACCGATCCAGCGGCGAGGCAACTCGCCGGATGGGTGGAACTGGCCTCCGCCGCCGAAGGCATCAGGCAGCGGGAAAATGGTGCTTATGTTGTGGCGGAAGAATACGCGCTGATCTCGGAATTGGCGTGGGATGCGCCTGCCACGATGCCGGTCGTGGGGATCGAACCACGGCTAAAGCCGATGGGCCTTGCGCCCGCCGACATGACCGGTCGCGTCGGAATCCTGGTGCGCGCCGAACATCGCGGCGATGAAATCGACCCGGAAACCTGGTCAGCCGCGATCCCCCTCGGCTTCATCGACCGGCCATCCGCGCGCGGTACGACGGAGCGTTATCGCGTATGGCGCGTCATTGGCCGAACGACCGGCGCGACGATGCCCACCCCGGGATTTGTCGTCCGACAATAGTTGGCGTTACGCTGCCCTTAACCAGAAAGGGAGCGTCTCGATGTCCGCCAGCTTGCTTGACGATAAAGCCTTGGAGGCCGCCACGATGCGCCGGGTCTCCTGGCGCCTGATGCCTTTTTTGATATTCGCGTATCTGCTTTGCTATATCGATCGGGTGAACGTTGGGTTTGCCTCCTTGCAAATGAACAAGGCGGTCGGGATCGATCCCAAGACCTACGGTCTTGGAGCCGGGATTTTCTTCATTGGTTACTTCCTTCTCGAAGTGCCCAGCAATCTGGGGTTGGAGCGATTCGGCGCGCGAAAATGGATTGCGCGGATCATGCTCACTTGGGGGATCGTCTCTGGGGCTTTCGCACTGATCGGTGGACCGACCTCGTTTCTGGTGCTGCGCTTCATGCTGGGTGCCGCCGAGGCAGGGTTTTTCCCCGGTGTGATCCTCTATCTGACGTACTGGTTCCCCGCCGTGTACCGAGCAAAGATCGTCGGCATCTTCATGGTTGCCATCCCAGTGGCCGGGCTGATCGGCTCCCCCATTTCGGGTGCGGTCCTGGGCATGGACGGTGTGTTGGGTCTGGGTGGCTGGCAGTGGATTTTCATTATCGAGGCCATTCCCACACTGATATTGGGCATTGCCGCGTTCTATTGGCTGACCGATCGTCCCGAGCATGCGCCTTGGTTGCCGGCACAGCAGCAACAATGGCTGATCGCCCGCCTCGCCGCCGAGAAGCGCCGCGAAACGAAGGTCACGCACCAGTCGGTGTGGAAGACGATGACCAACAAATACGTGCTGATCATGGCATTGGTCTATGCCGGAGCGGCCGGGGCCTCCACCTCGCTTGCGCTTTGGTTGCCCGCCTTGGTCAAATCGTTCGGGATGACCAACTTCCAGACTGGGTTGGTTAATTCCATCCCCTTTGGGATCGCCGCCGTTTGGATGATCCTTTGGGGCCGCAGCTCCGATCGCAGCGGGGAGCGGGTTTGGCATAACGCCTTGCCACTGGTTTGGATGGTCGTGGCGATGGTACTGACATTCTTCTTCATCAAGAACATCTGGGTAGTCATCCCGCTTATGACGCTGATCGCCGCCGGTACTTATGCCAGCAAAGGACCGTTCTGGGCCTTGTCGTCGGAATGGCTCGGGGCGACCACCGCCGCCGCCGGGTTGGCACAGATCAACGCACTGGGAAATCTGTCCGGTTTCTTCTTTAACTATATGATCGGTTGGATCAAGGACGAGACCGGCAGCTTTCCGCTGGCGATCATGCCGATCGCACTCGTTGCCACCATTGGCACGATTTGCATTCTGACCATCGGACGAAAACAGCCGCGCACGGTAGCGATACCCGTATAGAAGGGGCTCGACCTGACTCGGGAACTGGGGATACCCGCATCCTCATGCGCCTCCAGTTCTCGATCCTGCGCGACGCAATTTGGCTCAGGCCGGCACGTTCGCGTGCCTACCGTAACATATTGCTGGCTGCTCAGGTGTTGGCGGCGGTCGTCGTCGTCGTTGGCGCGCATGGTGGACTGGCCTTCGACAATCGTCCGATCGGGACGGATTTTATATCGTTTTGGACGGCGTCTGGGATCGCGCTGTCCGGTCATCCAGCCAAGGTTTACGACGTCGCGGTTCATTTCGCGGCGCAGCGAGCGGCGTTCGGCGGCGCGCCGCTGAATTATACGGCGTTCTTTTATCCGCCGGCGGATCAGTTTGCAACCGACTGAATCGCGCTGACCGGCACGGTCAGCTGCCCCAATCGTACCAGTTCGATGTTGTTCTGTGTCGTCACACCGGAGGCAATGCCGCTGACGGTGAAGGGGATCGGCGCGGGCGTGGTGCCGGCCGTGCCGCCCAAGACGGTGACCGTGTAAGCGCCATCCGGTCGTTGCTGGCCGCTGCCGTCCTTGCCGTTCCAGGTCCATGTGTTCTGTCCCGCGTTGCTGGTGAGAGCTGCCTGTGAAACGGTCGCGCCGGTGCTGTCGGCGACCGTGACCGTGACCGGTTCCGCGGCCGGCGTATGGAATTGAATATTGCCGGTGCCTTTCTGGAGCGAAATCTGGTTGGCAGTCGCGGTCACCGTCTTGCCGATCAGCGCCGACGCTTGCAGCACGTTGTTGGACTGCGCGAGCTGGATCAGCGATTGCACGCCGGTATTGATATTCACCTGCTGCTCGACGCTTGCGAACTGCACCAATTGCGCGGTGAACTGGCCTGTGTCCATGGGGGTGGTGGGATCCTGATTCCGCAGCTGGGTCATCAGCAGCTTCAGGAAATCGTTCATGTTGGACGTCAGCGACTTCAGGGGATCGGTGGCGCTGGCCGGGGGAGTCGTCTGTGCGGTAACCGCGGGAATGGTCATGGTTTGGTTTTCCTTCAGGCAGTGATGTTGATTCCAGATCGGGCCGATCTGTCGTTGGGTGGCGGGACGTCGGTGGCCATCGCGGCCTCGGTAAAGGGACGTGTCCCCTGCCTGGCCCGTCCTTCGCCAAAACCCTGCTGATGCTGGCCGGTTCCCATGAATTGCGTGGACGTCTGGCCGCTATCCTGTGTTGAGGGGATGGGCGCGACGGCAGGCGCTGCGTGGAATGTCACGACCATCGAATCACGTGCGACACCGGCGCGATCCAGCGCATGCAGCAACTGCGTCGTATCGCGTTGGAGCAAGGCCAGCGTCTCCGGCCGCGTTGCTTCGATGCGGATTTGGGTCGGAGCACCCGGCGCGCGGTCGATCGCGATATGCAAGTCGCCGAGGGCATCGGGCCGCAACTGGAGGGTCAGGTGCGTGGTGCCGGGCGGCGTGTGGGCGACCGAGAGGAGGACCGGAGCGAGTTGCTCAACGGGCGGTGCGGCGGTGTTGGGCGAAGCCGGTTTGGCCGGTGCCGGGGTCAGTACGGGAGCGCTTGTCGGTAGACTCACCACTGGCGCGAAATCGACTTGCAAGGGTGCACGATCCGGCGTTGGCAGGTCTCGCCTCTTTGCTGCTTCGGACGGTCCGCTCACATGGGGCGGGGCGGACTGGGAGATAACAAGAGGCGCAGCCTCCGCCGGTATGCCAGGCGGCGAGGCATCGGCAAGCGACGATTGAACGGCGGGCATCATTGGTGGGATCGGGAGAATGACCGGTAACGGCGTGTCCAGCGCGGGTGGTTTCGGTTCGGTCACGGGCGTTTGGCTGGGCAGGAGCGACCGGATCTTCGACGTACGGCCGATGTCCATCTTGCCGGACGATGGCTTCGGTGCTTTCGTAGCCTCATCGGTTCGAATGTCCGGCGCTGCCTGGGGTGGTGTATCGGCCACCGACGAGGCAACCGGCAGCAGCGCCGTCAGCAGAGCCTCGAAGCCTTGCGGCACGCCGCCGTCAGGCTGCACAAGCGGAGCCGGACCGCGCGCGGCGGTCGTCGGGTTCGGCGCGGCGATCAGATCTGGCGTCGGCATCTCGGCCCTCCGCGTCGCGCAACGCAAGGTTCGGGCCATAAAATCGGCGGCCTATCACGGCGCAACGCCATACGAGCCACCCGGCACATCGCGCCGCTCGGCAGCAAGTGCCGCGCTTGCGGGTTCGAGCGGCGATCCCGTATCGCACTACGACGGGATGCCGGCCCGTGGGAGGATGAGCGGTGGATGCATCCGACCTGGGGACCGATGCCCGCCGCAACGGCATTTGTGACCGGTCTCTGGAGCTTCGTCACCATCCGCGTGCCGATCGGCGCCGCCGAGGCCGGGCTGCCACAGGCAGATGCTGCCAGAAAAAAGCGCCCCGCCCAATAAATCCTGCCCGGCGTTAACCTTTCGTCAACTATTACGCGTCATCCTGCCGCCGGTAACGGAGGCAGGCATGGCGCGTGGCGGTGACAAAAAGGGTGGCGTGGTCATCATCCGGAAGACGGAAATCATCGAAGGTGGCCATCACGGTGGCGCCTGGAAGGTGGCTTACGCCGATTTCGTGACCGCCATGATGGCGTTCTTCCTGCTGATGTGGCTGCTGAATGCCACGACCGAGGATCAGCGCAAGGGTTTGGCAGACTATTTCAGCCCCAACAATTTGCTCAGCCATGCGTCGTCTGGCACCGGCCAGCCCTTCGGTGGCCATACCGCGTTCGACGAAGGTGCGCTGGTATCCGACCGGGGTTCGGTGGAAATCGTGCCCGGCAAACGCCCCCCGGTCTCGCCGTCCGACGAAGATTCCACCGAAATCACGCTCGAAACCCGGCGCACGCCGGCCTCGAATCCCCCCTCGGCTCCCCCCTCCGCGCCCCCCTCGGCGCCACTGGGCCCCGAGGTTACGCCGAACCCCGTCACACCCCCGGTTGTAGAAATACGGGCTGGCGATCCAAAGCCGACCGAAGCCGAACTGCGAGCCGAGCAGGAGCGCCAGGAGAAAGCCGCATTCGACGCCGCGGCTCGACAAATCCGGGAGGCGGTGAAGGCCGATCCGGCATTGGCGGACCTCGCGCGTCAACTATCCATCGACATGACCCCGGACGGGCTGCGCATCCAGATCATGGATGAGGTGAAGCTGCCGATGTTTGCCACCGGTTCGGCGGAACCGAACGAACGGGCCCGCCTCCTGCTGCAAAAAGTGGCCCCGGTGCTTCTGAAACTACCGCAAGCAATCTCCATCGCCGGACATACCGACGCCGCGCCGTTTCCAGGTCCCGGCCGCACGAATTGGGAATTGTCGACCGATCGGGCCAACGCGACCCGGCGTCTGCTCGTCGAGGGCGGGCTGCCCGAGGGGCGGTTTCGTTCGGTGGCCGGCAATGCCGACAAGGATCCGTTGCTGCCGGCCGAACCGCTCGCCGCGGCAAACCGGCGCATTGCGATTCTGGTGCTGCGCGAAAGGAAGACTGCCCCATGACCACCATCGGCGGTCTTGTTTTCGTCTTTTTCTGTGTTTTCGCCAGCTACATTGTATCTGGCGGCAGCATGGAGCCGCTGATCGAAGCGGTGCCCTTCGAAATGTGGACGATCGGCGGCGCGGCGATCGGCACCTTTCTAATGTCGAACTCGTTGCACGACGTGAAACATACCATCGGCGGATTCGGGAAGATTATTAAAGGGGCGAAGTACCACAAGGGCGACTATGTCGAATTGCTCAGCTTGATGTATTTCCTGGTGCGTCTCGCGAGTACTAAAGGCAACATGGCGCTGGAGCCCCATATCGAGAAGCCGACCGAAAGCTCGGCATTCCAGAAATTTCCCAAAATTGTCGGTAATCAACACGCTTGCGACTTGATATGCGACTACCTGCGTATGGTCGGCATGAATGCCGACGATCCCAATCAGATCGAAGACGTGATGGCGCGGGAGTTGAAGAAGACGTTGAACGAGGAAATGCACCCAGCGCATGCATTGCAGACCATGGCTGACGGTCTGCCGGCATTGGGTATCATCGCCGCCGTGCTGGGGGTGATCAAAACCATGTCGCACATCGATCAGCCGCCGGCAGTCCTGGGGGCGATGATCGGAGGGGCACTAACCGGCACGTTCCTGGGGATTTTGCTGGCTTACGGGATGTTCGCCCCCTTCGCGAGCCGGCTGAAAGGCGTCGTGGAGGAGGAAGCGAAATTCACCGAGGTCATACGAGCGGTGATCGTGACACATCTGCATGGGAACGCCCCGCAGGTGAGTGTCGAGTCCGGCCGCAAGATGGTACCGAACCAACACATGCCAAGCTTCGCCGATATGGAGGAGGCTATTCAGCAGGTGCAGATGTGATCGCCTCGGCCTTCTGAGCGAAACGGCGGTTGATATGGCTGCGTGGCTTTAATGTCAGCCGCTCGTTCGCGAGGGACACAGCGACGTCGCGTACGCCAGACCGCACAGCGGCCTCGGCGATCGTCCAGTCGAACACGTCGCGCTGCGCGTGGCTGCCGCCGACCTGCCAGATCGCGAAGCGCGTCGGAAGCATGTGCTCGAGAGCCACGCCGTATTGGCCGCGATGGAAGGCGATCAGCCCCTCGGCGAAGGGCACGCCCGCGTCGCGGTAGACCGGCGCGCCCTCATCGGTGCCGGCCGCGGCCTCGCGCATCGCGCCGAGCCGGCGTTCTGCTGCCGCTTCCTGTCCCGATCGCAGCTCGGCCATGATCGCGTGCAGATCGGCGAAGGCCAGGCACCGCCCGTCCGCGTGCCCGTCCCAACGTTTCAGCAATGCCTGCCAGCGATTCGCGACGTCGACGCCCAGCGTGTCCAACCGCCACAGCAGCGCCGAGGCATGCGTCAGGCTGATAGCCAGCGCCTTCTCCGACGCCAAAAACGGCCCGTCGTAAATTGCTAACGCAGCCTCGTGCTGGCCGAGATCGAGGTGATACAGCGCCTTATGCCACCAGATATGATCGCGATTGGGATGCGCGCCGCTGGCCCATAGCGGCTCGCGCGCCGCCATCCAACCGACGCCGTCTTCTGGGCGGCCGGTCATCTCCATGACGTGGGTGACGGTGTGATGCACGAAATAGCTGTTGGGGATGGTTTCGGACGCCATGCGGGCCAGGTCTTCGGCCCAGGCGTAGTGGCCGTTTTCCTCCAACCCGAAGGCGTGGAAGGTCTGCATCGGCGCATGGCCCGGGATGTCCTTCGACCACAGCGGCATCGCGCGGCCCAGCCGATCCCGCATCCAGCGGGACCGTCCCAGCGCTAGGTCGGACAACAGCGCGATCTGATGCGCCAAGGTGTCGAAGGGGAAGCGCATGAGGTGCCGGTCGAGCAGTCCGACGGCGCTAAAGCGTGCGCCCTCGACCGCTTTGGCCAATGCGGCGGCGTGGCCTTGTTCGCGCTCGTTCATCGGCAGCGCAACAGCGGCGTGCAGCGCGTCATGAGCCTTCGGAACGATAGAGGGGTCGCGGGATTGGGAAAGCAGCCAGCCCTTCGCCAAACGCGGCATGACGAATTCGGGGGCCGCGGCGATCGCCGCGTTGAACCCACCCATGGCGTCGCCATAGGCTTGGTTGTACGCGGCGATGGCCGTGTCGTAATGCTGAACCGCCTCCGGCGTGGCACCTGTGAGTGCGTGTCCCTGAGCGTCCTTCAGCATTGTTCCCTCCTATTCCGAGGCGGCACGCCGCGCCGCGGCTTCCTCGGCCGATGCGACGCCGCCATGCGCGGCGGACCAGGCGACCGGGTTTTCCAGGAATCGGCGAACTTCCGACATGGCCGCGTCGGAAAAATACGGCCGGTCCTTGCAGGCTTCCAGCACGTCCCACCACGTGCATAGACTGTGCAGGGAGATATCCATCTCCGCCAGCTTCTCGAACGCGCCGGGGAACACGCCGTAAAAGAACACCACGAAGGTGTGGTTGCAGATCGCACCGGCGTCGCGCAGCGCATTCGCGAACTTGATCTTGGAACCGCCGTCGGTGGTCAAATCTTCCACCAGCAGGGTGCGCTTGCCGACAGGGACGTCACCCTCGATCAGCGCGTTCTGGCCGAAGCCCTTAGGCTTCTTGCGGACGTAGGCCATCGGCGCGGACATGCGATCGGCGATCCATGCGGCGAAGGGGATGCCGGCGGTTTCGCCGCCCGCCACGGCCTCGATGTTCTCATAGCCGACGTGCCGGTCGATCTTCTCCACCGCCAAATCGCAGATTTTAGCCCGAGCGCGGGGGAAATAGATGATGCGGCGGCAATCGATATAGACCGGCGATTTCCAGCCTGCGGTGAAGGTGTAAGGCTCCTCCGGGCGGAAATTGACGGCTTTGATCTCGAGCAGGATGCGTGCGGCGGTCAGGGCGGCGTCGCGATCCCATTCCGTCGTAGGGGATGCGGCGCGGGCGGGCTTGGCCATTTGGGGTGAGTCCTTTATCCAATGGGCTATTGATAACGGACGACTGGCCCAGGAACCACCCCATATGACCCGCAAACATAAGATCGCCGTACTGCCCGGCGACGGTATCGGCAAGGAAACCGTGCCGGAGTCGCTGAAGGTGCTCGACGCCGCCGCGCGCAAGTTCGGCTTCGACCTGGAGCTGACGCACTACGACTGGTCCTGCGAGACCTACAAGGAAACCGGGGAGTTCATGCCCAAGGACGGCATGGCCCAGTTGGCGAAATCCGACTCGATCTTGCTGGGTGCGGTCGGCTGGCCGGGCGTTCCCGACCATATCTCGCTCTGGGGCCTGCTGATCCCCATCCGCCGCGGCTTCGACCAGTATGCCAACGTGCGCCCCTGCAAGCTGATGCCGGGCGTTTACACCCCGCTGGCCAACCGCACCGAGAAGGACATCGACTTCTACGTCGTGCGGGAAAACACCGAGGGCGAGTATTCGTCCGTCGGCGGGCGCATGTTCGAGGGCACCGACCGCGAATTCGTCTCCCAGCAGAGCATCCTGACCCGCAAGGGCACCGACCGGATCATGAAATACGCCTTCGAGCTGGCGATGACCCGCGACAAGAAGCACGTCACATCCGCGACCAAGTCGAACGGCATCATCCACACCATGCCGTACTGGGATGAGCGATTCGCCGAAATGGCGAAGAACTACCCGTCCATCCGCACCGACCAGTATCACATCGACATCTTGTGCGCCCATTTCGTGCAGCACCCCGATTGGTTCGACGTCGTGGTCGGTTCCAACCTGTTCGGCGATATTCTCTCGGATCTGGGTCCGGCATTGGCCGGCTCCATCGGTATTGCCGCCAGTGCCAACATCAACCCGGAGCGGATTTTTCCGTCTATGTTCGAGCCAGTCCACGGATCGGCGCCCGATATCGCGGGGCGATTCATCGCCAACCCGATCGGGCAGATCTGGTCGGCGGCGCTGATGCTGAACCATCTCGGGGAGAACGAGGCCGGCAACGCCATCGTCGCCGCGATTGAGCAACTGCTGCGGGAAGACGGCCCGAAAACCCGCGACATGGGTGGCCAGGCCGGCACGCAGGATGTGGGCACGGCGATCGCGCAGGTGGTGGCGCGGGGGTGATGACTGCGGCGATAGCACGTTGCTGTTGAACGTGCTATCGCCTTAGCATAGTGAGCGTTCAGAACACTGACCAAGGGTATTGCGATGTCCGAAAGCCCGATAATCAGTCTGTCCCCCGAGGCGCAGACCGTGCTCCGAGCCGTACTTGATCGCAAGCTGGTGCGAGGTGGGGAACTGCTGCGCTATGAGAGTTTCAAAACACCGCAAGATCTTGTCGAACCAATAAAGCAATTGTTGAAGTACCGCCTGATCGATGCGAGTGGTCTGGGAGCGGAATTGACCGCTGACACCGTATTATTCGCGACGTTTACGACGCCACCGTCGCGCGAAAGACGGCTGCGTGAGCTGACGGCCTGGTAGACGGTCGGCGGATATTCGATGTTCGAAATGGGTATCTCGCCGGATTTCCCGGCATTCTGGTGCTACGGGATTGTGTTTCTGGTCGGCGCCTGGGTAGCCGTCCAGCAAATCTCGGCACAACTGGCGGACATCCCGGGTATTTGGTCGATCCTTCGGACCTATGTCCTGGCTCTGCTGTACACATGCGTGCCAATGGGTCTCTTTTGGCTGCTCGACCGGGGGGGCGCTCAACGACACCAGCATGTTTGCGGCGGTTTTTGTCGGGTTCGGATACAAGAGCATTATCGCGGGAAAGAGCGATTCCATCCGTGCCGGAAGCGATTTGTCCGGATTTTGGACCCCATTTCAAACATATGCCGACTCAGTGGTCGTGAAGGTGCGTGAGACTATCGATCGACGGCGGAGGTCGGACGAGGATAGTATCATCGCCGATATAGCGAGCACTGACGCCAAGTATCAAAAATTCAAGGACTATGCTCAGTCGCATGTTCCGGACCAGGAAGGCGTCAGGGCGGTATTGGCCTCGGTTCAATCGGAACCGGCCTCCACGGGTCGCCACCTGGACAGAGAAACCGAGATTCGCCGTCTTTATGGCTTCATGATGCCATTTCCCGCGCTTGTCGATCACGTCGGAAAACAACATCGGCGACTGAATAAAAGGCAAGTGGCATGGCGGTGGCTGGCCCAACATGCGGCCAAATTCGTGATTGCCGCGATCGTTCTGATGCTCGGTGGTGGCATCTACGCGAAAGAATACCTGCGGCCGGTCTATATCTTATGGCGAGTTGGCAAGGCGAACGCGACCGCGGCAGATCAGTATCGTGCCCGGGAGCACATCGCGGAGTTGCTGCGTGCGAAGACTGACGACGCGGCGGATGTAAAGCGGGCGAAAGATATGGTGGAATCCCTCGGACCGCTGTTGCGGGATCCCAGCCTTCCGATGGACCGCGTCGACCAGATTCTGCCGATTTTAGTGCGGGCCGGGGCCGACGGCTATTGGACCCGCGACATCGCTTGCGTCATGATCGCGGCTTTGGCCGTGGAAAATTCCGACATTCGGCGTAGGGTAAATGGCAGTTTGATCGCGATGGCGGCAGTCAGGTCCACGGGGGTTCCAGAGGAACTGAAAACAGGAAACGGCGTCGAGGCAATCTCATTGTCGGAGCGCGAGGCCCGCATTCAGAAATGGCGGCGTTTCTGGGACACCGGGAAATGCGAGAAGCCGTCCGATTGACCAGCCTCGGGGCAGCGTACTAATATCGTATCACGCTGTCCCGCTCGCGACGGGACAAACATAAGACAGGGAAGGTGCAACAAGTGGCCAACATTATCCAGGCGGCGTCGCGTCGCGACATTCTCAAAATCTCCGCCGCGACAGCGGTGGGTGGAATTCTTGGCGCGGCTCGGGCAAACGCCGCACCGAAGCAGATGACCATGATGCACGAAAGTTCGTTCATCCCGGCCTATGACGCCTATTTCAAGAACACGCTCGCCCCGGCCTACGAGAAGGCCACCGGCATCAAAATCATATACGAAACCGTCAGCGTCGGCAGCATCCAGACCCGCGATACCACCGTCGCGGAAACCGGCACCGGACCGGAAATCGCGCAGATGGCGTTCAACTGGCCGTTCCTGTTCGACGAGAAGCTGGTCGATGTCACCGACATCGCCAAAATCATTGGCGACAAGTCCGGCGGCTGGCACGCCAGCGCGGCCGAGGCAGTAGTGGTGAAGGGCAAGTGGAAAGCTATCCCGTTCGGCAATATCGGCCAGTTGATGAACTACCGCACCGATTGGTTCAATGAGGCCGGCGTTAAATCCTTCCCCGAAACCTGGGCCGAGCTGCTGGAAGCCGGTATCAAACTGAAGAAGGCCGGCCACCCCTTTGGGTTCGAACTCGGCCACGGCTTTGGCGACAACCATGGCTGGCTCTATCCGCTGCTGTGGTCGTTCGGCGCGCGGGAAGTGGACAAGGACGGCAAGACCGTCGCCATCGACTCGGCCGAGACCGCTCGGGCCATCGATTTCTGCCGCGAATTCTTCCAAAAGACGATGTTGGAGGACGTGTTGGGCTGGACCGACGTGTCCAACAACAAGGCGTTCCTGTCCGAACAAATCTCCTGCACCAACAACGCCGAGAGCATTCTCTATATCGCCAAGCGCGACTTCCCTGAAATCGGCAAGGCCATGGGTCAGGCGCAAAATCCGAAGGGCCCGACCGGCGAGCGGTTCCATATGCTGAACCCCTGGACCCATGGCATCTTTACCCACACCCCGGACGTGCAGGCGGCCAAAGACTTCATGGTGTGGCTGATGGACCCGAAGCAGGTCAGCGGCTGGTACGATGTGGCCGTCAGCTACTACGGTCCGTTCTTGCACGCCTACGACGACGCGCCGTTCTGGCACACCGAACCGCGCAATCTGCCGTACCGGGACTCGATGGCAAACTCCCATCTGCCCGGCTGGCCAGCGCCGATCAGCCGCCCGCAGTCGGAAAGCGTTGCGAAATATGTGATCGTGGACATGTTCGCCAAGGCGTGCGCCGGCAAATCTACCAAGGAGGTCATCGCCGACGCTTCCGCGCAACTCAAGCAGATTTTCAAGTCTGCCTGACGTGTCGGCAACCTACCTCGAATACCGCCGAGCCTCCGCGTTCCGCCGCTGGACGGAGCGGGAGGGAATATTCAGTTGGCTGATGATCGGCCCGCCGATCCTTTTCCTGATTCTGCTGGTTGGGTACCCCTTCGCATACGGCATTTGGTTGAGCCTGGAAGACCGGCCGGTCGCACATGCCGGTAAGTTCGTGGGGTTGGCCAATTTCATCGCCGACTTCAACGATCCGGTGTTCTGGCAAGTCGCGATCAACACGTTCGTTTATACGTTCTTCGCGACAATCCTGAAAATGGTCGGCGGTCTTGCGTTGGCGCTGACGATGAACCAGGATTTTCGTTTCAAGAACACCATCCGTGCGATGATGCTGCTGCCGTTCATCGTGCCGACGGTCTTATCCACCATTGCGTGGATGTGGATGCTCGATCCCGGATTCAGTGTGATTAACTGGTTCCTGAAATACACCGGCATTGCCGATCCCGGCCCGTCTTGGCTAGGCAATCCATCGCTGGCGATGATGTCGCTGATTATCGTTAACGTCTGGCGCGGTTTGCCGTTCTACGCGATCACCTTGCTGGCGGGGCTGCAAACGATCTCCCCCGACCTGTATGAGGCCGCGACGATCGATGGCGCCGGCACATGGGCTCGGTTTCGTTACGTTACCTTGCCGTTGCTGAAGCCGGTGATTTTCATCGTGACCATGTTCTCGGTCATTTTCACCTTCGCCGATTTCCAGCTGGTCTATGTGTTGACTCGCGGCGGACCCGCGAATGCCACGCATCTGTTCGCCACCTATGCCTTCGACATCGCCATGAGCGGCGGTCAGTTGGGCATGGGTGCCTCCGTCGCGCTGGCCATGCTGCCGCCGCTTGCCCTGATCATCATCGCCATGTCGGTGTATATGAAACCCAATAAATCATGAGCGTCGAACGCGGCGGCTGGAAAGTCCGGACACTGAAATTGTGGATCCCTCTGGGGGCGTTCATGGTGTTTACGTTGTTCCCGTTTTATTGGATGGCGGTAACGTCCATTAAGCCGAACAGCGAGTTGTACAACCGTAAGATCATGCCGATGATCGTGTATCACCCGACGTTGAAGCATTATGTGGATTTGCTGACCGAGACGAATTTTCTTCAGTGGACCTGGAACACGTTCCTGGTCGCGATTACCTCCACAGCGATTTCCCTCGTGTTCGGCACCATGCTGGCCTATCCGCTGGCACGTATGAAATTCGCGGGATCGGCGCTGATCTCGTTCGCCATAGCCGCGACTTATCTGGTGCCGCAGCCGCTGTTGTTCATTCCCTTGGCGGATATCATTAATCAGCTGCACCTCGGGGATACGCTGACCTCGGTCATTCTGACATACCCGACTCTGTTGGTGCCGTTCTGCGCCTGGCTTTTGATGGGGTATTTTCGTTCCGTGCCGACCGAGCTGGAGGATGCGGCGCGGATCGACGGCGCCACGCGGCTACAGACCATGTTCAAGGTGTTTCTGCCGTTGTGCGTGCCTGGATTCATTTCCGCCGGCATTTTCGCGTTTACCCTGTCGCAGAATGAGTTTCTTTACGCACTGATTTTCCTGACCCAAACCGACGTGCGCACCGTGCCGGTCGGAGCGATCGCCGAACTCGTGAAGGGCGACGTCTTCTACTGGGGTCAGCTGATGGCGGCGGCCTTGCTGGGATCGGTGCCGGTAGCGGTGATTTATTCATTCTTTGTTGAACACTACGTGGCAGGACTGACGGCAGGGGCGGTGAAGCAGTAGCGTCAGCGCCCTGATGCAGCAGGGCCACAGTTGCCTGTGGTCAAATGGCCACGTTTCCGTGCTTCGATAAATGCACTAGCCTCGCCGAATGAGTCCAAACGTCCAACGTAAACCATGAGCGACATCTTTGCCCCCGACGGAGGCTGGCGGGTCCGCATTCTGGACCTCTCCGGCGGTGCCGAGGACAATATCGTCGAGGAAGTCGGCGGATTTCCTACTCTCATGCAAGCCAACGCCTTCGCCCGCCGTTACGTGCGGGACTCCGTTGAACTATGCCGCGGAGCCGGCATGTCCACCAAAGACGTCCTCGAATCCTGGTTCGCCTTCGGCGAGGACGCCCTTGTCGTAGACGCCGAACAGGGAGGGTGGCGCAGCGCGACCGAACTGGGGGACTTCGTCGACAACCGCGCCGGCGGCGAGGAACGCGACTGGCGTGCTCTCGATCCCCGTCGGGACGACGATGACAGTGGTGACGACGAATGACCCGCGTCCGGTTTGCCCCGAGCCCGACCGGTCACCTCTTTGTCAGCGGCGCCAGGGTCGCACTCGCCAATTTCCTGCATGCTCGGCGTCACGGTGGCCATATGCTGCTGCGGTTCGACGACGTCGATCGGGACCGCGCCCGCCCGGCCTTCGCCGAGACTATCGCCCACGACCTGCAATGGTTGGGCGTCGCATGGGATGAAACCTTCCTACAGTCCGGCCGGCTGAGCCTATACGCCCAGGCCGCCGATAAATTGCGGCAGTCGAACCGTATTTACCCCTGTTTCGAGGGCGACGACGAGCTGCGCGCCAAGCGGGACCAGCAGCTCAAGCGCGGTAAATCAGCCGTCTACGACCGCGGCATGCTGCGCATGACCGCCGAACAGCGCGCCAAAGCCGAGGCCAACGGCAAGCGCCCTTATTGGCGCTTCCTGCTGTCGCCGCGCACATTGGAATGGCGCGATCAAATCGCGGGGCCGCGGCAAGCCAAGCTGACGGCCGTGTCCGATCCCGTCGTGGTGCGCGCCGATGGCACTGCGACTCCGCTCTTCGCCAGCGTGGTCGACGATATCGAAACCGGCATAACCCTCGTCATTCGCGGTGAGGACAACGCCGTCAACACGGGCGTGCAGCTCGACCTGTGGGAAGCTTTGACGGGCAAGCCGCCGCTCGTGCAATTCGCTCATCTGCCGGCATTGGCGGACACAGGCCGCGTTCGGTTGGCGCGCAAGGCCAGCAGCCTATCGGTTCGCGCGTTGCGCGGCGACGGCGTGGATCCGACCGCCTTGGCGACATGTCTGGCCCGCGTCGGCTTACCGGCTTCAGGCGAACCCGCCACGCCGGACGATCTGGCCCGAACCTTCGACCTCAGCCGATTGTCGCAGACGGCCGCTGGGTTCGATGCTTCGCAACTGCTGTCGCTGAACCGGCGTGCGCTCAGTCGCGTGGATTTCGGCGCCATCGCCGATCGGCTACCCAGCGGCGCGACCGAGGCATTCTGGCTGGCGGTGCGCGGCAGTCTGGATTTGCTGAACGAGGTGCGGGGCTGGTGGGAGGTTGTGGCGGGGACCATCGTGCCCCCCGTGATTTATGGCGAAGGCGCGTTCCTATCGGAAGCTGAGGCCCTGCTGCCACCGGAACCGTGGGACGATTCGGTCTGGCGCCGTTGGACCGACGCCTTGGCGCAGGCGACGGGCCGGGTCGGCGACGCGTTGTTGATGCCGTTGCGGCTGGCGTTAACCGGCGAAGAACATGGACCGGCGTTAGAGGCGCTGCTTCCCTTGATCGGCCGTGCCAGGGCATCTATCCGCCTTCGGATCGCGGCGGCTTAACCGCGCAGAACGCACCGCCAGGAGCTGCGCAGGCCGGCGAGGCCGAGCGTAAAAAGTGGCATCCGAAAGACGGCGACCGCCTTTAATACGGCTGGCTCGATTGCGGCCATAAATTTGATGACCGACCCGGCGCCCACCTCCATGATGCCGATGAACGCTCGGCTCGGTGCGGGTGGTCGTCCTTCGCCCGGGACTATGGCAACGCCGGCAAATAAGTGCGTCAGCACGCCGGCAAAGTTGCCGTTCAAAACAAGAGCTTAGGCCCTGTCCGATCCGCATGATCGATTCGATTATCTTTGGACAGGGCCTATGCGCATAATCTGGTTAACAAAAGATAAACGGGAATGAGATTTTTTAATTATTTTCAGATGCATACGTTGGTATTCGTAGCCAATCCCGCTAACACCGATCCATACCCCAAGGGAACACCGCAATGGAACAAACATTCGCCGGCAAGGTCGCGCTGGTTACCGGCGCCGGCAAAAATATCGGGCGCACCATCGCGCTGGACCTCGCGCAACGCGGTGCGTCGGTCGTGGTCAACGGGCGCTCAGACCGAGCGGCGGTGGATGCCGTGGTGGGCGAGATCGATGCGGCGGGAGGGCAGGCCATCGGCTGTATGGCGGACGTGTCCGATGAGGGCTCGACCCAGCGTATGATCGCCGACGCGGTCGCGGCGTTCGGGGGCCTGGACGTCGTGGTCAGCAACGCCGGCTTGCGCCGTCAAACGAAGTTCCTCGACATGAGCCTCGCCGAGTGGCGGGAAATCATGTCGGTCGCGCTCGACGGCGCGTTTATCCTGACCCGCGCCGCGGTCCCGCACATGATCGGGCGCGGGGGCGGGGCGATTGTATCGCTGTCCGGGATATCGACCCATGTCGGCACCCCCAACCGCTGCCATGTCTCGGCGTCGAAGGCGGGGCTGGAGGGTTTGATGCGGGCCCTGGCCATCGAGCTGGCGCCGCACGCCATCACCTGCAACTGCGTGGCACCGGGTATGGTCGACACCGTGCGGGGTGCCTCCGCTGGCGGTCCGGGGCCGCGCGCCTTGGGTGAGGCCGGCATTCCCCTGGGACGCAAGGCCGCGGTCGCGGAAATCTCGGCAGCCGTGCGGTACCTGGCGGGGCCCGACGGACGGTACGTGACGGGCCAGACACTGCACGTAAACGGGGGGCTGTTCCTCACGTAAACGCCTTGCGTCGCGGCGGGGTTCCGTGGTCCAAGCCGGCCGATCATGCTTCTCCCCCCAAGGGAAACCGCGAGAGAATCCGCCATGCTTGATCCTGCCGACACCGCCGAACGCGTTCTGATCCTGGATTTCGGCAGCCAGGTCACCCAGCTGATCGCCCGCCGCCTGCGCGAATCCGGCGTCTACTGCGAGATCTGGCCGTTCAACGCCGATCCCGCGCGTATCGCCGCCTTCAACGCCAAAGCCTTCATCCTGTCCGGCGGCCCGGCCAGCGTGCATGAGGGCGAGTCGCCCCGCGCCCCGCAAATGGTGTTCGAGCAGGGCGTTCCCGTCCTCGGCATCTGCTACGGCCAAATGGTGATGTGCGCGCAGCTCGGTGGTGAAACCCAGGGGTCGGACCATCGGGAGTTCGGCCGGGCCTTCGTCGATGTCACCGGTGAGTGCGAGTTGCTGGACGGCATGTGGCATAAAGGCGCGCGCGAACAGGTCTGGATGAGCCACGGCGACCGGGTCACGAAGTTGCCGCCCGGCTTCCGCGTGGTTGCGTCATCGGAAGGCGCCCCCTTCGCGCTGTTCGCCGATGATTCGCGAAAGTTTTACGGTGCGATGTTCCATCCGGAGGTCGTACACACCCCGCATGGCGCGCAGCTGCTGCGCAATTTCACCCATAAGGTAGCGGGCCTCAGTGGCAACTGGACCATGGCCGGATTCCGAGCGGCCGAGATCGCGAAAATCCGGGCGCAAGTGGGGCAGGGGCGGGTGATTTGCGGCCTGTCCGGCGGCGTTGATTCATCCGTTGCGGCAGTGCTGATCCATGAGGCGATCGGCGACCAACTCACCTGCATCTTCGTCGACCACGGTCTGCTGCGGCACGGCGAGGCGGACGATGTGGTCGCCACATTCCGCGATCGGTTCAATATTAAGCTGGTGCATCGCGACGCGTCCGATCTTTTCCTGGGTGCATTGGAAGGTGTAACGGATCCCGAATTAAAGCGTAAAACCATCGGACGCCTATTCATCGAAGTTTTTGAGGAAGAGGCAACGAAAATCGGCGGCGCCGATTTCCTCGCGCAGGGCACGCTTTATCCGGACGTCATCGAAAGCGTGAGCTTCACCGGCGGTCCGTCTGTAACGATAAAATCGCACCACAATGTGGGCGGATTGCCAGACAGTATGCGGATGAAACTCGTCGAACCCCTCCGCGAACTATTCAAAGATGAAGTCCGCGTGCTCGGTCGCGAACTCGGGATACCCGAAATCATTGTGGGCCGTCATCCTTTTCCCGGACCGGGTCTGGCGATCCGCATCCCCGGCGCGATCACCCACGAACGAGCGGATATTCTCCGCAAGGCCGATGCAATCTATCTGGAGGAAATCCGCAACGCCGGCCTCTATGACGCGATCTGGCAGGCTTTCGCGGTGCTGTTACCGGTACGAACCGTCGGCGTCATGGGCGACGGGCGTACCTACGATTACGCGTGCGCCTTGCGCGCCGTCACCAGCACCGACGGCATGACGGCGGATGTTTACCCATTCGATATGGCATTCCTGACCCGCGTCGCCGGCCGCATCGTGAACGAAGTGCGGGGCATCAACCGGGTGACGTACGACATCACCAGCAAGCCGCCGGGCACCATCGAATGGGAATGAGGGGCTACGGTCCTTGAGAAATTTTGGTGTTAACTCAATAGCTTGTCAGGCGAAGAGAATGATCGCCGTAGGTTGTCAGGTCT
Organism: Acetobacteraceae bacterium; assembly: GCA_025352375.1. GTDB lineage: Bacteria > Pseudomonadota > Alphaproteobacteria > Acetobacterales > Acetobacteraceae > Rhodopila. The sequence continues at coordinate 16,688 of JANXTL010000092.1, read as the reverse complement.
GCCGCGCGCTCTGATAACTCATTGAACGATCACGAGAATTAGTAGTGCTTCGAGCAGCTTTGGATATTCGTAGCCGGATGGGTTGACGGTCCTTTTCTGACCGGTAAGTTCTGGAAAATGTGCTGGAAGAGGTAAATTTAAGCCTGTTCGACGCGTTTTTACGACTAAGTGGCCGGCCGCCTAGCTTGGTCCCGGAAGCAGTCGTGCGGGGTTCCGCTCTTGAAATCGCCGGGTATTGGCCGTACATTGAGGGCAGGAGAATTGGTATGGCAAACGTAGCTTCGAAATCGACTCGCGGTCGCACGCGTGCACAGCGCCTTGAGACGCGGGTGACGACGGAGCAGAAGACTCTCATCGAACATGCCGCCGCCCTCCAGGGACGGACGGTCACGGACTTCGTGCTGACCAGCGTCCAGGACGCTGCGCGGCGGGCGATCGAGGAACACCAGCAACTCGAGCTGTCGGTTCGCGACAGTCAGGCGTTTGTCGATGCGCTGCTGAATCCGAAGCCCGTCAACGACCGCCTTCGCGACACGGTGCACCGCTATCGCGAAGCCACCGGCGTATAGCAGGTGCTGGACGCTTCTAAGGGATCGCTTCGGGTCGAAGCGCTCGGTCCGCGGCACGATCGCGGTTCGTTCGTCAGCGGCGCCGAAGCGCTCGATCGCTACCTAAGAAACCAGGCTGGCCAGGACGCCCGCAAGAACATGGCGGCGCCGTTCGTGCTCGTGTTGCCGGACGGCGCCATCGGCGGCTATTACACGCTGTCCGCGACTGGCGTGAACCTCACCGAGTTTCCGGCTGATATCACCCGCAAGCTGCCGCGCTATCCACTCGTCCCGGCGACGCTTTTGGGTCGGCTCGCTGTCGATCGAAACTATCAAGGGCGAGGCTACGGTCGTTTCCTGCTCGCCGACGCTCTGTTCCGCGCGGTCCGTAGTGAGATCGCGTCGTTCGCCGTTGTCGTCGACGCGAAAGATGAGGCAGCGCGCCGTTTCTATGAACGCGAGAGCTTCCTGCCGTTTCCCGATCAGCCGATGAAGCTGTTCCGGCCGATGGCGGATATCCGGCGGCTGTTCTATGGCGCCTAAGACCGAAGATCTGGCTGAGTTCTTTCGGATTCGAAAGATCGGGTTCGGCCGGTGTCTCGTACCCACGATGCAATGCGATCAGCCGGCCATCCGCGCGCATTCGATCCAGAATCGTCAGACCATCGCGCTGCTTGAACAGGACAATCATGTACTCGCCTGGCAGCCGCGATTCTCACAGGCTGGACCCGACATCGCGCTCAGACGGATTGGGCGGAACGACGCATCGACATTCGCGGGGTTCTGCAATCAGCACGACACCGAGCTCTTCCGGCCGCTCGACACCAAACCGCTCGATGGCGCCGATCGCGAGCAGCTCTTCCTGCTGGCTTATCGAGGGATCACCTGTGAGCTGCACGCGATCATGTCCTCCGCCGTGCAGTTGCAAAGCCTGTACACGGCAAGGGTCGAACGCGGGGTCGACTCTGCGGATTCTTCCAGTCCGTCGGGGCAGAAGGCCGTGGAGCAGATGCTCCTGTTTTGGGCGACGTGGCGGTATCGCCATAGCTACTACGACGGGCCGTTGTTGCGCGGTTCCTTCGACGGCGTCGAGCACGATGTCATCGAGCTGAGCAGCCAAGCGCCGTGTCTTGCGGCCTCGTCGTTCATCACGGTCAGGGATGCGCCGTTCCATGAGGAACTGGTCGGCGTCGCGATCAACATCCTGCCAGTCAGCGAAACAAGGACACTCGCTGTGTTCTCCTATGCGAAGAAGGACCAAGGGAGTGTACGCGCTGCGTTGGACCGCGTCCTGGGCTCAAGCGGGGATCTGCAGAAGTACGAGTTGTCCAAGCTCGTATTGAGCCGGATATCCAATGTCCTCATCTCGCCACGCCACTACGACCGGTGGGGTACTGAAAGAGCAAAGAAGATCGCAGACGCGTTCGTGCGGACGGTCGAGAGCCAGCAGGACGTCGGAGAGGATGCCGATTTCATGTTATTCTAAGAGAAGAAGACGGCGCGAGCATGGAGTACGCTTGGTTTAGGGGCGGAAGAGCGATCCATCAGACCGGGCGCTTTTCACCTTCAAGCGGAAGCTCGTCGGGCGTGTACCGGCGCCCGATCTCTTGGGCGGTACCGAGGCTCTCATTTTCCACGAGGATCATCTCGTAGGTGTAGAGATTATAGAACTGGATGGCGCCGACGATATTCCCATCCAGATTCTCGATGCGGACATTGATGCTGTCGTCGCGCAAGCGAAGTTCGTCCGTCTCCTGGCCGGTCCAGAACGGTCGCTGCGAAAGCCTTGCCTTGATCTCGCCCGCGGCGTTGCGGACGTAGCAACGAAGAAAGTCCCACCGCGGTCTGAGCGCCTCATCGCGGCCAAGATGGAAGGCGACGAAGTTCATGAGGATCTTGGCGATCGCGCGCTTATGGGGCTTTTCGATCTCCGAGGTGATCTCGACTAGGAGGGACGACGGCGCCGCAGTCTCCGCGGCCCAAGGGTTTTGAAAGGGCGTTCCAGGTCTGAAGGCGATCCCGGAGGACTGTAGCGCCTCGACCATTGCATCGTATGCTTCCCGCGATGGCGCGAGAATCTTGCACCGCCACGTACCCTTTTCGCCGTCCGCGCCCGGTTTGCCGTAATCCGCCTCCGGCAGGGTCAGGCCGGCGATCCGCGATAGGAAATAGACCTCGTCCTTGCCCGTCCTGAAGTTGTGGATGTGGAATTGGACGGTGAACGGCATGAGCTGCCCGGTCGTTCCATCGAGCGCGACTCGAAGGCCCTGAAATGCGCCGGCCTCTGCCGGATCGGCAAACGCGAGTCTCACGCGCTTCTGCGAGCGCGCCTGGCTGGAGAACTGGCCGCGGCTGTATCGGGAAATCCCTTCATAGGTGTCGCGGGTCAGAAGCTGATCGAGTTCGCGGCCGAAATAGGTGTTGCAGTCATCGCACACGCAATTGAGCGTGGGCGTCCCGCTTCCGAAGCGGCCAAACCCTTGTGGGATGACGTGCTCGACTCCGCAGAACCGAAACGGCTCTGACTGCGGGCAATAGATGCAGGTCTTGTCGTTCGGCACATGCCTCTCAGTCCTGACGTGGCCGGGGCATCATATCGTGCCAAAGAGGCCGACGGTATTTTTTCATCCCGGCACAGAATGTGCTCCGCGATCGACAATGCGAAAAATCGACCGATCGTTGGCGATGGACGCTGTAACGTCGATGGATTCGAATCGCGCAAATTTCCCTTCAAAATCAACAGCACAAAATTTTGACGGTTCGATAGTCGGGTTTCGACCGTCAGCAAAAAATTTTTCTATTATAAATCAGCGCGTTACAATGCATTGAAAGAATCGAGTGGGCGTGACCAGGTTACCCGTCATCGTCCACAGAGGGGGGCGTCATCGATCGCATCGGCCAGGGCGGTTTCGCCGAGTTCCAGCAGCCGCGCGGACATGAAGGATAGAGCGTGGGCTGACGGCAGGCCTCCGTCAAAGATCGACCCTACGACCTTTCTCGCGAGGACGCGTCAGATCGAGGTCGGCGCCGACCATGGGAGAGCGGCGGAGCGCAGCCAGGATGCCGCCCTTCTTAGGGGGCTCACCAGCGATGGTCTGGCTAACCGCTGCACGTAGGCGCGATGTCTCCGGGCCATCTTCTGCCAGGCGGCGCGCCAGCGATCGAATGAGGTCGCGGTCGGCATCGCGACCGAGCACCTCGAAGCGAGCCAAGCCGCGGTCGCTAAGGCGAGATCGATAATTTTGGATGACGCGTTTTTGCGAACTGCCCAATGCGAACTCCTGAGTATTTCCAGTAATATAGTCGGGGAACAGGATTCGAGCAAGGAATCTCGTCGGTGCGCAAGCCTCGCTTGGGGCAGATGGCCTCGATCTGCGTGGCGTGATATAGTTCGCGACGGTAGTTTTGCCGAGTCCGGAAGGGGCGCCGGACACCGCTAGATGCAGAAATCGTCCGATTGGCCCCGATAGTTGGCGAAACACAAGAAAAAATTTCGCTGCGATTGCTCTTTAAAATCGATAACGTAATTTTTTGACGGTCTGCTTGGCGGAACATAACGTCACGGCGCAAAAAATTGCATGTAAATTAAAATAGTGATATGCTCTGGAAATAATCGAGTGGGACTAACCAAATTGCCCGTCACGGTCCACGGTATCAAGGCCTGCGATACTATGAAGAAAGCCCGTTCCTGGCTGGAGGCTCATGGCGTGACCTATGCCTTCCACGACTACAGGACGCAAGGCATCGACGAAGCAACGTTGCGCGGATGGGTTGCCCAACTCGGCTGGGAGCCATTGCTGAATCGGTCCGGCACGACGTTCCGTAAGCTGCCGGAAGCCGAACGCCAGAACCTGGACGCAGCCAAGGCCATCTGCCTGATGCTGGCTCAACCCTCCATGATCAAGCGCCCGGTTCTGGCGGTGGACGGCACGCTACTGGTCGGGTTCAAGCAGGAAGCCTATGCGGCGCGCTTCAGCGCCTAGACCATGATCGTTTGAGGTTGCACGCGATCGCGGCGTTCGATCATGGTCTAAGCCTTTGTTTGAGAGGGTGATTCACGCCCGAGGTTGAAGTCAACCTCAGGCGATCACGCTCTAGCCGTTAAATCTTCGTTGTTCCAACGCCGGATAGGGCGGGGCATCGTTTGAGGCCGAAAAACGGACGCTAGGCTGTTTGCAGTTTCGCACCGTCGCAGCCTCCATCGCTGCCCGCTTCTACCGTGGCAACCGGTGGATCGAGCCGTCGGGCGCGGCGACCCTGTCATCGTCCATCAGATAATTGGGACCGATGGGCACTTTCCCATGCCCGCCGGGAATATCCAGCACATAAGTAGGCCAGGCCAGGCCCGTCACACGTCCGCGTAACGATGCCAATAATGCCTGACCTTGTTCGATCGGCACATGGAATCGCGCGGTGCCCGGCGCCGCATCCAGCTGGTGCAGGTAGTACGGTTTCACCCGGCAAGCGAGCATGGCTTTGAACAGCGCCTCCAAAGCCTCGGCACTATCGTTCACGCCACGCAGCAACACGGATTGTCCGAGCAGAGGAATGCCGTGGCGACGAAGCCGGTCGAGGGCTGCGCGGGCGGCGGGAGAGAACTCACGCGCGTGGTTCGCATGGACGACGACCCATAGCGGAGTCCCGGTGTCCAGCGCGCCAGCCAGCGCTGCCGTGACCCGATCGGGATCCGCGACGGGGACACGGGTGTGGATACGCAAGGTCCGGATATGGGGGATGGCCGACAGGCGTGCGAGTATGTCCGACAGGCGCCGTGCCGACAGCATGAGCGGATCGCCCCCGGTCAGAATGACTTCCTCGATCGCCGGATGATCCGTGAACCAGGTGTAGGCGGCCTCCAACTCGGCTTCGGTCAAAAGGCCGCCGGAGGGGCCGACATGTTCCCGACGAAAACAGAACCGGCAATAGACCGGGCACACCAGCAGCGGTTTCAGCAGCGCTCGATCGGTGTAACGATGCACGACGCCTTTGACCGGTGACAGCGCGTCGTCGGCGATCGGGTCGAGGCTTTCGTGCGACGCGGTAATCAATTCCGCCTGGTCCGGAACGAACTGCCGCCCAATGGGATCGTGCGGGCTTTCAATTATGGCTTGGATCGCCGGGGTGATCGCGACCGCGTAACGCGCCTCGACAGCCGCGATCGCGTCACGGGCGGCGGCTGGGATCAGGCCGGCGTCCACCAGCGCGTCGGCATCCCGCAGGGTCTGTGCCGTAGCATGCATCGCCGCCGGTTAGCACGGCGTGGCCGGTTTGTCGTCGGTGGGGTAGGTTGCCACCATGACCCTTCCCGTTTGGCATCCCGAAAATCTCGCCGCCCGGCTACCCTTCCTGCGGCGGCGCGGCGAACTGACCGCCGCCACCCGCCGTTTTTTCACCGAACGCGGCTACACCGAGGTTGAAACGCCGTACGCTGTCCCCGCGCCGGGCGAGGAGGTGCATCTGGCGACCTTCCGCACCGAACGCGTCCATCCCGACGGGCGGACGGAGGCGTTATGGCTGCACACCAGCCCGGAGTTCGCGATGAAGCGGCTGCTGGTGGCCGGCGCGGGGCCGATTTTTCAGCTCGCCCGTGTCTGGCGCAACGGGGAGGGTAGCGCGCGACATGCGCCAGAATTCACCATGTTGGAGTGGTACCGACCCGGCGCCGACATGGACGCGCTGATCGCGGAAACCATCGCCTTCATGCAGGCGGTTTTGCCCGCGGTGGTGACGTCGGCCGGCGTTACCACCGACCTGTCGCGCATCGAACGGCTCACCATGGCCGACGCGTTTCAGCGTTATGCCGGCGTGGATGTCCTGGCGACCGCCGGCGATGCGGCCGCTTTGGCAGCCGCGTCCGGTGCTCGGATTCGGGATGGCGAAACATGGGAGGATCTGTTTTTCCGCCTCATGCTGGAACGTATCGAACCCCATCTGGGCCGCGACCAACCGACCTTCCTGACCCATTGGCCGGCGGCACAGGCGGCGTTGGCCCGCCGGTCTCCCGACGATCCGCGCGTGGCGGAACGGTTCGAGCTGTTCGTGGGCGGCATCGAACTGGCGAACGCCTTCGTGGAACTGACCGACGCGGCAGAACAACGCGCCCGTTTCGACGAAGACCGTTCGCGACGGCATGATATGTACGGGCCGGACTGGGCGATGGATGACGATTTTCTCGCGGCGCTGGCGCACGGCATGCCGTCCGCTGCCGGAATCGCCGTCGGTTTCGACCGGCTGGCGATGCTGGCGGCAGGTGCGGACCGGATCGGGCAGGTCCTGTGGCTGCCCCCAGAGGACCTTGCCTAGATTGCCTTTCCTGGGGATCGCGTCACACTAGGCCCCAACGTTGTCTCAGTCAGGAGGAAACCAATGGGTTATAAAATCGCCGTCATGGGCACCGGTGCCGTCGGCGCCTACGCCGGGGCACATATGGCTCGCGCCGGGGAAGACATCACGTTCATCGACCCCTGGCCGCAAAACGTGGAGGCCATGAAGGCCAACGGCCTGAAAGTGTCGCATCTGCGCGATGTGGAGCCCTGGTCCACTCCGGTCAAAGCCCTGCATTTGACCGAGTTGCAGCAGGCAGCGAAGGCACAGCCCTTCGACATCGCTTTCGTCTGCATGAAATCCTACGACACCGAATGGGCGACCACGATGATCGCCCAGTACCTGGCGCCGAACGGGTTCGTCGTGTCGTTGCAGAACTGCATGAATGAGGAAACCATCGCCGGCGTCGTCGGCTGGGGTAAGGTTTTGGGCTGCATCGCCAGTTCAATCACCGTCGACCTGTTCGAACCCGGCCACGTGAAGCGCGCCGCCGGCAAAAGCGGCACCAAACACACCGTCTTTCGGGCGGGCGAAGTGCACGGCCGCATCACCGAACGGTTGAAGGAAGTGACCCGACTTGTGGCGCTGTCCGATAGCGCGCTGGCGACGACGAACATCTGGGGCGAGCGCTGGTCCAAGCTGGTAACCAACGCTATGGCGAACGGCATGTCGGCGTCGACCGGTCTGATCAGCAAGCAAATCCTGACCAACGACGCACTGCGACGATTTGGTTCCCGGCTTGGGTCGGAAGCCATCCGCGTCGGCCAGGCGCTGGGCTATCAGCTTGAAGAAGTGCACCATATCGATCCCGAGATCATCGCCAAGGCCGGCGAAGGCGATGCCGCCGCGACCAAGGAATACGACGATCACCGGCTGGCCGAGGTCGCCAAATCCGGCGGCGGCGAGCATCGCCCGTCGATGGGCCAGGACATGGTCAAGGGCCGCCGGACCGAAATCGAATTCCTGAATGGCCTGATCGTCCGCAAAGGCGAAGAAATCGGCCTGCCGACGCCAGCTAACGCCGCGTTGGTCGATATCGTGAAGCGGGTGGAGAAGGGCGAGTTGCAGGCCGATCCGAAGCATATTCTGGATCTGCGGCTGAACTGATTGAGCGTGTCGCATGTGGCCAGTCTTTGGGCTGGCCACATGCGTCGGATATTATAATTGGCTACGAGACGATAAAAATTGGTCATCGCCCGAAGCTCTGAGCTTGCTTCGCTGTGGCCGGTTCGCCAAGCAGATTTGGTCGAGCGAACATGTGCGGCAATGGTTGGACCCGACCCTGGTGCGGGTGTCGGACAAGTGCGATGTGGCAGTGGCAATCCGTTATGCCCTGTGGTCGGAACGCTCACGCCTGTGTTGCGCGACGGCCGCGTCTGCCCTAACAAAAATGCCGCCGCACGGGCGATGCATCGCCGAGTACCCCGTCCATGCCACCATGATCTGCCGCGCCGACATCGTCATGAACGACGGCGCTTTCGGCAACGTCAAACGCATCCAGCAAACCCAATATGGCGACCGCACGATCGGCGTGGACCTGCACAATCGCAATTTTGTCGCCCTGGCGCGTCGATCGAAATCCCGGTCGGGGCGTTGCCGAGCATTTTGGGGTGGAATTAGAGCGTGATCGCCTGAGGTTGACTTCAACCTCGGGCGTGAATCACCCTCTCAAACAAAGGCTTAGACCATGATCGAACGCCGAGATCGCGTGCAACCTCAAACGATCATGGTCTAACGTCCTCCGACTGCCGGATAAAAAAATAATCCCGTCTTCACGCAATTATTCGTTCGGGAGCTTGAAAAACGCCCAATGTTCTGACACATTGCGGCCGTCAAAGAATCAGCGGAAAGTCCCGCCAACAAGCAGGTATAAGAATGCCCCCCAGCCGCATGCTCGGAGACCAACTCGTTTCCGTTTACAAGAATTCGATCACCGTTCGCATGGTAGGACCGATGCCGGATGGTAACCAGAGTCCATTCGTGACCCACTACCTCAAGCCGATCGATAGTTTCGAACCGCGCAAACGGGACCTGATGCTGAACGGTGGAGCGGATGCCGATAATCTGCCGCGCGTCGAATTCAAGATGATGCAACGTCTCACGACGATCATCGCACAGGCGGCATTCGGTAACGGCTCCACCCGACCCGATTTGTTCAGAGACGTTCTTATTGGTGGGCAAACAATTCCGGGCATCATGACCATTCGGCAATTCATGACGCTGAGTGCTGTCGACCAAATGGCCGCGATCGATCAGGGTTGGAACAAAGTCTGCACGAAAAGGGGCTACAACAAACTCACGCGGGAACTCTACGAGCCGACATCCCCCTTGGTCGGGGCCAACACCACGCCCGTGCCGAGCGGTGCAATCCCCGGACCGGGGGGTGGCATGACGATGGCTTATCTCAACAACGGGCGAATCCCGGACGCCTTCACGGGGCTGGGCGTCGGATTTCGGGTCGATGGGTCTGGCGCGGACTATCAGCGGTCGATCGATCGCGTTACCGGTCAAGGCATGACAACACAGCTCAAGAACCGTTATCTTATGCATACAATAAAGGGATGGGAGGTTGAGGGAACGACCGTCGATCTCGACACCAACGCTCCGCGCGTCTGGACAACGAAGAACGACCTATTCAACGAATCAGCGGTTTGCGTTTCGCGCAATTTCTACGGCGCGACGGCCTTTCCGCTGCGTGAGATGGAAGATACGGCGGTGATGTGGGCGGTGGATGTCGCGGGCTTGCGCGCTTTCGACACGGAAGCCTACCAGATGACCCAAAACCGCCAATGGCGGCCTGGCGAGAAGGCGTACAAGAACATTCCGTCGAACAAAGTGATGGGGTACATGCTGTTCAATAAACTCGGTGCGCCCGCCGAAGGTGGCTGGACATTCCGAATTCCCGATGGCGCGACATGGACCTTTCTGGGGGATTGGGCGAACGCCGGCGGCGACGCGACCAGCCGGGAGGCCCGGATGCGGGCGTACGCCAACGCCCAACTCGCAGCCTGGTCAGGTGCTGACCGGACGATCGCGGGCGCCTACGACTTCGCGTGATTCCCTCTCGCCGCTTGCTTCCCGATCCAGCGCTTAGGCAACGCCGGCAAATAAGTGCGTCAGCACGCCGGCAAAGTTGCCGTTCAAAACAAGAGCTTAGGCCCTGTCCGATCCGCATGATCGATTCGATTATCTTTGGACAGGGCCTTAGCGGCAGCGATACGGATGCCAGTAGCACGAGCCTCCGGGACGGCCGGGCCCTTCGACCACGCATCCGGCAAGGGGGAGTCCCAGGCCGAACAAGACGAGCAGGATAACGAAACGCTTCATGAAGTGGGCTCCTCGATTGGTTGGCACGCATGCACATTAGAGCGTGATCGCCTGAGGTTGACTTCAACCTCGGGCGTGAATCACCCTCTCAAACAAAGGCTTAGACCATGATCCAACGCCGAGATCGCGTGCGACCTCAAACGATCATGGTCTAACCAACCGAGGCGCTTCAGTTTGTAACATATATTATCGAATCTGCACCTTTTACACGATCGGCGGTAAAGTCATCGTAAACGAAGGGGTTTGGGCAATGTCGTCATACCAGGCCGACAGTACCGGATGTCCCTCTCGCCAATTAAATTTCCGATGGCGCCGCTCTGTCCATCCCAGGGTAGAACCGAGGGCAATGCGCGCAGCGTCAAGCCGGCCGGTGTAGGCGCCCCCCGCCACCGCCTTTTCCAGTGCGTCGAGGGTGCGCGTAGCGCGGGTGCGTTCCAGCGCCAGCACGCCAGGCGAGCGTTCATGCTCCGGCAGGCGTAAAGCGCGGTTCCAGACGGCGATGCCGTCGATCAGGCCCATTGCGGTGCCCATGCGTGAGAGGGTGACCCAGCCGTCGGAGCCGTCGCGCGGCAGCAGCGGTTGGCCACCGTGCTGGGTGTCCAAATAGAAGAAAATCAGCAGCGATTCCGTCAGGATCGTGCCGTCGTCCAGTTGCAGGGTCGGCACCCGCCCGATGGGGTTATAGGGCAGCAGGGCGGACTCGGGATCGCGCAGGGTAACGATCTCCTTCTCCACCGTATCGTTCATCCCCAGTTCGAGCAGCGCGATCCGCACGATTCGCGCGTAGGGGGAGCCTTCGGCGTAGAAAAATTTCATCGGGTTACCTCACCAAGCTGTCTTGTAGCCCAGGAACGGGGTCGGGATGCGTTCGATGTTCTGCGTTACGACTGCCGGCACTTTCCGACGCCTTGGCGGATGCCGCGATCTGGCTCAAACGAGTGTTCAAGTCTCAGTGCCCCTCGAACACTGGCTTGCGCTTTTCCTTAAAGGCGGCGACAGCCTCCCGGTGATCCCCGGTCTGCGAGCAGCGAGCCTGGTTGAAGGCTTCCATATCCAGCACCGTATCGAAGCTGCCGGTTTCCGATTCGAACAGGTTCCGCTTGGTCGCGGCGACTGCGATTTGCGGCATCTCCGCGATGCGCTGCGCCATTTCCATGGTCGTCGCATGCAATTCCGCGTCGTCCACCACGCGGTTGACCAGACCGATCCGCAGCGCTTCCTCCGACCCAATGAGGTCGGGGAGGAAAAAAAGCTCCCGGGCCTTGGCTGTGCCGACGAGGCGGGTGAGCGTCCAGGAACCGCCCCAATCGCCGGACAGGCCAATCTTCAGGAAGGCGGTGGTGAAGCGTGCGGACCGCGCCGCGATGCGCATGTCGCAGGCCATGGACATGCTCAGGCCGGCGCCGGCTGCGACGCCGTTCACCATGGCGATGATGACTTTCGGATGTTTGCGCATCGCCATCGGGATCGAGTTGGAGAACTGGATCCCGCGTGCCCTTGATTCCAGCCCGCGCGCCGCCCGCTCGCCCATGCCCTTGACGTCGCCTCCCGAACAGAACGCGCGGCCGGCGCCAGTGATGACGATGCAGCGGACGGAGTCATCCTCGGCATAGCGGTTCAGGGCGGCGATCAGCCCGTTGCGGATATCCATCGACAGCGCGTTTAGCGCCTCCGGCCGGTTCAGGGTCAGCGTGGCGACGCCGTTTTCGATTTTCTCGAGCAAATCGGGCATGGGTTCCTCCAAATGCGTTGGCCGTAGCTTGGCGGGCGACGGCGTTGGCTGCAACATCCGCGCAGGAGGACGCATCTATGGCCCTGATCCTGGACAAAAAGCTGCGCATCGGAATCCAGACCATCCACCGCCGCACGGAACCGGCGAACGGCCCGTGGGAGCCGCGGATCGACGAGCTGGTGGAACTGGTGCAGCTTGTGGATCGCTGCGGCTACGATTCGCTCTGGGCCGGAGATCACATCTCCTTCGCCATCCCCATTCTGGACCCGCTGTTGCAATTGGCGCAGGCGGCGGTGGTGAGCCGGCGACTGACGCTGGGGACGTCCGTGCTGCTGGTGCCGCTGCGCCACCCCACGCCGGTCGCCAAGCAGGTGCTGACGCTGGACCACCTGACCGAGGGCCGGTTCATCTTCGGCGTCGGCGTGGGCGGAGAATTCCCCAAGGAATACGCCGCCTGCGACGTCCCCCACAACGAACGCGGCGCCCGTCTGGCCGAGGGCGTGCAGGTCATCCGCAAATACTTCAGCGGCGAACCGGTCAGCCACCACGGCAAATTCTACGGCCCGTTCGAGGACATCCCCATGCGTCCCGGCCCCCGCCAAGCCGGCGGCCCGCCGATCTGGTTCGCCGGCCGCAAGCCCGCCGCGCTGCGCCGCATCGGAAGGCTAGGCGACGGATTCCTGGCCTATGTGATCTCCCCCGAGATGTACCGCGATGCGCTGGCGACGATCGGCGACACGGCGGATGAAAAGGGCAGGGGGACGGTTCCGTTCGGCACCGGGCATTTGTTGTTCACCCGGCTGGACAAGGATTACGAGACCGCGCTGGACCGAGCGACGGAGACCCTCAGCGTTCGGTATGCGATGGATTTCCGGAAGGCGGCGGCGCGGTATTGCGCCCTTGGCACCTCGCAACAGGTCGCCGACCGCATCCGGGAATTCCACGCCGCCGGGGTGCGGCATATCGCGTTGGACCTGCTCGGACCCTACGAGGAACGCAACCGCCAGATCGAATGGTTCGCCGCTGAATGCCTGCCGTTGCTGGCGGACCTGACAGCGGGCTAGTGTGTTGGTAGTTCCAAGGAGGAAACCATGAAACTCGCGTTTTTTAACGACTTCCGTCTGGGCGTCGTCGTTGGTGAAAACATCGTCGACGTGTCCGCCGCCGTCGCGTCCATACCGCACACCGGTCCTGGCGACCTACTGTCCAACCTGATCGCCGCCTGGGGCGACTATAAGGGCAAGATCGAGGCGGCCTCAGCCGGTGCCGGCGTCCCAGTGTCCAGCGTGCGCATCCGCCCGCCGGTGCCCAAGCCCGGCAATATCGTCTGCATGGCGGTGAATTATATGGAAAACGGCACCCTGCCGAAGAAGCCGCAAATCAACGCCTTCCATAAAGCCGCGACGGCCGTGATCGGCAACGGCGACACAATGGTACTGCCGGACGAACCCGCCACGATCTTCGAGGGCGAGGCCGAAATGGCCCTGGTGATCTCCAAGCGCGCCGACAACGTCAAAGCCGCCGACGCGATGAACTACATTTTTGGCTATATGAACTTCATCGACGGGTCCGCTCGGGGGCTGGCCTCGGCCGGGTTCTTCGCGATGAAGTCGCGCGCCACCTTCGCCCCCATCGGGCCGTATTTGGTGACGGCGGATGAAATAACCGATCCGCAGAATTTGCCGATCAAGTTGACCGTGAACGGTGAGGTCAAGCAGGACTTCAACACCAACGACATGGCGCACCAGATCGCCCGCTGCATCGAGTGGGCGTCGTCCGTGCATGTGCTGGAACCCGGCGATATTCTCGCCACCGGCACCAACCATCGCGGCCTGTCGTCCTTCATGGATGGCGACGTGGTGACGCTGGAGACTCAGGGCCTCGGCAAGCTGACGTTCAACATCAAGGACGACCTGAAGCGCACCTGGTCGCGGGAAACCCGGCAGGATCGCAAGGAGAAGGGCCTGGAAGGCCCGACCAACCAGCTTACCGGCAAATACGCGAAAGCGTAACATGCCCGCCGCCTGGTTGGTGGTCCGCGCGACGGTGGCTTCGGTCGCCGACCGTGCGGGCTTCGATGCCTGGTATCGCGCGGAGCACATGCCGGACGCCATGAAGGCGTTCGGCGTTGCGACCGCGTGGCGCGGGTGGAGCGAGCAGGATCCGGCAATTCATTGCGCGCATTACCGCTTTGAATCCCATGAACGGTTGGACGCGGTGATACAGGGGGCTGCGATTAAAGCTTCGATTGCCGTGTTCGATCGGTGCTGGCCCGATGTCACCCGGGCCCGGGAGGTTTTTGTGGCTGGGGATGAGGTATTGTGACGTTCCTGAGCCCGCCTCTACCGCGGATGAAGCCGTGCCTCGCCTTCGCGATACTCGCGTTCGGTCTGCTATTTGCCCCCCTGCGTTCGACCGCGGCCGAGGAAACGACGGTAAACGTCGCTCCGCTAACCGTCAAATTATTGCCCTACTGGAAGAAAACCCAAACCATCGTCGCCGCCGTACGGGCGGACGTGAATAAGGGCGGGCTGCAAGCCATTGGAAGCCACGTCGCGGAACTGGAGGAAGCGCTTGCCGCGGCGGATAAACGGTTCGCGGCCGCGCGGCAGGCAGACAACACGATCGCCATCCTGGTCGATGGGCAGACCGAGTCTGTGAAGGCGCCGTTGAGATACGTGCTGGCGCCAGGGGGCAAGACCAGCGACAGAATTATCGCCGTGAACAACCCGTACCCGTCGGCGGCGTTATTGCTCGGAACCTATTATAACGAAATTGGCAGAGTACCCGACGCATTGAGGGTACTCGACGCTGGTTTGGCGCTGCCTTCGCCTCTGCCGGGTGAATTGCTGGGCGAAACCCTGCCCAACCTTACGACGGAGCGGGCTATCGCGCTGATCGGGCTGAAACGCTTCGGGGAGGCGCTTGTTGCTTATGATGGCGGATTACGTATACCAAATCTCGACAACAAATATCGAGGGCGCATGCTTCGTGGCCGCGGCCTCGCACTGACCGAATTAGGTCGGCTGGACGAGGCCGAGAAATCGTACCGTGACTCGCTTGTCACCGATCCCAACAATCCTATCGCAATGCGGGAACTGGACTATATCGCTCGCCTGCGTAAGAATCCGACCAAAGCGCCGATCGAACTGGTCACGCCCAATTCGCCCGCCAGGAAATAGGTGCGCCGCCTTGTGTCCGATTGACCAAACCCGGAGAAAAATCTCATGAGCGACCCAGAAATCACCGCGATACGCGCTCAGATAGCCGACCGAACGCGCGCCACTGAAATTCCCCAAATGCGCAGGGATTACGACGCACGCGGCCTGGACTTTGGACTGCCTTCCGACGTGAAGGTCGAACCGCTCAGCGCCAATGGCGTGAAGGCCGAGTGGACTTCGACCCCGGGTGCCGACGCCTCCAAGGTCATCCTTTTCCTGCATGGCGGCGGCTACGTGATCGGCTCGCTCGACAGCCATCGGCATCTGGTCGCCGAGTGTGGGCGCACCGCGGGCGTGCGAACACTCGCGATCGATTACCGTATGGCACCCGAGCACCCGTTTCCGGCGGCGGTGGAGGATACGGTCGCGGCGTATCGGTTCCTGCTATCCAGCGGTGTCGCGGCCGGGAAAATATGCATCGCGGGTGACAGCGCCGGCGGCGGGCTGGTGGTCGGCGGCATTCTGGCCATTCGCGATGCCGGATTGCCTTTGCCTGCCTGCGCCTGGTGCATTTCCCCGTGGGTGGACATGGAAGCACGAGGCGAATCCTTTACCGATCGTGCCGCGACCGACCCAACCGTGCAGGCACCGACCATCAGGTTCATGGCGGAAACATACCTGGCCGGGGCCGATCCTCGTTCCGCCCATGCCGCGCCTCACTACGGCGATCTGCGCGGTTTGCCGCCCATGATGATCCAGGTGGGCGCGTGCGAGACGCTGCTGGACGATTCCATCCAGTTGGCCCGCGCCGCCGGCATCGCCGACGTGGCGGTAGACCTGCAAATCTGGCCTGAAATGATCCACGTCTGGCACACCTACCACACCGAACTGTCCGCCGGAAAACGCGCTATCGCAGCCGGCGGAGCCTTCGTGAAATCCAAGTTGGGAGTTTAATCCATGGACGTACGTTACGATGACCGGGTGGCGATCGTCACCGGGGCTGGCGCTGGCCTCGGCCGTTGCCACGCACTGCTTTTGGCCTCCCGCGGGGCAAAGGTGGTGGTGAACGATCCCGGCGGATCGGTGGACGGCACCGGCGGTGCGCATAGGGTCGCGGACGCGGTGGTGGCGGAAATAAAGGCGGCCGGTGGGCAGGCTGTCGCCAACTACAACTCCGTCGCCGAGGAAGCCGCCGCGCAAGGCATCGTCGACACCGCTGTGAATACATGGGGCCGGCTGGATATCCTGGTCAACAACGCCGGCATCCTGCGCGACAAGGCGTTCAACAACATGTCCATGGAGGACTACGAGTTCGTCAACCAGGTGCACCATTTCGGCACCGCATACTGCATCAAGGCCGCCTGGCCCATCATGCGCAAGCAGCAATATGGACGCATCGTGGTGACGACCTCCGGCTCCGGCACCGTCGGCAATTTCGGCCAGGCCAATTACGGCGCGGCGAAAATGGCCGTGAACGGGTTGATCAACGTGCTGCGGCACGAGGGCGCGAAATACAATATCCGCCTGAACGCAATCTCGCCATCCGCTTACACCCGCATGACGGAATCGCTGCTGCCGCCGGACATCGCGCCGTGG
>JANXTL010000081.1 GCA_025352375.1 Acetobacteraceae bacterium | reverse complement strand
GACCGGCCGAAGGCGGCGAACGCATCGACATCCGGCGTCTGCCGGGGGAAGCACAGTACCCCGTGTTGGCCCAGCGCCCGCAAGATTGTCCGGATGTCCGCAGCCGATAGCGGCTGCTGTAGGTCGATACCCTCAATGCGGGCGCCGAGCGTCTGGCCGGTGGGGGAGATGTGCATGGTTTGAGGCTCCAGGAAAGCTACTGGTGAGTAGATCATCGCGCCCGTCGGCGCTTGCCGCAATGGCGCATAGCGCCTACGCCCGCCCCGCATGACCTCAGAACCCAACGCGCGCGCCCCCCTCTGGCTCGGCATCCTCTTCGGCGCTTCGGCGGCGATAATCTGGGGGAGCCAGCTGACCATGTCCCGCGCCGGTGCTGGGATGGGCATGGACGGTTTCGACGTTGCAGCGTTGCGCGGCGGTGTGGCGGGCATCGCCATGCTGCCCTGGCTGCTGCGCCGCAAGCGCTACGGCAATGGCCCCGGCCTTTGCAGCTGGCCGCATGCCCTGGGGTTGGCTGCGGCGGCGGGCCCCTTGTTCATGATCGCCAGTATGGCGGGCTTCCACTACGCGCCTCTGCCGCATGGTGCGGTACTGCAACCATCCATGATGGTGCTGACATCGATGTTCCTGTCCGCCCTGCTGTTGGGCGAAACATTGCGTGCCCGGCGCCTGATCGGGGCGGGGGTTATCGTGTTCGGCCTGACGCTGATCGCCGGTCCCGCGATATTGCAGGGGGACCGCCTAACGCCGATCGGGGACGCGCTGTTCTTGTTCGCGGGGGCGCTGTTCGCGCTCTATTCGGTGCTGTCGCGACGCTGGAGCGTCGGCCCCATGCAAGCGACGGGATCGGTCACGGTGGTCGCCGGCGCGTTGTTCCTGCCGCCATATCTGGTGTTCCACGGCCTTGGGCAACTGCTGGCGCTGCCCTGGCCGATGCTGATCGCCCAAATCCTGGTGCAAGGCCTGTTGACCGGGGTCCTGTCGCTGATCGTGTTCGGTCGGGCGATCCAGATTCTCGGCGCCGGGCGGGCGACATTGTTTCCGGCGCTGGTGCCGGGTGCCTCGGTGCTGCTGGGCATCCCCGTGGTGGGGGAGTGGCCGACGGCGTTGCAGGTCGGCGGGTTGTTGGTGGTGACGTTTGGGTTGGTGTTTTCGTTGAGCGGCGGGGCAAAGCAGACTCCGCCCGGTTAGCCAACGAGCAGCGGCGGCACGCGCGATGGCGCGGCCGCTAGGACGAGGTGGTGAGTATTTGCGGGTCCGGCGGGCCGCGGGGCGGTGACTCCCCGAGCAGGTATCCGAGGATTTGGCGGATGGCGTCCTTGGGCCGGTCCCGCCAGTCGAAGATCCAGGTTTCCGGCCGCTTGTCCCGCTCGTTCTGAAACGCTTCCTTCCGGCTTTCCTGCACGCTGAAGACATGTTCGAATTTGCCGCCGAAATGCAACAGCGTCTGCCAGATCTCATGCCAGAACCCGCCCTCGCAGGCGTTGGCGGTAACGCCGAGGTCCATGCAGATCGCGGCGATCGTGCGGCCGACGGAACGACGGCGGACCTGGGCTTCGAGTTCCTTCAACGTGGGGATGGCGAAGTGCATGGGATCGTCGGGATCGATGCTGGGGCCGCGCCGGGGTGACGTGCGCGGCTGGGCGGGGGCGCGGCGCTTCATCTCCATCGCCTCGATGTCCTGGGGTTCGGCGGGGCCGCGGGGCTCGATCGGCTCGATATCGCGGCCTTGCGCGGCGCGGGCCAGCAGAAAACGTTGCAGCATCATCGCGCGCAGGATGCCGCGCTGCACGTGGCCGAGGATGTGGCGCATGTCGTGCGTGCCGAAGCCGGTGGCCAGGGTTGGGAAGCGGGGGTGAGCGGCCTGGTCGGGGAGGGTTTGGTCGAGGTGCTTGCCGTAGCCGAGGAGGATTCGGACGACGCTCAGGATCGCCGCGATGCAGGTTGGCACGGCGGCGCTGGGCCGGTCCTCAGATGACGCAGATGTCCACAGATGGCTGAATGTGGGATCGTGCCCTTTGTGCCAGGGTCGAACCGATGAGCGAGATCCCGGAACATTCGCCGCCGGAACGAGCCATGCTGCCGCGCTTCGGCGCCCCACGTCTGGCGTATAAACGCCTCGTCCTGACGCAAGAACATCTGCGAACATCGACGTCATCTGCGGACCAAAAATAACCGGCACCAACCTCGAAGCCGGACGCTCACACCAACCCCGCGTCCCGCCGAATGGCCTGGACCTCGGCCGCGATCTCGGCGGCGCTTTTGCCCATCCGTTGGAGAAGGCGGGTGTAATTGTTCAGCGCCGCGTCGCGATGCGGGTGGGGATGGCCGGTGTCGCGCTCGAACCGCAAGAAGATCACGACAGGCCGCCGCATCAGCGGTTCCGCCTCCCCCAGCCGGTTGGTGGCCTGCAGCAACTGCCCGAGGGTGTTGAGGTCGCGCGGCGATGTTGCCGAGCAGGGTGGATTCCGGAAGGTGCCGCAGTTCCGCCTGGACGACGACGTCGTAGCCGGCGCGGCCGAGGTCGGTCCGCAGCGCATTGCGCGCGCCGGCGAACTCGCTTGTCGTTGCTGACAGGAAGACGATCGGCTGGCTCACCCGCGCGACTCCGTTTCGGGCCGTTGGTGAGACGATACTGGCACGGCAACGGAAGCGGCGCCAACGCTTCCAGGGTGTCGTTT
>JANXTL010000078.1 GCA_025352375.1 Acetobacteraceae bacterium | reverse complement strand
TCGGCCGCGATCTCGGCGTCGCTTCGGCCCATTTCCTTTAGCAACATCGCGTAATTGTTCAGCGCCGCCTCGCGATGCGGGTGCGCATGGCCAGTGTCGCGCTGGAACCGCAGGAAGATGATGACATGCCGCCGCATCGGCGGTTCCGCCTCCCCCAGCCGGTTGGTGGCTTTCAGCAACTGCGCGAGGTTGTTGAGGTCGCGCGCGACGTCCGGATGCGCGGCGCCGTAGCTGGCCTCGTCGATCGCCAGAGCGCGGCGCATCAGCGGTTCCGCCTCCCCCAGCCGGTTGGTGGCTTGCAGCAACTGCGCGAGGTTGCTGAGGCGGGTCGCGACGTCCGGATGCGCGTCGCCGTAGCTGGCCTCGTCGATCGCCAGAGCGCGCCGCATCAGGGGTTCCGCCTCCCCCAGCCGGTTGGTGTCGTGCAGCAACGCAGCGAGGTTGCTGAGGCGGATCGCGACGTTCGGATGCGCGGCGCCGTAGCTGGCCTCGGCGATCGCCAGAGCGCGCCGCATCAGCGGTTCCGCCTCCCCCAGCCGGTTGGTGGCTTGCAGCAACGCAGCGAGGTTGTTGAGGCGGATCGCCAGTTCCGGCGCCATTTCGCCCTTGGTTCGTTCGACGATACTTAGCGCCGCATGCGACATTTGTTCGGCACGCCGATACTGCGCCTTGGCTTGGAACAGCAAGTCGAGCGCTCCCATCAATCGCGCAGTCGGTTCCGCGATCCCCGCCGCGTCGGCGTGCAGCACCGCCGCCCAGGCGTGCTCGGCTAGTGGGTCCAGGCGCGGCCAATTCCGCACATCGCCTGAAGCCTCGGAAAACGCCGCGTTCACCCAGGTCAGCGCCTCTTCCAGGCGTTGACGCCCCATTGCCTCGGGCAAAGCGAGGCGGGTCACGTCCAGCACCAGACGGTGGGCGAGGAAGGTGCTCGCCACGGTATCGCGTGTCACCAGGGAGTAGGCGGCCAGATCGGCCAGCGCCTCTAGCGGGTCGCCGGTCGCGCCGGGCACCGGGACGTCCAGCAGGGACACCGGCACCGGCTCGGGCGCGAGCCAGGACAGGCGCTCCAGCAGCGCGCGGCCGGGTTCGGTCAACTGGGCCGCCGACAGCGCGAGGGTGGCGGCGACAGCGCCGCGTTCGTATTGCGTCACGGTCTTGTCGGACCATGCCATGACCGCCGCGAATGACGTCCGCAGCCGGGTGCGATACGCCGCGAGGGAGCATTGCATCCGGTCGATGTAGGCGCCGGCCTGCGCCAGGGCCAAGGCGAGGCGGCCGAGGTCGTTCGCCAGCCCCTTGGCCTGCGCCGGGTCGTCCGGGGCGCGGGTTCGCCGCTGCGTGGTGTCGAGCAGCAACGAAACAGCATCCGCGACCGCCAGCACATCCAGCGGCAAGGCGGTAAACCCGCTCGGCAGATTGGTCAGGCGGGTGGTCAGCAGCACGCTGCCGTGGGTCAGGCGGCCGAGCAGCCGGGCGGACTCGGCGATGGCGGCGTTGGAGTCGATGTTGTCCAGGATCAGCAGCCAGCCGGGATGGCGGCCGAGCCAGTCGAGGACCGCTGGCAGGCGGACGTCGTCGGTCTGGGTCGCATACTCTGGCATGCCGAGCGGCCCCGTCAGGGCGGCGAGGTTGCGGGTCAACGCCTCGGGCGAGTCGGCGTTGACGCAAAGCAGCGCGGCGTAATCCTGGTGATGGGTCCAGGCATATTCGACGGCGGCGCGGGTCTTGCCGACTCCGCCGAGGCCCTGCACCGCCAGTTGCGCGGTGATCGCGGCCGGCCGGCCGTCGGGGCGGGACAGAGCGGTGTGGATGTCGCGCAGGTACCCTTCTCGCCCTTTGAACAAGGCGCGGATCGAGGGAAACGGCAGCACCACCGGCTTCGATACGAGCGCCTGGGCGCGGGCGAGTTCCGACAGCACCGTGGCGCGTAACTGGTCGTTGTTGGTGAACGCCAGGCGGGAGATGCCGGTGTTTTCGATGTGCCGGAGGAAGGCTGTTTGTAGTTCGGTGTCGTCCGCTGCCACCGCTTCGTCGGGCACGTAGTCCGATCGTGCCGGGCAGAGTAGGATTTGGATCTTGTAGACTTGGGCCAGCAGGAACTCCCACTGGGTGTAGGACGCGCGCGGCATGGACTCCGGCAGCAGGTGCTTGGGCAGCAGGTGCTTGAACGATTCCGCCTCGGTTTTGGACGGGTATCCGCCGCCGCTGCGTGTGCCGACGACGCAGACCACGAACTGGCACTTGCGGATTTGGGCGGCGATGTTGCCGAGCAGGGTGGATTCCGGAAGGTGCGGCAGTTCCTCCTGGACGACGACGTCGTAGCCGGCGCGGCCGAGGTCGGTCCGCAGCGCACTGCGCGCGCCGGCGAACTCGCTTGTCGTTGCTGACAGGAAGACGATCGGCTGGCTCACCCGCGCGACTCCGTTTCGGGCCGTTGGTGAGACGATACTGGCACGGCAACGGAAGCGGCGCCAACGCTTCCAGGGTGTCGTTT
>JANXTL010000064.1 GCA_025352375.1 Acetobacteraceae bacterium | reverse complement strand
AATGCGTCGAAGTGATCGAACAGGTGCTGGAACAAGCAACGACTCCCCGGCCGTGTGGCCGCGCCCCAAAGGTGGCATTGTGCCGCCCGTGCGGCAACCATCTATCGGAGGAAATCTCCACCAACGAGATAGACATACTTCCGGATGCGATAGGTGGAGTTCATGCGCCGGGTGGCTGTACGCTCAATGCCCCACGCTCCCCACCAGCGCCAGCGCGACCCCTGCGCCAACCAGCAGCAGGCCTGCCGCTTCGCGCAAGGTGAGCGGTTCGCGCAAGTAGAAATGCCCGAAGCCAAGAGTGGCGAACACCTCGACCTGCCCGACCACGCGCACCAGCGCGACCGGCGCGGTGGCGAAGCCGGTGAACCAGCACGCCGATCCGCAGCCGGACAGCGTGCCCACCCACATCGAGCTGCGCCAAGTGGTGAAAGCTTTTTTCAGTTCTTGCGGCTCCCGCCACAGCAGATAGGCGCCCTGCATCGCGATCTGCATCGTGTTGGTCACCACCAAGCCGAACAGCGCGCGGATGACCAGATTAGGATCGGGCAGCGCCTGGTTCGCGAATTTGATGAACACCGTCGTGAACGCGAATAACAGCCCGGCGCCCAATCCGCACAATGCGGCGGGCTGCACCGTCGCGCGCAGGAGGTCGTTCGGTTTGAAGCCTCTTCCCGCCAGCGACAGGGTCATGACGCCAACCAGCCCGACACCCATGCCGCCCACGGCCAGCGGGTGCAGGCTTTCGTGCAGCAGGAAGAATGCCAGTATGGCGCTTTGCACCGTCTCGGTCTTGGAATAGGCGGTGCCGACGGCGAAGTTGCGGTATCCGAAGGACATGATCAGCAGGTTGGTCGCCAGGATTTGCCCAATGCCGCCCAGCGCACTGTATACCAGGAACGGTCCGTTGATTTTGGGCAACGGAGCGCCGGTGATCCACAGCGCCGCGATAAGGATGACCAGCGCCGTCGGCATCCCGTAGAGGTACCGCACGAACCCCGCGCCGTTCACCGACAGCTGGCCGCGCAGCTTCTGCTGCATCGCCGTGCGCCAGCACTGAAATAGCGCGGCGGAGACCGAAATCGGGATCCAGATTGGCATGTCTTGTGACCTCCAGGATCGCGGCCGTATCACGGATGAAATACCCGTGTAAGATAAGGTATTATCCTGGTATAACTAGCACTATGATCGACAGGCCCATCACCGCCCACCGGCGCGACCTCGGGGATTTTTTGCGGACGCAGAGGCAGAAGCTGTCGCCAGCCGACGCTGGCTTGTCAGTTGGTCCTCGGCGGCGAACGCCAGGTTTGCGGCGGGAGGAGGTGGCACAACTTTCTGGCCTCAGCACAACCTGGTACACCTGGATCGAGCAGGGTCGGAATGTGTCGATGTCCTCCCTGGCGCTCTCCCGCCTCGCGGCGGCGCTGCGGTTGACCCGAGCGGAGCGCGCGTACTTGTTCGAGCTGGCTGGGAAGCGGGATCCGGAAGAGCCGGAGGACGAAACCGACGATGTGACCCACACGGTGTGCGCCTGCGTCGATGCGATCGGTACCCCCGCTTACGTGCTGGATCGGGAATGGAACGCGCGCGCGTGGAACCGACAGGCAGAGCGGCTGTTTCCGGGGTGGTTGAGCCCCGGCGCGGACCGCAACCTGCTGCGGTTCATCTTTCTGGAGCCGGGCGCCCGCGCACTGATCGACGGCTGGAACGAGCGCGCCCGCCGGGTCGTGGCGGAGTTCCGAGCCCATGCTGGATCGCATTTAAACGATGCGGCACTGCAGGAACCGATCGGCGACCTGCTGCGCCAGAGTCCGGATTTTGCGCGGCTTTGGCAACAACGCGACGTGATGGGGCGCGAGGGTGGGGAGCGGACGTTCAACCACCCGTTGGACGGGTTTCTTCGATACGAGCAGGTGACGTTCAATCTTGCCAGCCGGCCTGGAATGAAGCTGACGGTGCTGGTGGGGGCAGGCATCCCGGCTGACGGTGTCGCTTCGGATCGGATCGGCGCCAGAGGCCGCCGGTTGGAACCCGCTCGGGCGGCATAATTACGCCGCGATTCCCTCCACTGGGGCCAGCGGTGTCCGCCCCCGGATCATGTCGGACGCTTTTTCCGCGATCATCATGGTGGACGAATACGTATTCGCCGACGGCATGTTCGGCATAATCGACGCATCCACCACCCGCAGCCCTTGTATCCCGTGCACTTTCAACTCATCGCTGACGACGGATGTTTTATCGGATGCCGGGCCCATGCGGGCGGTGCCGATCAGATGGTAGGATGTGGAACCGAATTGACGGGCGTAATCCAGCCACTCATCGTCGGTGTGCACGTTGGGTCCGGGCAGTTCGTCCTTGTCGAAGAATTCCGCCAGAGCACCGGTGTGCAGCAATTGCCGCGCCAGACGCATGCCGCGGGCCATGACGCGCTGGTCCATCGGGTCCTTCAGGTAGTTGGGTTGGATGATCGGGTCCTCGAACACATCGGTGGACCGCGCCCGCACGTAGCCGATGCTCTCGGGACGGTGCTGCCAGACGCCGCACGTCATGCCGGGGTAATCGTCGAGCAGTCCGACAAAACCCTGCTTGTAGCTGGCGGGGCTGAAAACACCCTGGATATCCGGCTGGCGCATCGTGTCCTCGGTCTTCCAAAACCAATGCACGATCGAGGGGCTGGTGGCGAGGATCGACGGCTTCCCCAGCGCCCAGCGAGCGATTTGTCCCATCAGGCCAAGGCCGTGCGACATTTCGTTCATGGTTCGGATATTTTTCACCCGCGCCACGACGCGGGCATTGTAATGATCCCGGAAGTTCTCCCCAACCGGCAGATCGGCAACGACCGGCACGCCGAGATCGTTCAGCAGCCAGGCCGGCCCGATGCCGGAGATTTGCAGCAGGCGAGCGGTGTTGACGGTGCCGGCGGAGATTATCACTTCGCGCCGGGCAAAGACCTGGTGGCGGGTTGCACGGTTGCGGTCGTCGATGTATTCGACGCCAATGGCCTTGGTGCCCTCGAACAGGATACGGGCCACCCGCGCATCGGTGCGAACGTCCAGGCGGCCGGTCGCTTTGGCAGGGTGCAGAAAAACCCGAGCGGCGGAGTGTCGGAAACCGCGATTGATCAGCCGTTGGTAGTAGCCGACGCCGGCCTGATTATCGCCGGAATTGTAGTCCTGGCAACGAGGAATGCCGAGTTCTCCGGCACCCTCAATGAAGGCCTCGCAGATCGGATGGATGAAATCGTTGTCGGTCACCGGCAGGCTGCCGGAGCGTCCGTGGATGCGGTCGTCGCCGGCGCCGACCCGGCGCTCCCCGCGTTTGAAATAGGGGAGAATATCCACGTAGCCCCAGCCGCGGTTGCCGCGTTGCGCCCAGTGGTCGAAATCCTCGCGCTGGCCGCGGTTGTAGATCATGCCGTTGATTGAGGACGACCCGCCGAGCGTGCGGCCCTGGGTGGTGGGGATGCGGCGGCCGTTGGTGCCGGGCCCCGGCTCGGTCTGGAACTGCCAGGTGTAGGTGGGGTTGAATAGCATCTTGATGAAACCGGCAGGGATGTGGATGTACGGGTGCCGGTCGGGCGGGCCGCATTCCAGGGTGCAGACGGTGTTACCGGGGTCCTCGGTCAGACGGTTGCTGAGCACCGATCCCGCCGCGCCGCTGCCCACGATTACGTAATCGAATGTATCTGCCATTGGGGTCTCACCGTTTGCCATTGTGGAAATTCCATCCTAAGCTCTGCCGCAACCAACGTCCAAGCAGGGTACCCACGTATGGAATACGTCTGCGATGCCCCCAAGAACCGCGCCTGGTTCCGTCTGATCTCGGAAGGCGAAGCCGTCGCCGAATCCGACGCTATGCATCACGCGGTCGAGAAACACTACCGGCGGGAGCGCGAACGTGCCGACGACAGCTACAAACCGACGACCACGGTCTACATCGAGCAGGACATCGGCAAAGAGTCTTACATCCAGCGCACGATGCCAATCTTCATGACATTGCGCGATGAGGATGGAGCGGCGCTGGTCACCGCGATGTTGCCGCCAAAGGGAAAGCCCGAGGGCACTTGCATCCTCGTCGGAAAAGGCAACGCCGATCCCTACCCTGACCATGGCGACGCCATAGACTCATTGGGCCGGCATTTCGGTATGGCCCTCGACCGCCATCGCTGTTTTCCGTATCGTCGCTAAACCGTCGGGAAGAAGGAGAAGCCTCCGATGACCATAACGATCGAACAATTCGCGGCCGACTGCCACGCCGCGCTGAAGAACAACCCCGGTACGCCGGGCCGCGAGAAAGTTCGCGACCTGACCAAGCAGGCCCTGTCGGATCCCAAGTTCATCGAGACCTACATCCCGGTCGGCACCCCAGAACGCCACGTGCTGTATGAGGATGCGGAACTCGGCTTCACCATCCTGGCGCACGGCTACACCGGCGCGAAGGGCAGCAATCCGCACGATCACGGTCCGTCCTGGGCGATCTATGGCCAGGCCGATGGCGAGACCATCATGACCGCGTGGGATCTGGTTGACCGCCCGACCGAGACGGAGCCCGGCAAGGCCAAATTCAACCACAAATACGTCATGAAGGTCGGCGACGCCTATCTATACGACACCGGCGTGCTGCACTCCCCCGAACGCAAGGCGGCGACACGGTTGCTGCGGATCGAGGGGCTGAACATGGCGAAGATCCAGCGCCGGCCGTACCACGACGTGGATCGCGTCGCCGCCGCCGCGGAGTAGTTTTCTCCATTGATATCGTATCGAAGGCCGGGGGTTCGCCCTCGGCCTTTTGGTTGGGAACTTAGATGCAACAGCATTGGGATGCAGAAGCCGACATCGTGGTCGTCGGCTTCGGGGCGGCTGGGATGGCCGCGTCGGTGACAGCGCACGAACTGGGCGCCTCCGTTACTATTCTCGAAAAAGCGCCCGAGGGTGAGGAAGGCGGCAACACCCGCGTCGCCGGTCAGGGGTATCTGAACACGTCATCGGTCGAAAGCGCCATCGCCTATCTGACCGGCCTGTGCGGCCCCTTCACGGTGCCGGAAGCGATGGTCAAAGTCTGGGCCGAGGAGATGTGCCTCAACAACGAATGGCTTACCTCGCTCGGCGGCGATCCGCAGGAGCATCAGCACCCGCCCGTCGGTATCGAATTCCCCGATCTGCCCGGCGCCGACTGCGTGCATAAGTTCCACGACGGCCCCACTTACGGCTATTCCTACACCTGGAAATTGTTTGAGCGTCTGGTGAAGGAACGCCCAATCCGGGTACTGTACGAAACCCCGGGTAAGGCGCTGATCCAGCACGATATCACTAAGGAAATCCTCGGCGTGCGCGCGACGCGCGGCGGCGAGCCGTTCTTTGTCAAAGCCCGCAAGGGCGTTATTCTCACCTGCGGTGGGTTCGAGAATAATCAGGAAATGATCCGCAATTATCTCCCAGGCGTGCCGTACTGCTACACCTCGGGTTCCCCGTATAACGAGGGCGACGGCATTACCATGGCGATGTCGGTCGGTGCCGATCTTTGGCACATGAATAATTACGCCGGCCCATCGATGGCGCTGAAAGTGCCGGAGGTCCGTACGACGTTTTCCATGCAGGCGCTGCACTACAGCAAGCAGCCGCCAGGAGGCATGATCGTTGTCGGCCCTGACGGACGGCGATTCACCAATGAGAAATTCAAGACGCGGCATGGCAAGGTGCCGGTGAACGGGCGCTGGCTGCCGCTAGCCACGCCGTGCCCGATGTATCTGATCGTCGATCACGCGCATTTCTCGGCTGGGCCGATGTACGATGGGCATCCTTCGCACGGGTGGACGCAGATCGTCGAGAAATACGATTGGAGTGCGGACAACAGCAAGGAACTGGCGAAGGGCTGGATCAAGGGAGCTGACAGTATCGGCGCACTGGCATCCGTCATCGGCGTCGACACCGCCGCGCTGGAGGCGACCGTTGCCCGCTGGAATGGATTCTGCACGGCCGGTCATGACGCGGAGTTCGGCCGCACGATGATGATGACACCCATCGCGCAAGGGCCATTCTACGCGGTGGAAATGTCGCCCTCCATGCTGAACACGCAGGGTGGGCCTCGGCGAAACGAAAAAGCGCAGATCGTGCGGCCTGACGGCACCCCTATTCCTCGGTTGTATAGCTCGGGGGAGTTGGGGTCGATTTACTCGTATTTATACCAGGGAACGGGGAATCTGGGGGAATGCTTGGCGTTCGGGCGAGTCGCCGCGCGGAATGCGGTCGCGGAGAAGGCTTGGGGATAGCTCCGATCCGGGTTCGCATCCGTCCTTTGTGAGCTTTGTGCCTTTGTGGCGATAAAGCGCGGACTTTATCCCAATCGCCGCCGGTGCCCGCGAGACCAATCGCTTTCAACAAACCTGAAACTCCGGATCGACCGGGATCTGCAACCCGGTGACCAGCGCGTTCGTTGTCGAAGCCATCCCAATCACCGCCATCAGCTCGGCGTGTTGATCCCCGGTCATGCCCTTCGCCTTGGCCGCGGCGGTGTGGGAGTGGATGCAGTACGAACACCCATTGGCGGTGGAAACGGCGATGTAGATCAGTTCCTTCGTCAGCGGATCCAGAGCCCCCGGCGCGAACATGACCGCCTTCAAATCCGCCCAGGTACGTTCCAGCACCGCGGGCTGGTTGGCCAGCCCGCGCCAAAAGTTGTTGACGAAATCCGAGTTCCGCGTGGACCGGATATCGTCGAACACCGCCTTTACCCGGGGATTTCCAGCGACCTCGACGTCCGTCCAAAGTTTGACCGTGGCCAAGACTAAGCCGCCTCCGCCATCGTCGACCGCATCCCCGCGACCGTTGTGCGATGCATGTCCCGCACCTGCGTCGCATCGAACGGGCGCGAACGATGCATGGTCGCGCGATTATCCCACACCACCAGATCGTTCACGGTCCATTGGTGCGAATAGACGAACTTTCTCTGAGTCGCGTGCTCCGTCAGATCGCGCAGGAACGCCCGCGCCTCGGGGATCGGCCAACCTAGGATCGTTCCGGCGTGGGAGGCCAAATACAGCGACCTCCGCCCGGTCGAGGGATGCGTCCGCACCAGACGCTGCTGCGCCGGGGCAAACGCGTTGCGTTCCTCTTCGGTGAAATCTCCGAAGCCGATCGAGGCGCGGCTATACAATTGAGAATGTTCGCACACCAACGGCATGCATTCGGCCTGGGTTTCCGGGTCCAGCGTGTCCCACCCCGCTCGCATGTCGGCGAACTCGGTATTCCCGCCCTCGGAAGGGATAACGCGCGCCGAAAGCAGCGAAAATTTCGCGGGCACGGTCTTGAACGACGAGTCCGAATGCCAGAGCCGCGTGCCCAGGCTGAACAACCGACGGCGGTTTTCCCGCCCCAGCACCTTATTGTCGTTATCGAGGTTGGAGATATCGGCGATGTGGGCACCCAGCCGCTGTTCCTTGTCAGTCCGTAAGTTATTGGTCGCCAGCTCCAGCTCCCCAAAGTTGCGGGAGAACGCCATCTGCGTCTCATCCGTCAACTTCTGGTCGTGGAAGACGAGCACGCCGTACTCGTCCATGCCTTTCTCAATTTGTTGCGCCTCGGAAAGAGTCAGCGGCGTCGTAATGTCGACGCCTGAAACCACGCCCGCGAAAAACGGGCGCGAAACCGGGTCTACGGCTTCGATGGTCAACGTCATGACGAAGGCCCTCCTTACGCCGAGATTTCGCTGAACCCGAACGCCTTGCCGAACCGGCGCGACGGCTCCTGCGTGTCGCCGTATTTGCGATGCCCGGCGGTGTGCCAGGCGGCGGCGAGCAGAAGGAGATCGCGGTTGGTTTGCTGGTTGGTGCCCCAATCCATCAACATGCACTGGGCGATTTCCTGGTTGTGCGGGTCATTGCCGTGGCGGCACGCGGACAGCGCGATCCGCTGCACCAGCGGTGCTTTGTCCGACACGTTCTCGCAATAAGCCTGCGTCCAGTCGGCGCTGCCTTGCACATCCAGGGTCAGGATTGCCTGTTCCACCCGATCCAGAATCTGGCCCGCCGACATCGCGCTGGCGCTGGCCGGAGCCTTCGCCGCGAACGGTGTGGAATCGTTCAGGCCGACCTGGGACTCGGCCACGCGGTTCGCGAAACTGGCCGCGACATACAGCAGCCGCAGCCGGCGGGGATGGTCGAAATTGTCCCAGAACCATGCCAGCGTGTTGTGATACTCGTAGCAATGGTGCGGCATGTTGAACCAGTTGGGATCGCGCGTTTCCAGCACGATCTGGCCGATTGCCAGCTGTAGCACGTCCAGCACCCGACGCGGGTCCTGGCCGGATTTCAGCATGCGGGTCAGAACCTCGAACGAGTCCAACTCGCGCCCCCGCGTGATGGCCTGGATTAGCGCGGCGGAGTCCTCGGCCGGCACCGGCCCGGTCTGACGCAGGATCGCGCCTTCGGCCTCGCTGACGCCACCATGGGGAACGGCGCGCATAACTTCGCCGTCGATATTCATGCGGATCCAGTTGCAGGCGAACTCGTAGGTCGAGTACCAACGCGGCCCAACAGCTACATCGAGTGCCCCGGCATAGATCACGTTATGGGCGTTTTCCCAGCCGAGCAGGTTACCGAGTTCGACGGTGGAGCGCGTCCGATAGGCCTTGTGCCCGGTCGTGTATGACCGGTTGTGCAGAACGCGATCCTGCACATCCATCAGGCCGGCGAAGCACATCTCAGCCAGGACTTCCTTGCGGTCGGCCTTCGCCTCGAAGTTGCCGAGGAACAGGCGATAGGCGTCGATCACGTTGCCGCGGTGCACCTGGGTTAGCCATTCGCCCAGGCGTTCCTTTAGCGGCGCGTTGACGTATAGCGGCTGCTGGTCTTCCCAGTAGACCTTGGGGGCGGGTGGGTTCGGCTCCAACTCCGCGGTATTGCCGCGGTGGCGGGTGTAGTGGCCGGGTGCCTGATCCAGCTTCTGGGCCCAGATGTCCAAACCGGTCGGGATGTACCAGATGGTCTGCGCCATCGGCAGCATCGACAAATGCTCCGGCACCATCTTCATCAGGTTGACGGTGGCGCGGGCGCTCAACAGGCAGTGGTCGTTGTTGACAAAATTTGGGTACCCATCGTCGATCCGCTCGTGATAGGGCACATGGGTGTAGGGGGCGTGGATGCGCACGCCCTCGGCGATGATTTCCTTCATAGGCCGGCCGGCGCGGATCAGGTCGTAGTAGACATCGCTCGCCCCGCGCTGGTCGCGCATCAGGCAGCGGTCTTCCAGCTTGCCGTACAGGGCGTTCGCGGTACTGTCGCGGGAGATATCGGTCTGGCTGTCCATCTCGGTGGTCCCTTTGGCATGTTCGATTGGCGCGATCTTACGCTTGACAGGCGGCGGACGACAACCATCGTAGCCCCAGGGAAGCAGCGGAGCACGGCGATGGGCTGGGATATTTCGGATGTGGCTGGAACGGGTACGCAAGGGCATGCCGGCGATGGCGGGCCGGCGACGGCGGCGCTGCTGAACAATCCGTTCGCTGTCGCGTTTACCGCTGATGGAGACATGGTTTTTTCCGACACGTTCAATCAGTGCATTCGTCGTGTCGATACGAAAACCGGTGTCATTCGCAACGTCGCCGGCACCGGCGAGCGCGGTTTCGCCGGCGACGGCGGGCCCGCGGCCGAGGCGCTGTTGAACGAACCCTATGGAGTCGTGGTGGATCGCGGCGGAAAAATTTTCTTCGCCGATCGGCTGAATGGGCGGGTTCGCCAGATCGATGCGGCCGGCCGCATCGACACTTTGGCGCATGCGGGGTTGGTCGAGCCCAACGGCCTCGCGCTCGATGCCAGCCAAACGCATCTTTACATCGCGGATGTCGCCGATCACCGGGTCCGGGTCGTGGACCTGGCCACTGGCGCGCTGTCCACCTTCGCTGGCACAGGGGAGGCTCGGCACAGCGGCGACGGCGGTCCCGCCGTCAAAGCTGGGATTTTTGGTGCCCGAGCGGTCGCGTTCGCACCGGACGGGTCGCTGTATGTGATGGAGAGGCAGGGAAGCAGCATCCGCCGCATTCGAGACGGGAGGATCGAGACGGTCGTCGGTACTCCGACGGTGCGCGGTTACGCGGGGGATGGGGGCGAGGCAGCCAAGGCCGTGTTCGCGGCGCCCAAGGAAATGGCCGTGGACGGCGATGGCGCCATCTACGTCGTGGATACGGAAAACCACGCCATCCGTCGGATCGATCCGAAGACCTGGATCGTGGAAACCATCGCCGGTCCCGCGACGGGGGCCGGTCTGGCGCGCCCGCATGGGGCGGCGGTCGGGCCGGATGGGGCGATCTATATCGGCGATAGCGAGACACACAGGGTGCGGAAGTTGACGCGGGTGTAGGCAGTTCCCGGACGCCGGTGGCTGTGCTTTAACGATAGCGAGAACACTTTCAGGGAGGTGCGTCATGCACCGCTTCGCTTCGATTGCGGCCGTGTTGGGCGCGCTGCTGTTCACGACAAATGCCTGGGCCGCCGATCTCTGCGCCAATCCGCGCCAGATGGACGGATTCAAGACCTGCGCCGACATCGCCAAGGCTGAAGCCGAGGGGCGGGTCGTGGTTTATTCCACCGACCCCGAGGATGGGTCGGAGAAAATGCTAAGCTATTTTAGCAAGACGTTCCCCAAAATCTCCACCAGCTACGTACGGCTGCAGGCCGGCGCGCTTTATGCGAAAATCCTCGCCGAGCGGCAGGCGAAATCGTATCTGGTGGACATCGTGCAGCTCTCCGACATGAGTCTGGTGCTGGATTTCAACAAGCGCGGGGGCTACGCCGAGTACCATTCGCCGGAAATGGTCCATTTTAAGCCGGAATGGAAAAGCACGCCGGAGGGCTTCTTCACCTGGGGTTCGTTCAGCGCGGCGGCGATCGCCTACAATCCGAAGCTGATCCCGCCCGAGCAGGCGCCGAAAAACTGGCTGGATGCGGTCGATCCGCGTTGGATCGATTCGATCACCAGTAAGACATCCACGTCCGGCATGCAGCACATGACATGGTACCTGCTGCGGCAACTCTACGGCGATGACTACTGGCAAAAATTCGCGGCACTCAATCCGAAGGCGTTCGATAGCTATGTGCAGCAATATGGACGTACCGTCGATGGGCAGGAGAAAATCATCCACACCGCGCAATATTCCGGCTATCTGCTGGCCAAGGCAAAGGGCGCACCGATCGAATATGTCTACCCGCCCGATGGATTGATTGCGGTGCCCTCGAGCTGGGGCGTGATCAAGGAAGCGGTGCATCCGGAAGCCGCGCGTCTGTTCCTCGACTGGTTCCTCGGCATTCCCGGCCAAACCGCCTTGGGGCAGACATTGATGCTGAATTCCTTGCGCGGCGATGTGGAGCCGCCGCCCGGCGGCTTGCGGCCGACCGAAATGAAGCTGTTATTCCCCAAGGATTGGGATGCGTTCATCAAGACGCATGGGCAGTTCGTGAAGGAATGGAACAAGATTACAGGGATGCGGTGATGGGGGTGTTAAGGGAGAACAAGAAACTCCTCCTCCTCGCCCTCCCCGCTTACGCCTGCCCCAACCCGCGCCAGATGGACGGCTTCAAGATTTGTGCGAATATGGAACAAACCGAGCAGGAAGGCAAGCTGCTCCTCTACGGCACCGACCCGGAATCGGCGACGGAGCAGGTGCTCGCGCGGCTTACGTGAAAGAGTGGAACAAATTGACCGGAATGCGCTGACCCATGCGATCCCAAGGCACAAACATGTGGATCGCACCATTGCTGCTGCTCGTGTGCGGCGTGCTGGTGCTGTACCCCTTGGTCTATCTCGTTACCGAATCTTTCAACATCGGCGACGCCCAGACCTTTCCGCCCGACGAATACGGTATCGGTAACTACATCGAGTTGTTCGAGGAACCGAAGGTCATCCTCAACACGCTCTGGGTGGCCTGCCTCGCGACCGTGCTGGCGGTGCTGTTCGGCTTCATCCAGGCCTGGATTCTCACGCGCACCGCCATCCCCGGTCGAGCGCGGTTGGAGCGGCTGATGCAGCTCCCCTACTATATGACCCCCCTTATCGGTGCCCTTTCCTGGGGCGTGTTGCTTGGGCCGAAAACCGGGCTGCTCAATCAGGTCTGGCATTCAATCGGCTTCACCAGCGACTTCTTCAACATCTACACCCCCTGGGGTATCGCCTGGGTGATGGCTCTGTTCGAGGGTACCGTCGCCTTCGTCATGATCGCCGCATCCATGAAATCCATGGACCCGTCGCTGGAGGAAAGCTCCCGCGTTCTTGGCGCCAGCAAGCTCCGCACCGCCCTGAAAATCACCCTGCCGATGGTCGCCCCCGGCGTGCTGTCGGCCACGATCTTCGTCTTCGCGGAAATGTTGGGATCCTTCGCCGCCGCCTTCGTGCTGGGCATCCCCGGCCGTTTCTTCGTGGTGACGACGGCGATCTGGGAGGCGACCCTGTCCTTCCCGCCGGATTACGGCCGTGCCGCCGCCATGGGCCTGTCGCTCTCCGGTGCCATGGTTCTCACGCTCGGCGCCGCCAAATTCATCATGCGCAAAGGCAGCTACGCGACCATTTCGGGCAAGGCGTTCCGCCCCCGCCCGATGGAAGTCGGCGCCATCCGCTGGCTGCTGATGGCGATTTCCTGGGGCTACATCGTCGTCGCCGTCGTCCTGCCGCTGATGGCCCTGACGCTGACTTCGTTCGAGCGTTTCGCCACTGTCATCGTCAGCCAGATGCGGTTCACCTTTGCCAATTACGAAACCGCCATGGCGATGGGCTCCCTGGCGCCAGCCTTCGCCAACAGCTTGCTGCTCGGTATCGTCGTCGCCACGATCGGCGTGCCGACCATCGGGGTTTTGGCCTGGATCATCTATCGGTCCCGCATGCCCGGCCGCGGCGCGATGGAGTTCCTCATCATGATCCCGCAAGCGGTGCCGCGGCTGGTGTTCGGCCTCGGGCTGCTCTGGGCCTGGATCAACATTCCAATACCCATCTACGGCACGCTCTGGTTGCTGGGCATCGCCTACTTCACCGTCTTCATGCCGCTCGGCCTGCGCACCATCGCCGGGGTGGTGATGCAGGTGGATAAAAGCCTGGAGGAATGCGCCCGAGTCTGCGGCGCCGCCTGGACGTATCAGATGCGCACCATCACCCTGCCGCTGCTGCGGCCTGGCCTGGTCGCGGCCTGGCTGCTGATCTTCATCGCCAGCGTGCGGGAACTCGGCGTGTCGGTCTTCCTGATGGGTCCGAATTCCAAGGTCGTCGCGCCAGCGATCGTCAATTCGTGGCTGTCGTCCAGTTCCGAACTGTCGGCGGCGATGGCGTTGATGCAAACAGTAATGGTGTTTATCGCCGTGGCGATCCTGTTCCGGGTCGCTCGGCGGGTAGAAGGCGATGTCGTATGAGTGACGTGCAACCGCGCATTGAAGTCAAGGATCTGGTGGTGCGCTATGGCGATGCCGTCGCCGTCGACAATGTCAATTTCTCCATAGCCCCAGGCGAATTGGTGACGCTGCTCGGGCCGTCGGGCTGTGGGAAAACTACGACCTTGCGGGCCATCGCGGGGCTTGAAAACCCCAGCAGCGGGTCGATCCGGCTCAATGGCCAGACGGTCTGGTCGGGCACCGAGCGGCGCAACGTGCCGGCGGAAAAGCGCGGCGTATCAATGGTCTTCCAGTCGTACGCGATCTGGCCGCATATGACGGTCTTCGAGAATGTCGCGTATGGATTGCGTGTGCGTAAGGCGCCACAATCGGAGATTAAGGCCAGCGTAGCCCGCGTGCTCGAGATGGTGCAGATGCAGGCGTACGCCGACCGCCCATCGTCCAATCTATCGGGCGGGCAACAGCAGCGCGTCGCGGTGGCGCGCGCCATCGCGTTTTCCCCCAATGTGCTGTTGTTCGATGAGCCGCTATCGAACCTGGACGCCAAACTGCGGGCCGAAATGCGCGTGGAACTACGGGAATTGCAGCGTCGCCTGGATATCACGTCGCTCTATGTGACGCATGACCAGGAGGAGGCTCTTGCTATCTCAGACCGAGTAATCGTGATGAACAAAGGCAAGATCGAGCAGATCGGCTCGCCGGAGGAACTCTACAACCGCCCTGTCAGCCTGTTTGTCGCCGATTTCGTCGGTGCAGCGAACATGATCCAGGGGCAGGTCAAAGGCACCGCCCCGGACGGCAGCTTGCTGTTCGAAGCAACCGGCGGAATCACGCTTGAGGTGGAGGCGCCGCCCGCCGGGGGCGGTGGTTCCGTCGTCGCGCTGCGGTCGTCGTATATCCATCTGACGCCGATGCCGGAAACGCATAATGCGGTGCCCGGCACTATCCACAGGCGAATGTTCCACGGCGATTTCATACAATACGTTGTAGACTGGCCAGCAGGACAACTAATTGTTCGGCGTCCGCCCACCGAATACTATGCCGAAGGCAGTGGGGTGACCGTATCTTTTTTGCCCGAGCATTGCATTTTGTTGTAAAGGCAGCGTTTTGCCGGGGGAGGCGTCGTGGCAATGTTATATTTCACAAACCCAGGCCGGCCTTGATTATAGTCCTAGTCCTTTTTCAGCCCCTTCGGCTCCCGCTTCTTCGGTTCATGCTTGGGGATCGGCGCGGACTTCGCGACCTTCTCCAACGCGCGTTCGAACGCGGCTTCGTCCTCATCACACCCTAGCTCGCGCGCTAGGTCCTTGAAGCGGTCGTGCTGCGTTGAACTGTCTTCAGTGCGACCTTTGGCCACCGTTTAGCTCCATCTGCCGATACTTCGCTGGTAAGCATGCAGTATCCTTGGGTTCTTTAACGTATAATCCAAGGCGAGATAGTGGACCACTTTCTTTGCCAGCCCTCACTAGCCGACCGTCGTCGGATAGGAACTCCTCGCATTTCATCTCCAAAGCGGAGGCGATATGGATACTGTCCGGTCCGCGCAGTCCTGAGATACCATGCACCCATCGGAGGTCCCTGGCGTCTTGCGCTGTAAACGGTGTTATTTGAGCGAGGCGTAAATACTGACCTGACATTAGAAATCGATTGAAAATCGATTTCACGTTCTCGCTGATGTCAACTTCGCCGGCATGCTGGCATTCTGCAATCGTGAGGACGGAAGTGCAGATAAACACCTCCCCATCTCGATGGGCCTCCAGGAGGCGTTTTAGGAACCAGACGCTGTGTTCCTTGTTGGCGGCTAGGGCCTTCCCGATGTCTATTTTTACCAAATCGATAAAACAACAAGAATCCACATAGACTCGCCTTAGGTCAGCCATTACGCGGCATCCTCCGCATAATAATCATCATCATCAGGTTCAGCTACGAATTCCGGTGCGCTACCAACAAACGCTTCAAACTCGCCGGCTGACAGCATCCGTTGTCGCTCAACGCGGCTGGCGTGCATCTCGTATGGTTGGCGCGTCGCACGGTTATATAAGATGTCGCCACTTACGATCAGCATCGTTGTCCGTTCTTGGACTGCTTGTGCAACTGCGGAATAGAGCATCGCAGGATAAGTGACGCGTATTAGAATATCCGTAGATAGTTCCCGAATCTGAAAATTCGGCTCCCTCGCCTCCTTGAACCACGCGTGTATTATCCCTTGAACGGCCCCAAACGCGGGCAACGGTGATTCAACTTCGCGCCTAAGGGTCGCAGTTTTTATATAGGTAATGTCGCGCCATTTTATCCGGCCACCTCGCCCAGGATAAATACCCAGTCCGATAACTTCGTCTGGGTCAATGAGCATTCCGATTTTGGAAAATTCCAAAGCCGTGTTGTGGCTCACCGATCCATTTAAGCCATCAGAATCAGCGTCATAGTCCGCGAGGAACTCTAGCTTCCTAGCAAAAATCTGAGCGTCTCCCGGATTAACGTCTCCTTGAAATTCGGCATCATATTCAAGTGAACCGTTCTTAAAATTCAGCGCAAGCCATTGCCCAGGTTGGGTGTTAACATTCGAATCGCTTGCCAAGGCACGGAGGAACTTCTCCGTTTGTTCCGCAATCCGGCCGAGTTTCGCCAAAGGGGCGCCGTGGCGTCCTCGGTTCAACACCAGCCGTATCTTGAAGCGCGCCATAATATGGTGTCGGTCCTCAACCTCTGACCGGGATTCTATCGAAGCGATGGTGCATCGTAAAGCCTTTCGACCGATGGTCCACCAGCGGTCGAAGTCAGAAATCGAAGGTTCTCTGCCGCGGATCGTGATTGGTCGATCCCCGCCGCTGATGCTGCTGTCGCGGCGGTTTAGAGCGTGATCGCCTGAGGTTGACTTCAACCTCGGGCGTGAATCAGCCTCTCAAAC
>JANXTL010000055.1 GCA_025352375.1 Acetobacteraceae bacterium | reverse complement strand
AAGCACAGCGGTTGTCGCGTGAGTGGAAACCAAAATAGGGGTCACCACACGATGTGTACAAAATCCTAAGGCAAGGACGCCCCACTCCGAACAGGACGGCGAACCTTGCTCACTTCAGAAGGCGGTTGCCTTTGGGCGTGATTTAGAAAGAGAGTTTGGAAAGCAAAAATGGCCGAAATCAGCCAGTTTTCACATTTATACGCAAAAGATCGTTTGTGAAATCTTTCTGTTTCCAAATGTTTTTTGGCTTAGACCATGATCGTTTGAGGTTGCATGCGATCTCGGCGTTGAATCATGGTCTAAGCCTTTGTTTGAGAGGGTGATTCACGCCCGAGGTTGAAGTCAACCTCAGGCGATCACGCTCTAGCGTCCGATTTCGTATAATAATATCAGTGACCGTCGCACAGTGTGTGACAATTTGCACCCGAAGGACAGGGATTTTAAGGTCGATGACGCTGGAAGCGCAGCCGACAAAACTCGTTGGGCCTTCTTGGCGTGATCCGATGAACGCCTTGGATCCCAAACTGCCGCCTCAGAGCAGGCTAGCCGCGATGTTTACCGTGAGCGCCACGATGATAGTATTGAATACGAAACCAACAAAACCGTGCACAGTTGCAAACCGGCGCAGTTTCCGCGAGGTGATCTGCACATCCGATACCTGAAATGTCATTCCCAGCACGAGCGAGAAGTAAACGAAGTCCCAATAGTCAGGCGTGTCGTCGCTGGGAAAAACGAGCCCGCCGTCAATCTTTGCCGCTCCGTGCGAGGTGGTATAATACTCGTGCGCGTAGCGGATAGCGAAGATCACATGCGTCGTCAGCCACGAGATCAGCAGTGTTGCCGCGACCAAAGTTACACGTAAACCTCGGGCGAACGTGTGCATGTCCTTTGCCTCTGCCAACACGCTGGTAAGGGCCACGAAGCTGAAGGCCACGCCAGCGAGCGTCACCCAAAACATCGTCCATTCTCCGTCCTGCTGCTGAATTGCGTTCTCTGCCATACTGGCGTCGTCGCCCTCCTGGGAGAACAGCACAGCAGCGAATACAAGAAACACGAAAGCACCCAAATCCCATGCGATGACCGCCCGGGTGGTAAAACCCAGCCCATCTGGCAGGAGCAGGTAGGCCAGCACACCCGCCACTACGCTTATCGCAGTCCGGGAATGACCGGCCGCAACGCGGACAGGCCAAAGTTTAGCAAAGGCCATCGTCAGAGTCCCAGGTCGATGGCGAGCCGGATCGCCGCGCTGCGCACCAACGCATTTATATATGACGCCGTCGACCTCGTCGATCCTCCCCGGGCGGACTACCGCGTCCTGGCAACCCTTCCCGAAGCAGGTGTTCGAATCCAAGGGCATCCACAAACGGTTCGTCCGATGATCGAAACTGGGACCGTCGCGTTGCCTGCCTCTTTATTCCAAAATGCAATTGTTCGGATTATTTACCGACTGGTGACCCACAAAACCCCACACTGAACGCAACCGCGCGCGTTCGCACATCAAGACAACGTAGTCCCTATGTTTAGGTTCTATTTTGTCCCACAGGGGCGGGTGCGGGACTTGAAGGCGCTGGCGCAGCATGAGCCGTCGGGCCGCCTTCGTCAAAAAACACGATCTCCTCCGCTCGGAAAGATAACAGGCGAACGTCGGCGAACAGGTCGCCAAAGGCGGGTGCGATATGGGTTCGGTAAGCCACGGACGCGAACGCCTCCGCGATATCCTGTTCGGTTTGAAACCATAATTCCTGGATGCAGTCGGCCGTGAAAGCATGCGCCGGTCGTGCGCCCGGTAACTGAAAGGATCCTTCAACGATGTGATCGACCGTCCAGCCGGCTAAACGATCGGTGAAACCGCAACCTTCGCGTTGCGCAACCGCGCAGGCATCGCGCAGGCGACGGTCGAATTCGGCCCGCTCCATGCCATCTCGCCGGCCGGCGACGATCAGGACTTTGATCGGTCCGTTGCCAGGTCGGATCACGTTTTCGGTCGCTGCCATGGATATCGTGCGATCCATGTCGATGAAATTAAGTTCATCGACCCGAATGTGAGCCCGATAGGTTGGAGACCGGGAAAATTCTGCTTCGTTGCTGCCGCCGCTCGGCAGGTGAAATATGGCGACCCCCGGATACGGAAAACGGGCACCGACCGGCCCGTCGCCGATGCGATGGTTCTGTGCGTAGCGGGTGCGATAGGCTGCATATCCAGGCGCATTGGCGACCGTCGGGCCGTGGACGGAGCGCCAGTACGCAGAAAACGCCGGCAATTCCATCCCTGGACGCGGGGCGAGGAACGCGATTTTCTTAAACGTTTCCTGCATCGACATAATCCTGCCTTATCCGGCCATGCGACAAATGAGGGCATAGATCTGGGAATCTCCAGATGGGCGGCCTAGCGGCGCGGCGTGAAGACAGGATATCCCCCGATCCGGACGTTCTGCAATGGAGGGATCGGCGACGGGAAGCCATAATCAGGCCGATCGGGCCTTCGCGATGAACGCGCGGATCAACCCGGCATGCTTCACACCGCGCGCGCTTTCCACCCCCGACGACACATCCACGGCGGTCGCCCCCGTCGCGCGAACGGCCTCCGCCACGTTGTCCGGGGTCAGGCCACCCGCGAGCACCCATGGACATGGCGCGGTCCAGCCGCGCATGACCGACCAGTCGAAGCTGACGGCGTTCCCCCCCGGCCGGGTGGCGGCGGGCGGTGGCTTGGCCTCCAGCAGCAGGCAGTCGGCGCCGCGATCGTCGGATGGCAGATCGGTTGCGGCCTCGATCCCGACGGGACGCCAAATCGGTAGCGCAAACCGAGCCCGCAAGGCGCCGATGTGGGGAATGCGGCCGTAAACCTGCAAGATATCCAGCCGCATTTCGCCCAGCACGGCGGCGATGGCATCTTCGGTCGGATCGACGAACAGCCCTACGCGCGGCGGGCCCCCAGCGGCCCGCGCGGACAGTGCCGCTGCCTGTGTCGCCGTCACAAATCGGGGGGAGGGGGGGAAGAACACAAACCCCACCCAGTCCGCCCCGGCCTCGATTGCTGTATCGAAGGCTACGGGATCGTTGATGCCGCAGATCTTGACCCGGATCACGGAAACGACCCGGCGATGGCGGTGGCGGCACCGTTCGCGAGGAAAAACTCCAGTCCCAGATTGAATAGTCCGACATACGGTGCGGTCGCCGCCGCCCAGGCCGAGGCGCGTGCCAGATCGGTCGTGTCCAAAGCGACGATCAGTTTATCCGCGGACATCGCAGCCTCAAGCAGTGGGCGGTGGAAGCGCCGGATTCGACGGGGGCTGCGCCCTCAGTGCCCGAATTTGCTCTTCCAGCAAACGGATATTCTCGTCCGCGCGCCGCGATTGCCGCCGCACCCGCAAGGCGCCGAACCAAACCAACAGCCCGCCGACCAGGAATGCCAGGCCGGCGGTACCGAGCACAATGAGGGCGAGGGGCATGGTCACGGCGTAATCGGTGGGCCATAGGCTCAGTGTCACCGACTGGCGGTTGGAGCCGGCGAAGAGTGCCAGCAGCAGCAGCGGCGGGACGATCAGGACGAGGCGAAGGATACGTTTCATCGAAAGGGCCTCAGGCCCGCGCGCGCCCACGGGCTGGTTTGCCGGCGTTTACGCGCTCCCGCAGTTCCTTGCCGGCCTTGAAGAAGGGCACGGACTTCTCGTTGACCGGAACAGCCTCCCCGGTGCGGGGGTTGCGGCCGGTGCGGGCGTCGCGGTGCTTGATGGTGAAGGCGCCGAAGCCGCGGAGTTCGACCCGTTCGCCGCGCGCGAGGGCCCCGGTAATCTGGTCGAAGATGGTCGCGACGATAACCTCGACGTCCGCGCCGCGCAGATGCGGATTGTCCGCCGCCAAGGCGGCAATAAGTTCGGACTTGGTCACGGCTCGCCCCTGTTAACGGCTATCTGTAAGCTGCCAGACCGCCCACGCGCCGTCAAGCCTAACACTTTGGGAAACAAACGTTTTCCAAACCCCTTCGAGTAGCGGCCCCAGGCTGCTGCTCAACGCGCGGCTGAGCAGGGTCGTGGCGGTTACATCTTCGGTCGGCAATGACGTGGGAACGTCCTTATTGGCCGCCAGCCAGGCCCGCGCATCGCGCTCCTCCCCGATCTGGTCGATCAGGCCTTGGGGTAGCGCCTGGCGTCCTGTGCAAGGGCGTCCGTCACCGATTTTCCGCACCGCTTCCGGCGTCATGTGCCGGCCCTTCGCGACCATGCCGACGAATTGGTCGTACATGTCCTGCACCAGACCGTGCACCATCTCCCGCCCTTGGTCTGACAGCTTATGAGTCAGGCCGGGTTGATCCTTCAACGGGCCGGATACAATTGTCTCGGCCGTAATGCCGAGCTTTTCCAGCAGGCCGGAAATTTCGCCGGTCTCCATCAATACGCCGATCGAGCATGTGATCGTCGACTCACGGGCGAAAATGCGTTCGGTCGATACGGCGATCATGTAACCGGCCGAGGCCGCCACCCCGCCCATGACCGCGACCACCGGTTTCTTGGTGGCCACACGCGCGATGGCGTTGTGCAGGCTTTCGCCGCCCGACACGGTGCCCCCGGGGCTGTCGATGGCGACGATCAGCGCCTTGACCGCACTATCGTCGGCCAGCTTGTCGATCTCTTCGGTGAGTTTGCGGTTTTCGGTGATCAGGCCGGTGACCGAAAGACGGGCCACATGGATCCCGCCCGGCAAACCGCCGCCGCCGCCGCGCGCCGATACAATCAGCGCGGCGACCACGGCAACCACCGCGAAACTCCGCCAAAAGACAAGGCGGCGCTTGAGGCGCCGCCTGTCCAGTAGCAGATCGGTTTCCAGCGTCACTTAGGAAGCGTCGGTCGCCTGGTTCCGGCGACGGATCGCCGCACCCAGGATGTCGCCGAGGGATGCGCCGGAGTCGGACGAACCGAATTCCTGCATCGCCGCTTTCTCTTCCTCGACTTCCTTGCCCTTGATGGTCAGCGTCAGTTTGCGGGC
This sequence comes from Acetobacteraceae bacterium, assembly GCA_025352375.1. Lineage (GTDB taxonomy): Bacteria > Pseudomonadota > Alphaproteobacteria > Acetobacterales > Acetobacteraceae > Rhodopila. Next base: position 1,665 of record JANXTL010000055.1, on the reverse strand, counting down.
CGCACGGTCCACGGCGGTGATCTTCGCATCGACCTTCTCGCCGATGGCGAACCGGTCGGGGCGCTGATCGGCCTTGTCGCGGGCCAGTTCCGCTCGGCGGATAAAGCCGGTCAGCACGTCGTTGACCTTCACTTCGATGCCGTTGGTCTGGATCGCCGACACCACGCAGGTCACGACATCGCCCTTGTGGACGGAGCCGAGGACCGAAGCCGCCGGATCGTCGCGCAACTGCTTGACGCCCAGGCTGATGCGTTCCTTCTCGACATCGACGTCGAGCACCTTCGCCTTGACCATCTGGCCCTTTTCAAAGGCCGCCATGGCCGCTTCGCCGGCTTCGTCCCAAGACAGGTCGGACATGTGAACCATGCCGTCGATATCCGCGGACAGCCCGACAAACAGGCCGAACTCGGTGATGTTGCGGATCTCGCCTTCCACTTCGCTGCCGATCGGATGCAGCTCGACGAACTCTTCCCACGGGTTGCGCTGCACCTGCTTGAGGCCCAGCGAAATCCGGCGCTTGGAGCTGTCGACATCCAGCACCATGACGTCCACTTCCTGCGAGGTGGCGACAATCTTGCCGGGATGGACGTTCTTCTTGGTCCACGACATCTCGGACACGTGCACCAGGCCTTCGACACCGGGTTCCAGCTCCACGAAGGCGCCGTAGTCGGTGATGTTGGTGACGCGGCCGGACATGCGGGCGCCGGGCGGGTACTTGGCGGTGACGCCTTCCCAGGGATCGGACTCCAACTGCTTCATGCCCAGGCTGATGCGCTGGGTCTCGGCGTTGAAGCGGATGACCTGCACCTTGACCGGCTGGCCGATGACCAGGGCCTCGGACGGGTGGTTGATGCGGCGCCACGCGATGTCGGTGACATGCAGCAGGCCATCGACGCCGCCCAGGTCCACGAATGCACCGTAATCGGTGATGTTCTTGACCACGCCGTCGAGAATTTGACCCTCCTTCAGCCCCTGGATCAACTCGCTGCGCTGTTCGGCGCGCGTCTCTTCGAGCACCGCTCGGCGGGACACCACGATGTTGCCGCGGGCGCGGTCCATCTTCAGGATTTGGAACGGCTGTGGGTTGCCCATCAGCGGTCCGACGTCGCGCACGGGGCGGATATCGACCTGCGAACCGGGCAGGAATGCCACCGCGCCGCCGAGGTCGACGGTGAACCCGCCCTTGACCCGGCCGTAAATGGTGCCATCGACGCGCTTCTGCGCTTCGAACGCCTTTTCGAGGTTGGTCCAGGCTTCCTCGCGCCGCGCCTTTTCGCGCGACAGAACGATGGAGCCGTCGCGGTCTTCATACCGCTCGACATACAGCTCGACAGTGTCGCCGGGCTTGATGTCGGGAATGGAACCGGGGGGGCCGAATTCCTTGAGGGCCACGCGGCCTTCGGACTTCAGGCCGACATCGACGACGGCATATTCGTCGGTCAGGCGGAGGATGCGGCCGGTGACGACGGAGCCGTCGAAGCCGGTGTCTTTGCCGAGGGTTTCGTCCAACAAGGACGCGAAATCTTCACCCATGAAATGGTCTTGCGCGGGCGCTGGGGCCCGAACGGCGGCGGATAGAGCCATGTGTGTGTTTGTTCCGTTACGGAGGTCCGGGTCTGGCCCCAGAGATGCCGTGGTATGCGCGTTTTCCGACTTGGAAACACG
>JANXTL010000037.1 GCA_025352375.1 Acetobacteraceae bacterium | reverse complement strand
AGCCGGCGGTGGACCGTTTCGGTGAGAACGGCGTGATGGATCTGGTGGGCGCGGTTGGATATTACACCATCGTGTCGATGGTGCTGAACGTCGCCGACGTGCAACTGCCGGACGGCGAGCCGAAGCCGCTGAAGCCGCTTTAAGTCTGAGGCCGGCTAGACCATGATCTTTTGAGGTTGCACGCGATCTCGGCGTTGGATCATGGTCTAAGCCTTTGTTTGAGAGGGTGATTCACGCCCGAGGTTGAAGTCAACCTCAGGCGATCACGCTCTAGCGGCCGACCGATCCGATTGCCCGCACGCTGGGGTGGGAAGCGGTGGGGTTCGCGGTCAGTCCGCAACCCGGCGCTCCGTTGACCGTCGCATCGATGTATGTGTTCGGCAACCGGCAGGCTCCTAACCGGCCTCCCCACGCAGCACATCCAGTGCCACGAGCGCCCCGCCGCGCTCGAAGTGCCAGAACGTCCACCCATTGCACGACGGCGCGTTCTGCAACGCCGCGCCCACCTTGTGGATCGACCCCTGATGTTCCCCCGACACCAGCGACCCGTCCGCCATCACCGTCGCGCTGACCCGCCGCTGCTTGTCCATCAGCCGGGTTCCGGCGTCGATCAGCCCGCGTTCCACCAAACTCCCGAACGGCACCCGGGGGATGTCGCGCTTGGTCGGCGTGCTTTCCCCGTAGCCCTCGCCGGCCTTGGTGCGGCGCACCCGGCCGATGGCGGCCTCGGCATAGGCAGGGTGCCGCTCGATCCCGATGAAATGGCGGTGCAGTTTCTTGGCCACCGCGGCGGACGTCCCCGTCCCCAGGAACGGGTCCAGCACGATGTCCCCCGGTGAGGTGCTCGCCAGCATAACGCGGTGCAGCAGCGCCTCGGGTTTCTGAGTCGGGTGCAACTTCAGCCCATGCTGGTTGCGCAGCCGCTCGACGCCCGTGCACAGCGGAATGAACCAATCCGACCGCATCTGGATGTCGTCGTTCAGCGACTTCATCGCCTGATAGTTGAATTTATACCGCGAATCACGGTCGCGCGCGGCCCAGATCAGCGTCTCATGCGCGTTGGTAAAGCGGCGGCCGCGGAAATTGGGCATCGGGTTGGCCTTGCGCCACACCACATCGTTCAGGATCCAGAACCCGAGGTCCTGCATGATCGCCCCAATACGGAAGATGTTGTGGTACGACCCGATCACCCAGATCGTGCCGTCCTTGCGCATCAGCCGCCGGCACTCCAGCAGCCAGGCGCGTGTGAATGCGTCGTAGGAGGCGAAGTCGGTGAACCGGTCCCACTCCTCATCCACGCCGTCCACCAGGCTGTCGTCCGGGCGCCGCAGTTCGCCCCGCAATTGCAGGTTATAGGGCGGGTCGGCGAAGACGCAGTGTACCGATGCGGGCGGCAGCATGCTCATCAATTGCACGCAGTCACCTAGCAGGACCTGATCCAGCGGCAGCTCTCGAACGATTTCCAACACGGGTTCCAACGAAAAAAGGGAAGCGACTCGGCTACCTTGGCGAACGGTTCGAAGCCGCGTCAACAGGGCTTTACACGCGAGTCGCGAAAAGCGGCACGGAACCGAACCCCGGCCTGTGGTGCGGAGTCGCCCCGAGTCGGGCCAGCACCGCCCGGTGCGCCGCCGTGGGGTAGCCGGCGTTGCCGTCCCACCCGTACGCGGGGTAACGAACGGCCAGCAATACCATGACCCGATCGCGGATCACCTTGGCAACGATGGACGCCGCGGCGATGGACAGGCTTTTGCCGTCCCCGCCCACGACGCACTGGCTGGGGCATTCCAACCGAGGCGGCCGGTTCCCGTCGATCAACGCCAAACCGGGCGCCATCGGCAGCCGCGACACGGCCCGCCGCATGGCCAGCAGCGACGCGCCGAGGATGTTCAGCCGCAGGATCTCCGCCACCGAGGCCGCACCGACCCCGATCTCCGCCCCTGGGCAGGCAAGCAGCGCGGCATAAGCGGCCTCCCGCCGAGCGGCGGAGAGTTTCTTGGAATCGTCCAGCAATGCGGCCAGGGCAGGGGGTACGCCGGCTGGAAACACCACCGCGGCGGCGACCACTGGTCCGGCCAAGGGCCCGCGCCCGGCCTCATCGACCCCAGCGACCCGCCCGCCTGCGTGTTGTTCCAAGGAAAAATCCGGCATTCGCAGCGGGTAGCAGCGGCCGGGGAGTCGGGCCAATATTTGTCTCTGTGCCGGCGGGAGGTGTAAACGCCGCAGCACCTTATCCCACCGAGATCGGAACCATGGCCGGCCATTCCCAGTTCAAGAACATCATGCACCGCAAGGGTGCGCAGGATGCCAAGCGCGCCCGCATTTTTGCGAAATTGATCCGAGAGATCACGGTCTCGGCCCGGCAAGGCTTGCCCGATCCAGCCTCCAACCCCCGCTTGCGCGCGGCCTTGACCGCGGCCAGGCAGGCCAACATGACCCGCGACACCATCGAACGGGCGGTGAAGAAAGCCACCGGCGCCGGGGGCAGCGACGACTATCAGGAGGTCCGGTATGAGGGTTATGGCCCCGCCGGCGTCGCGATGATCGTGGAAACTCTCACCGACAACCGCAACCGCACCGCCGGCGACGTCCGTTCGGCTTTCGCCAAGAACGGCGGCGCGCTGGGGGAGACGAACGCCGTCAGCTTCCTGTTCAACCGCCTGGGCGTGATCCGCTACCCGCTCGACGTCGCCACCGCCGACGACATGCTCGAAGCGGCCATCGAGGCCGGCGCCGAAAACGCCGAAAGCGACGCCGAAGCGCATGAGGTTACCTGCCCGGTCGAAGACTTCTTCGCCGTCCGTGATGCCTTGGAAGCGAAGTTCGGCCCCCCGGAAACCGCGAAGCTGGACTGGCGCCCGACGATGGAGGTCACGCTCGACGAGGACAAGGCCAAAAGCCTGCTGAAGTTGCTCGATCAGTTGGAAGACAACGACGACGTGCAGAACGTCTATGCCAATTTCGACATCCCCGACGCGGTGATGCAGCGCCTGTCGGCATAGGGGAAAGCCCAGTGGAACAAGTCGATTGCATCGTTGTCGGCGCTGGTGTGGTCGGGCTGGCGGTGGCTCGCGCTTTGGCCATGTCGGGCCGCGAGGTCATCATTCTCGAAGCGGCGGAGGGGATCGGGACCGAGACCTCGTCCCGCAACTCCGAGGTCATTCACGCCGGCATCTACTACCCCGCCAACAGCCTGATGGCGCGCTTCTGCGTGGCCGGTCGGCGGATGCTGTATCCGTATTGCGCCGAAAAAGGCGTCCCGCATCGCAACTGCGGCAAGTTGATCGTTGCCACTAATGAGCGCGAGGACGCGATGCTCGCCGGCATCAAAGGCCGAGCCGAGGCGAATGGGGTAGAGGGGATGCAGGTGCTGACGGCGGCGGAGGCGATGGCGATGGAGCCGAACCTGCTGTGTACCAGCGCGTTGCACTCCCCCGCGACGGGGATCGTCGACAGCCATTCCTATATGCTGGCGCTACAGGGCGACGCGGAGAACGCGGGTGCGACGCCGGTGTTCTTCAGCCCGATGGTGGGCGGGAAGGTGGTGGGCCGACGGATAGAAGTCGATGTCGGCGGCGCCGACCCGATGACACTGGCGTGCAATCTGCTGGTGAACGCGGCGGGGCTGCATGCCCCGTTCCTGGCGCGTCACATCCATGGGATGCCGCTCGATCGTGTGCCGACGGCGTATTTCGCGAAGGGCAATTATTTCACTCTGGCGGGGCGCTCGCCGTTCTCGCGCTTGATTTACCCGGTGCCGGTGCCCGGCGGGTTGGGCGTGCATCTGACGATGGACCTGGGCGGGCAGGCCAAGTTTGGGCCGGATGTCGAATGGATCGACACCATCGATTACACCGTGGACCCGTCCCGCTCCGACAGCTTCTACGCGGCGGTGCGGACATACTGGCCGGGGCTGAAGGATGGGGCTTTGCAGCCGGGGTATGCCGGCATTCGGCCGAAGATCGTGCCGAAGGGCGCGCCAGGACAGGATTTCGTGGTGCAGGGGCCTCAGACGCACGGGGTGGCGGGGCTGATCAACCTGTTTGGCATCGAATCGCCCGGGCTGACTGCCTCGCTGGCGATTGCGGAGCATGTGCTGGAGGTTAGTCGGACGGGGTGAAGGCAAGTCGGCAGCAGCGCGAAGGTGGCTGGACTCTTCCAGAAATCTTCGTAGCCTAACGATATGTTCGAAGCGCTCATCGCCGCCGGCTTTCAAGTTGAGTTTCACTCGCACGCGCAGGCGATCCTGAGCGTCGACTTTCCCGAGGCCGCGACTGAACTCGAAGAGGTTCTGCTTGCCTCGACCATTCCAATACAAGAAATTATTGCGAGTGGCGGTGGGGAAGCGAAGGGAACGCAGCGCTTAAGAAGATCGCTCGCGGCGCGAGGTTGGCCGAAGCTTACGTTCACCATCGAGAAAACTATAAATGGCGTGCGGCGGGAGAGTGTGTCGCACGAGATCGATCATGTCCGGGTCTTCGACAGCGGGGCTCGCATCGCGCTTGAAATCGAATGGAACAACAAGGATCCATTCTACGACCGTGATTTGGAGAATTTCAAACGGCTCCATGCGGATGGGGCGATTTCGATAGGTATTATTGTTACCCGGGGTAAATCCTTGCATGCAAACATGCGGGAGATGGTTCGTAGATTTCTGGAAGATCATAAAATCAACGAGTTTAATGATCTTGTACAATGGGACTATGAACCGACCCCGAAGCAGCACAAAGCGATCATGAAACGTACGACCCGCGAGAAATCACCCGTGCTCTTTCCTGAGGCATTCACCGATAAATTTGTCGCAGACAAGTTCGGAGAAGCGACAACACATTGGCGAAAGCTGGAAGACCGCGTGCACCGGGGAGTCGGCAACCCTTGCCCGTTGGTACTCATCGGATTGCCAGATTCCATCGTCACATTCCACGAAGGGAAGGCGGCGCTGGCTGAAGTCGTTGAGGGCAGATCGGACGGAGAGACCCCGGAGTAGTCCGGTAAATAGGTTATTCGGCCGCGGCGATACGACGCTCCGATGCGGAGTTGTGGGCATAGGTTGCCCATGTGGGCTCGTACGACTCCTCGGCCTCATTGCCCCAAACCGTCCAGCCGGGACGCGTTCCCCGAGCAAACAGTTCGAGGCGGGGACCGGGACTGCATGCCTCGATGATCGGGTAGATCTCGTCTGGCTTGCGAGAATGTTCCCGTTTGCGAGTCTCGAGATAATTCACCTGGGTGCGGCCCGGCTGCAACGTTCGCGCGTTCTTGCCGCGCACGCCAAACAGAATGACCTCGGTCACATTTCGGAAATAGAATCCCACACCGCGGCCGTCGCTGCCGCCATCTTTGCGGATTTTGCGCCAGACGATGTTCGATTTGTAATGAAAGCCCCATTGCGCCATGACCCGCAGGCCATCCGGTAGCAGCGCGTTCGGAACCCACAGATATAAGTGTGCCGTCGGGGCGCAAATATCGGCGATCGGCAGAGCTGAGATAGTATCGACATTCATGGTGCCATAGCGGGACAATCGTCGGTGCTCCGGCGCGACCTTCCCCGTTCGGTTGATGAACTGCCACGGTGGGTCAGCGAGGAGGCAGGCATAGCGCCGGCTACCCACTGCGACCCGCAGATCGGCCGCGATGTCCGACTCGAATGTCTTCTTCATATGCAGGTCCATTTCACATTGCATTGCCGCACCCGCCACCCGATTCGTCAAGCTGTTTGCCGATTTTCGGCGCCCTGGACGCGGTTACAGGAAAGTGTGGTGAACCGCCCGGTATGTGTACGTTTCGTTCCTATCCGTGGAGTAGCCTATCCCGCTCGCTCGTTCAATAGGTATCCACGCCGGCCTTTCGTTTGGAGGCGTTCAGGACACCAAAGGCCGGCTTCCAGCGACGGCCCCGCTGGCCATTGCCGAGCATGTTTTGGAGGTCAGTCGGACGGAGTGAGGCGCTCTCGTTTTGTGACGAATTTCAGGGTGCTGAACTCGCCGTCCCGATAGCCAATCGGAACATCCCGGTCCTGCTCAATCCAACCCGTAACCGCCGAGAAATCGCGTGTGTCGAGCTTGGTCTCAAGCAGTTGAGGCTCCAGCCGAATCGCGACCACCGCGCAGTTCGTCGTATCCATCCGGTTACCAGGAGTCATACACCTTCACGCGCGCATCATGGCGAGTCCGGCCGCGTGGGCTCACCCAAACGGTCATCGGCAGTCCAGTCCCGCTCGGGTACAGGTTCGCCATCTCACAGGTTTCATTTAGCGGGAATTCCATCGCCCGGCCATCGCTTACGTCCGCCCCCCAATTGACGTCGCGCCCCCCATGCGGCAACGGATTGGCGTGTTCAACCGACAAAAACATCTCCTGGCGATCGAGGGCCTGACGCCGCCCGAGATCGGCCATCTGCTCGAACTGGCCGACAGTTACGTGCTGCTCAACCGCTCGGGCAAAAC
>JANXTL010000024.1 GCA_025352375.1 Acetobacteraceae bacterium | reverse complement strand
CAGGCGATGACCCCGCTAGAGCGTGATCGCCTGAGGTTGACTTCAACCTCGGGCGTGAATCACCCTCTCAAACAAAGGCTTAGACCATGATCCAACGCCGAGATCGCGTGCGACCTCAAACGATCATGGTCTAGGATACGGACACAACGCCGGACATCGTGCTAAAAAGGGCCGAAACGGATGCTTCCGATGACCGCTTTTGCCGACCCCGTCCTTCCCCGCCTCGCCGCTGGGCTGCGGGCCTATTATGGGCCGCGGCTGGAACGCGCTGTCCTGTTCGGTTCCCGCGCTCGAGGCGACTTTCAGCCGGATTCGGATTACGATGTGGCGGTCTTCCTGCACGACTATCGGGACCTCTGGACCGAATTGCATCCACTGGCTGAGATCACGACCGATATCCTGGAGGACAGCGGCGAAGTCATCTCCGCTAAGCCGTTTCCGGCCGGATCGTACCGCGAACGAACCGCCTTCATGCGTGAGGTTCGGCGGGACGGGATCGATCTGTGACGCCCGAATCAGCGCGCTTGCTGGATGCGTCGCGCGAGCGGCTGACCGACGCGACCGCCATCCTGGGCATGGGAATTTATTACGTCGCCGCTCGTGAGGCCTATCTTGCTGCCTATAGCGCGGCTGAATGGCTTCCGTTACGCTCAGCTTTTGCCAGCACCGCGCCGACTTCGTAACGCCATAACACGGGTGCTACAGCAACCTCGCCGGACGACAGTTGTTGCAGGATGTTTTCTGCGTACGCATTCGACGTATTCTCAAAGCACCATCGCATGGTAACGGAATTGTCGAGAACGAAAGCGCTCACGCGCGCCCTTCTTCGATCATCGCTCGTATGGTCGTCCCCTCAGGAAGGATATTGCCTTTCCGCAGTTCACGTATGTGCGCGGCAGCTTCTACAGGTGTTAAGCGTGGCTTGGTGACAGCAGCATCCGTGGGGGTGGACAGTGAGCGCAACGCTGCGTCCAGTGCCTCATCGACGGACTGGAAGCGGCCTTGCTGTAGCGCGTCATGGAGGATGCGCTCCTGCTTTGGGGTCAACTCAATGTTCATGGGAGCATCCTTTCTCAAAATTGAGATTATCACTGACGCCTCGCCGACTCAACGCTGATTCAGCCCAGCACCGTCTTGCGGGCGGCGTTCAGTTGCCGACCGGAGCCCGAGTTTATTCTTGCGGACCGTTGTTCCCGGATAAACGTAAGGATCGTCACCCATTCAGCAGCGACAGGCACTTGCTCCCCTATAGGCGAGGCGGTTGCCCTCGATTTCTTGCAGATGCTTCGCCTCGATTTCTTGCAGATGCTTCGCCTCGAGCCTGCGGGTGCGAGTAGCGGCGATCCGATCCGATCGATTGGCAGCCTGGCCCAGTCCCTCTACGGCACCCCCACCCCGATCGCCTTCAGCCGCGCATGCGCCCGTCCCGCGCGCGCCTTCATCCCATCGAGATACGTGCTCACGTCGTTCCCCGGCAGGTTCAACACCTGGCACCCGAGTTGCCAGTATTCCTCGATCTGTGCCTCGGTCTCCGCCGACCCCCGAGCCAGCTTGCCGTGCGCCTTGCAAGCCTCCACGATCCGCCGCATCGCCGCCTTAAACCGAGGGTGCTCCAAATCCAGATGCACTCCCAACTGAGCGCTCAGATCCGAGTGCCCGTAGGCGATCATGTCGATCCCCTCGACCGCCGCGATTGCTTCCACGTTCTCCAGCCCCTGGAGCGACTCGATCGACGGGCAAAGAATGATATTCTCGTTTGCCCACGGCGCGTACTCCTCCGCATGGCGGCGACCGTACGACTTGTATCCCGTGTGCGGCCCCTGTCCCGAAATGCCGCGGTTCCCGATCGGTGGATATTTCGCCAGGCGCACGATGGCCCGAGCCTCCTCGGCGGTTTCGATCTCGGACACCTGGATGCCCATGATGCCCTGGTCCAGGATGCCGGGGATCAGATGCGCGAAATTCTTGTGGATGCGCACGATGGCGGTGACGTTGGTGGCCTGGAACCAGCTCGCTAGATTGGCGATCGTTTCCATGTCGAACGCCCCGTGCTCGTGGTCGATGGCGCAATAGTCGAAGCCGGACGCCTCAATGATCCACGGCACCCCGCGCGAGGCGAATTCTTTCAGCCCAGTGCCCAGCGCCGCCCGCCCCTCGCGCACCGCCCGCCGTATCGCGTTCTCTTTCATGGCCGCGTTCCCTCCGCCTTATCCCACTACCGTAAGCGCACCACCTTGACCGAGGCAACGTTCCTCCCCTAGGTGCGCCGCACAATGAGCAGCTTCATCACAACCTACGACGATGTCGTCCGGCCGGAGTGGATCGACTCCAACGGGCACATGAACCTCGCCTACTACGTGGTGGTCTTCGACCTCGCCACCGACAAATTCTACGAAGATATCGGCATCGGCAACACGTATCGTGCCGCCACCGGTCATTCATCGTTCGTGGCGGAAACCCACACGGTTTACGAGCGGGAGGTGCATCTGGGCGACCGCTTGCAAATCCGCACCTGGCTGCTGGGTGCCGACAGCAAGCGGGTGCACTATTTTCATGAGATGTTCCACACCGAAAGCGGGGAACGTTCGGCGGTGCAGGAGCTGATGGCGCTGCACATCGACATGACCGTGCGGAAAGTCGCGGCCTGCCCCCCGGCGCTGGAGGCGTCGCTGGCGGCGATGGTGCGGCAATACGCCCCAGCCGAACTGCCGAAAGGCGCCGGCCGCCGCATCGCGATGCCCGCCCGCCGTTGACCCGCCCGCCGTTGACCCGCGCCCCGGCCGGGGCTACCTCGCCCGGCTCACGCGCGGAGGAGACCCCCATGGCATTGAGCGTCGTCGAAAAGGACCAAGCCGAGACCGGCGGTATCGCGGCCGACCGGCTGCGCAGCCTCGTCGACCGGATCGAGCGCCTGGAGGAGGAGAAAAAAGCCCTCGGCAGCGACATCAAAGACATCTACGCCGAGGCGAAATCCGCCGGGTTCGACGTCAAAGTGCTCCGCCAACTCATTCGCGTCCGCAAGCAGGAAGCGGCCGAGGTCGAGGAACAGGAGACCATGCTAGACGTCTATCGCCGCGCGCTGGGCATGTAGAAAAACGCTTCCGCGTTAACGGTTCCTTAACCTCCACCCGATACAACCTTCCCCGGGCAACAAGGGAAGGCGCGGATCGTGGCAGCACATACCGAGGCGGATCTTTCGCAGATCGTGCACCTCATGCCGGTGGGGGTGCTGACCTTCGCACCCGACGGCACAATTTTTCTCCGCAACGCCGTGGCGACGCAGTTGCTGATGCCGCTGCTGGGGGAACAGGCGCTCGACAACATCTATTTCGCGCTACGCCACCTTTGCCCGGAGCTTGCCGCGACGGTCGCGGCGCACCGTGGGGCCTCCGGCCTCATCGTCGACCAGAGCCGCATCGATGGCCATGTCGGCCCCCGCCGGGTCATACTCTCATTGACCGTCACACGCGTGAGTGCGGCCGCATGCATGGCCGTGGTGCGGGACATCACCCGGCTGACCGACCTGGCGACCTTCGCCTTCGCCAATGCCGACCTGTTGATCGATGCCGCAGCCGACGGGACTATCGGCTGGGCCGGCGGCGCGGTCGGGCCGCTGCTGAACCGAACGCTGAAGCAGGTGATCGGGGCGCCTATCAGCGACCTGATTGCCCCGCGCGATCGGGAAACCCTGGCGAAAACCTTGGCCACGGGCGTGCGCGGCCGCATGACGCCGGCGGTTCTGCGCCTGGCGAATGCCGTTCAAACCCGCTGTGTCGTGACCGGCCTGACGTTGGAAGGCCCGAACAAGCGTCATTTCGTCACCATCGCGCGTTCGCCCGAACCGCTCGAGCCGGAGCTGAAGCAGCGCAAGGATTTCGGGATCGAAGCCGAGAATTGGGTGCGGGGTGGGCAACCGGCCGTTCTGGGTCTGCTGGCAGTCAGCGATTGGCAGCAGACCACCGCGGGCCTGGACGACGCCCACCGCGACACATTGCTGCGCGAGATCGGCCGGCTGGCCGGGGACGACAACACAGACGCCATGGTGGTGGGAGAAGTCGCCGACGGGCGGTTCGGTGTCCTGGGCCCCGTGGGCACCGATTTGGTCCGCCTCGGCGATGCGCTGCGCGATCTGGTCGCCGGCTTCGCCCCCAGCGGCCGGGCCAGCGTGACCGGCAGCCAGCTCGACCTGGATGCCGGCGGTTTGACGCTGACCGAATCGGTACAGGCGCTCCGTATCGTGCTCTCCCGCTTCGGGGCCACCGGTAGCGACGCGACCGGCCTCACCGGCGGCTTGAGCGGCATCATCGAGCAGGCCAACCACCACAAGCGCGCGCTGGCGGGCATCATCGAAGGCGGCAAATTCGCTTTGCTGTACCAACCCGTCGTCGCCTTATCCGACCGAACCATCCATCACTACGAAGCGCTGCTGCGGCCTGAAGGCAGCGCCGAAAACCCCGCCTCCAGCCCGCAGGAGTTCGTCACCATGGTGGAGGCGGTCGGACTCGCAGTGGCGTTGGACCGAGCGGTGCTGCGGCGTGCGTTGGGGGTGATCGCGGAGGCCGGTGTATCGGTGGCGGTCAACGTGTCCGGCTTGTCGATCGCCGATCCCGGTTTCGCCGACCAACTGATCGACGCGGCTGCCGGTGTTCTGCCCGGACGATTGCTGGTCGAACTGACAGAAACCGCCGAGATCGACGATCTGCCCGCGGCGGCCGCTCGGATTGCCCGTCTGCGCGCCGTGGGGGCGCCGGTTTGCCTGGACGATTTCGGCGCCGGGAGCGCATCGTTTCGCTATTTGCGCGACCTGCGGGTGGACATGGTGAAAATCGACGGCGCCTACGTGCAGGCGGCCGGACGCAGCGCGAAAGGGCGCGCGTTCGTGCAGTCGATGCGCGAACTGGCGACCTCGACCGGCGCGGATACAATTGCGGAGATGGTCGAAACCGAAGCCGAGGCCGCATTGATGCGGCAATTGGGCGTCCGCTACGGCCAGGGTTGGTTGTTCGGGCGACCCACCGTGCTGGCGGCCGCCCCACCGCGCAAATGGCGGTACTGATGACACACCCGGATATATTACGGTATGCACGAGTCCGTTGAAACAAATTGGAGCGTCCGATGCCGCGGCCCATTCTGACACTGCTCGTAATGAGCCTGACGTTCATCGGAGGTACTCAAGCCATGGCCGCGGACTACCGGAACTGGATCGTCTGTTGGACAGGCTCCGTTCAGGGCCCGTACCCCACCGGCAACGCCACCGCGCAGCCGGAGTTGCAATTCGTCTTTCCGAATCCCCAACAGGGCGCGACCGATCAGAGTTTCCGGATGATCGTTCGGCCGGATATCTGGGGCAAGGAAGCCCGATTTCGTCTGTCGAACGTTTTCGGCACCAAGCCCGTGACGTTCTCCCACGCCCGTCTGGGGCTGCAAACTTCCGGGGCGGCGCTGCTGCCCGATAGCAATCGCCTCGTAAGTTTCAACGGGCGAACCACCGTGACCGTGCCCCCCGGTGGATCGGTGCTGAGCGATACGGTTGTTCTGACCTTCGTCAAGGACCCGGCCGATCCCATGCTCGTTGGCCGCAAACTGGCGATCAGCTTCCACGTTGCCGGCGCGAGCGGGCCGATGACCTGGCACGCGAAGGGCCTGCAGACCTCCTATCTGGCGCCGCCCGGCGCCCCGCATTCCGACGAAGAAACCGAGGCTGCGTTTCCCTATTCCACGACGTCGTGGTTTTTCCTCGACGCGGTGATGATGACCGGCGCCCCAGGGACGAAAGCGATCATTGCGTTTGGCGATTCTATCACCGACGGGACGGCCTCGACCATCAACGGCGACGACCGCTGGCCGGACGTGTTCGCCCGCCGCTTGCATGCGGCCTATGGCAACCGGTTCAGCGTGGTGAACCAGGGTATAGGCGGCAATCGGGTGGTAGGGCCGGCGGCGTACACGGCGACCGATGCAATCCCCGGCGGGCCGTCCGCCATCAGCCGCTTGGACCGCGATATCGTCGGCCTGCCGGGCGTGGGGGCGGTCGTATGGCTGGAGGGGATCAACGATTTCGGCTCCGCGGAGGCAACGGTGGAGGCGTTGATGCAGGGCTACCGCGACGGTGTAGCGCACCTGCGGAAGAACATCCCCGGGGTGAAAATCTATGTGGCGACGCTGACCACCGCGTTGGGCAGCACGCCGACCCACGGCAGGGCCGAGGTCGACGCCAAACGCAAGGCGCTGAACGCCTGGTTCAAGTCGGAGAAAATCTTCGACGGTGTGGCCGATTTCGATGCGGTGACGATCGATCCCGCCACCGGGGCGCTACTTCCCGCGTTCAAGCCCGGATCCTCCATCGGTGGCCCCGGCGACGGGTTGCATCCGAACCGGGCGGGCTATGCGACGATGGGCGGGGCGGTGCCTCTGGAGTGGTTTAAGAAATAGCGGCACGCCAATCGGGTGAAGCTTGGATTTTGACCGGCGAGCGAGTCGAATAAGAATTCGATCCACAGATGAGGCAGATGCCAAGGATATGTCCCCCAGATCGTGACGGTCGTTGGCGGCCCGCTTCGCCGGCATTCGAGAACAAGGGTCGATGGACCTATCCTTCACCCGATGGACCGGGAAATAGCGGCCGTCACTCCGTTTCGAACAGCTTCTGGGCGTCCGCCCTGAACGCGGCGCGGGAGGCGTCCTGACTGTAGAACATGTGCCCGCCGGGATAGGTGACCAGTCGCACGCGGTCCCCGCCGCTACTCGCCGGGATTTGGTCAAGCAGTATCTGGGTGCCGAAATAGGGCGTCACCAGGTCGTACAGCCCATGCGCGATCAGCACGTGTAGGTGAGCATCCAGCGCCAGCGCCTGCCGCATCCGGATCAACGATTGTGCCTGGTTCTGCATGCCGCGCCCCCAATCCCACTGGTGGAAGGCCGAAGGGCTTTGCAGGCGGTATGTCCCATCCTGCCGCACATTCAATTTGGTGTCGTACAGGGTTACCATCGCGCTGGCGACCGGCGCCTGTAGCCCGTCCAGCACCGGGTCGGGGTAATCGCTCATGGCTTGCCCGGGAGATGGGTCGGGGATCGTGACTGTGGCGTCGTACAGGCTGGTCACCCGACCGGACGCGCGGTTCAGCTCATGAGCGAAAACCCGATTGTCGATCAGACCCCGGTATCGCGCGACCACCGCCGGTGCCAACCCAAGGAACCCCGCCACACGCGCCGAGCGGCGGTCGATCGCGGCGGGATCGCGTTCGCCGGCGGTGGCGTCGACCAGGAATTCGGACGCGGCGTAGCGTTCCACCTCCGTCAGGTCGGCGCGTGTCGTCACCCGACGCGCCGACGCGGTCATCGAGGGGAGCCGCATGGCGTACGAGAACGGGTCGAACACCATGCTGCGCCCACCGAAATCGAGCACGGGCGAGACGAGCACCAGAGCGGACAATCCCGTCCCCTGGTCCGCCGCCAGCGCACGCGCCAAACGCGGTCCCCGAAACCCGCCATAGCTCTCCCCCAGCAGATATTTCGGTGAGACATTTCGCTGCGCATGGTCGAGCCAAAGCCGGATCGCCTCGGCAAGCGAACGGATGTCGCCCTCAACGGAGAAAAACTGCTTTTGGACCGCCTCGTCGGTCGCGAGAATGCGGGAGAACCCGGTGTCCGCCGGGTCGATGAACACGAGATCGGTGAAATCCAGCCACGTCTCGGCGTTCGGCAGCAACGCGGGGGAGGCGGACGGCCCGCCGGCGAACGGGATGCGCCAGGGCCCCACCGCGCCGACGTTCAGCCATCCCGAGGCGAAGCCCGGCCCGCCGTTCATCGCGAAGGTCACCTTGCGCGTGCGCGGATCGGCGTCGTCCATCTGGAACGCGATAAAGTGGATGTCGGCTCGCGGTGCGCCTTTGTCGGTCTGCAACCGGACGACGCCGGCGGTGGCGGTGAATTTCAAGGTCCGGCCTGGAAGGTCCAGCGTATGGCGGGTGATCGTGTCGGCCGTCGCCGGCCGCGGTGTGGGGGCAGCACGGGTGACGGTATCGGCGGGCGTCTGACCGAACGCCGGCCCCCCGAATGCCGCCTCACCGGCCAGCGCGCCCGCGAGCAGTCCGATGCGAATTGCCTTTGAAATCACCCCGACGCTCCCCGTGGGTCGTTCCATGTTTGCCAACTACCACGGTCGGGGCGGCGATAGGGAGTCTTTCGCTGTCGGCACCGCCCCAAGGTGCCGTCTTTCGGCATGTCAGGCCCGCCGAACGGCATCGACACGAGCTTGTGTGATGTCGGCACGCTCGGTTTACGCGGGTGCCAATCGTCTGGCTTCCGCCCGCATCGAGGCTGCGATGGCGTCGGTAACGGCCCGGATGCGCGGCGTGTGGCGGATGTCGTTGTGCACACCCAGGAACACGTCCCGGGCCGGTGGCGCCAGAGCGGGCGCCAGCCTTACCAACCGAGAACTATCGCCCATAAAACGCGAGAGAACCGCGAGGCCCATGCCGGCCTCCGCCGCGGCGCGTTGTCCGTAACGGCTGTTGTGTCGAATCGCGGGAACCGTCTGGTGGGTCAACCCGGCGAACCAGACCATTTCCGGCAATCCCATCTCCTCTACCGGGTTCAAAACCGTCGTGTGGCCGGGCGCTCCGGTCAGGAAATCGGGCTGGCCGCGCCGCTCCAAATACGCCTCCGACGCGTAAACCCCGAACCCGATCGCGCCGACCCGGCGCACAGCAAGCTCGTTCTGCGTCAGCCGCACCAGCCGTAGCGCGATATCGGCCTCTCGCCTGGTCAGGCTGACGCTGCGCGCTTCCGCCGAGACCTCCAGCACGATGCCGGGGTGTTCACGCTGTAGCCTCGCGAACGCCGGGGTGAGAACGTCCACTGCCAGGATCTCGACGGTACTGATGCGCACGGTGCCCTCCAGCCGGATGTCGCGCCCGCTGATGCGGTGCTTGATCGCCAGTGTCTCGGCCTCGATGCGCTCGACGTGGCCCAGGATGGCCTCGCCGGCCGGGGTCATGACGAAGCCGCTGGGGGTTTTGGCCAGCAGCCTGGCGCCGGCGCGTTCCTCCAGACCCATCAATCGCCGGCCCATCGTCGATTGCTGCACGCCCAAAGCCCGAGCCGCCGCCGATAAGGTGCCATGGCGGGCGATTGACAGGAAGGTTTGCAGATCGTCCCAGGGGAGCATCGTTCGGGCCATGCGTTTTCGCACATCGATCATGCGATGATTGGGAATGTCATGCAAAGATAAAAAGGCTCATCTGACGACCGTCAACCCGATGGAGTTTCGGACGATGTCCGCGAGGCAACCAACCCTCTTTCTCAGTCACGGCTCGCCGATGTTGCCATTGATGAAGACCGAGGCGGGCGATTTCCTCGCCGGCCTGGGTCCCTGGATCGACGGGCACTTCGGAAAACCGTCTGCGATCCTGGTGGCCTCGGCGCACTGGGAAACGGCGGAGCCGACGGTGAGCGCCCCAGCCGTCAACGCCACCATCCACGACTTCGCTGGCTTTCCGCGGGCGCTGTTCGATCTGCGATACAATCCGCCGGGCGATCCGACGCTGGCCGAACGCGTGTCCGATCTGCTGTGCGCCGCGGGTTTGCCGTGCCGCACGGATCGCGAGCGTGGGCTGGACCATGGCGCTTGGGTCCCGCTGCTCATGGCGTGGCCGGATGCCGACATTCCGGTCGCGCAGATCTCGCTGCAACGCGGCCTCGGGCCCGCGCATCACGCCCAGGTGGGGGCGGCTTTGCGGCCGCTGCGGGATGCGGGCGTGCTGATCGTCGGCTCCGGCAGTTGGACCCACGATCTGCGCCGCTTCCGCGGCCAGGCGGTCGATGCGCCGGAAACGCCCGACATCGCGGCGTTCAGTGGGTGGATGGACAAGGCGGTGCTGGAAAGCCGGCGTTGCGATTTGCTCACCTACCGTAACAAGGCGCCATTCGCGGCTGAGGAGCACCCGACCGAGGAGCATCTGTTGCCCTTGTTCGTCGCCCTGGGCGCCGGCGGTCCCGATGCTCGGGCTGAAAATCTGCATCGCAGCACGACCTATGGCGTGCTGCGCATGGACGCCTACGCGTTTCGCTAAACCACCCCCAGGAGTTCCAGCCATGTCCCAAGTCAAAATCGCCGTCATCGTCGGCAGCCTTCGCAAGGATTCGTTGAACCATAAATTGGCCACGGCATTGACCCGTCTGGCCCCGGCGTTCAGCTTTCAGTTTGTCGAGATCGGCGACCTGCCGCTCTATAACCAGGATGAGGACGCGAACCAGGCACCGTCCGTGCTGCGATTGAAGGCCGAGATCGCCGATGCGCAAGGCCTGCTGTTCGTGACCCCGGAATACAACCGCTCGATCCCCGGCGTGCTGAAAAACGCGCTGGACCATGGATCCCGCCCATATGGCAAGAATTCATGGGCCGGCAAGCCGGCGGGCATCCTGGGCATCTCCGTCGGTGCCATGGGTACGTCGATGGCGCAGCAGCATCTACGCAACATCCTGGCCTATCTCGACGTGCCGGCGCTGGGCCAACCGGAGGCGTTTTTGCAGGCAAAGGAGGGATTCTTCGACGCCGACGGCAACATCGGCGAAGCCAGCCGCGGCTTCCTGCAAACCTGGATGGATCGCTTTGCTGCTCACGTGCAGCGGTACGCCTGACCCTGTAACGCCGCCGCTCGGCGCGAGTCCCAGTGTTAAGCAACCAGGAGACCGGACCATGCGGCGGCGTTCGATTCTTATCGCGGGATTGACCCTACCTCTTACGGCCCGAGCGGCCGGGGGGCTGGCGGTGGTGGAGCTGTTTACATCGCAGGGGTGTTCGTCCTGCCCGCCGGCCGACGCGTATTTAGGGGAACTTGCCAAGCGGCCGGGCGTGATCGCCTTGGCGTGGCACGTCGATTATTGGAACAATCTCGGCTGGAAAGATCCCTACGCCAGCCGGCAATCGACCGACCGGCAGCGGGACTACGCCCGCCATTTGCATGATGAGGTCTACACACCGGCTCTCGTCGTGAACGGCGTTCGGATTGTCGTCGGCTCCGACAAACGAGCGGTGACGGAGGCGATGGCGGCAACGCCGGCGCCGATGGCGGTAACCTTGCGCCGCACCGCGACCGGTCTGGAGGCTTTGGCGCCAGCATGGCCCGCCGGGGCCTCGGCGTTATTGGCGATCTACGACCCGGATAACACGACATCGGTCGCGGCCGGGGAGAATGCCGGCCGAAAGTTGAAGGAGTATCGGATTGTGCGGGACGTCCGGGAGGTCACGCTGGCCAACGGCCCGATCGCGCTGGCGCCGGTGCCGGCTAAACAGGGTGCGGCATTGCTGGTGCGCGACGCGGCTTGGCGGATTGTCGCTGCCGCCGATCTGCTGCCTGGATAAAATATTATCCGAAGGACGCGAGCGCCGACGAAATCAGGCGCGGCACCGAGTGCCAGTCGGTCAATAACCAGTACGCAACAAGCAAGCCGAGGATCAACCCCACGGGAATAGCGTAAGCGCGCCCGCTGTAATGGGCTTTCCGGGTCGTCGGCATCCAGGTTCTCCAGCGGTGGTCGAGACGCCGGAGAGTCCGGTTACCCAACGCACATTCACGTATCGGTCGTCAGCCATCACCACCTGTGAGGTTGGCCACCAATTACGGCAACTTTTAGCAGATTGCGCATCACAAATGCGACAGTCGTGTTACCAGACACGCGCGCAACGCATAGGTCTGCCTCCCGGCGTTCCGGCATAATGCCGGCGACCGCAGGGGGATACGACGTTGAGTGAAAATACCGCGACCGCCACCGCCGTGCCTTTGGTTCGGCCGGTGGCCGATACTAACACGACTTTTGCGATTCTGATCTCGCTCAGCGTCTGTCACCTGCTAAACGATATGAACCAGTCGCTGGTGCCGGCGATCTACCCGATCCTGAAGGACGCCTACACGCTCGATTTCGGGCAAATTGGCATGATCACTCTCGCGTTTCAGATGACTGCCTCGATGCTACAACCGGTGGTAGGCATGGTTACCGATCGCCACCCGCAGCCGTTTTCGTTGCCGGTGGCCATGTGCTGCTCATTGGCCGGGCTGCTGATGCTGTCGGTGTCGGATTCCTATCCGATGATCCTGTTGTCCGCGGCGCTGGTCGGTGTGGGATCTTCGGTGTTCCACCCCGAGGCATCGCGCGTGGCGCGCATGGCGTCCGGTGGCCGGTACGGCTTTGCCCAGTCGCTCTTTCAGCTCGGCGGATCGAGCGGATCCGCCATTGGACCGCTGCTGGCCGCGTTCATCGTGGTGCCGCGGGGGCAGGCCAGCATCGCCTGGTTCTCGGCCGCCGCGTTGCTGGCGATGTTGCTGCTGGCCAATGTCAGCCTTTGGTACAGCCGCCACCCCGCCATGGCGGCTCGGCGCGGCAAGCGTGCCCCGGTGCCGGCCGCTTCGGCGCTGCCGCGCAAGACCGTGATCGTGGCGCTGTGTGTCCTGCTGGTGCTGCTGTTTTCGAAGAACGTCTACACATCGAGCCTGAGCTCGTACTACACGTTCTATTTGATCGAGAAATTCCATCTGACGGTGCAGAACGCGCAGTTCCATTTGTTCGCGTTCCTGGGTGCCGTTGCGATCGGCACCTTTGCCGGCGGGCCGATCGGGGACCGGTTCGGGCGCAAGCCGGTGATCTGGTTCTCCATCCTTGGAGCATTTCCGTTCGCGCTGATGCTGCCGTACGCCGGATTGGCCTGGACCGGTATTTTGTCCGTTATCATCGGCCTGATCCTGGCGTCGGCTTTCACCGCCATCCTGGTCTACGCGCAGGAGCTGATGCCGGGCCGGGTCGGCACGGTGGCGGGGATGGTGTTCGGGTTCTCCTTCGGGTTGGGCGGGCTGGGCGCCGCCGCGTTGGGCCGAATCGCCGACTGGACGAGCATCGAAACCGTCTATCAGGCCGTTTCGTTCCTGCCGGTCATCGGGCTACTGACGGCGTTCTTGCCCGATATCGAGAAGCCTCGCCGGTTGCGGTAACGCTGTCATCGGTATTACGGTGGCCCCGGTTAATATCCAGGAGGAACGCCCCCATGAACGACGCCGTCAGCACTGAGAAGCCGCAGAGCCTCGCGATCGCCACCGCTGCCGACCCGGTGTACGTCGCCGGCCGGCGCGAGTTTTTCAAATACCGCGAACTCGGCGTGACCGAAGCGACCAACGGCCGCATGCGCGCCCAGGTGACCGAGGCCTCGCAAGGCCTCAGCAAAGAAACCGGCTGGCACTACCATGTGTGCGAGCAGCAATTCATTTACATGTTGAAGGGCTGGGTGGACCTGGAATTCGAGGACGGCCGTAAGGTCCGCCTCGGTCAGGGCGATTCCATGATGATCCCCGGCGGCATGCGTCACAACGAAACCGCGACTTCGGACCAGATGGATATTCTCGAAATCTCGGTGCCGGCGAAGTTCGGCACGGTGGTTTGCGACAAGCCGGCGGGCATCTGACGCCGAAACGGCTCGCCCGCCCCGCCGGGGCGGGTCAGAGCTGGCCGCCGGGGCAATCCGGCTACAGAGAGAACCAGCCGGCTCGGTATCAACCGCGCCAGCGGCGGTGAAACCATAGGTACTGCCCCGGGTTTTCCCGCACCCAGCGCTCCACCACGTCCATGATCGCCTGCGTGGCGGCCGGCACGTCGATCTGGCCCGACGCATCGCGTGGCAGGTCGAAGGGGCCCTCGGCGGAGATGTGGAAGCGGTGGTTTGGCAGCCGGATCACCCGCACCCCCACCACCGGGCAGTCGTAGCGGCGCGCCAGGCGCGCAATCGTGGGGTTGGCCTTGCAGCGCCGGCCGAAAAATGTGACGTCCACGCCGCGCGAGAAATGCTGATCGACCAGCATGCCCAGGTGCTCGCCCCGATCCAGCGCCGCTGCCATTTCCAGTGCCGCCTGCGCGCGCGTTCGGATCAGGCGCCCCATTAACGGCGCGCGAATACGGGAGATTTCCCGAGCAACGGCCTTGTTGTTGGGCATGCGGTAGACGACGGCGGAGGGGAGGCCGTGCGCCGCCGCCGCGATCGCCGGCAGCTCCCAGTTCGCGAGGTGGGCGGCGAAACACAAAGCGGGCTTGCCGTCGTCTTGCAGTAGCTCGAACATCGGGGCGGCGTCTGTGACGATGCGCCCATTGTTGGGGGCGGCGACATCGTAGTCCCAGATGCTTGCCATGTGCACGTATTCGCCGACGACCCGTCCAAGATTGTCCCATGATTCCCGCAACGTCTTTTCGATCCAGGCGGCATCCTTGTCGGGGAAGGCGGCACGGAGGTTTTCCTGCCCGATCCGGTGGGTTGGCAGCCATGAGCCAACGTTCCGCGTCACCCAGCCGCAGAAATTGGAGCTGAGATTGGGGTTTGTTTGCCGCAGCAGCCAGAATATCCCCTTTACCACCCGGCCGAGGACACGGTCGGTGTAAAGGTTGAGCAGCAGGCGCGTGCCGAGCGGAAGTCTAAAGAGCGACAAGAATTTTGCCGAAGACGTCTCGGCTCTCCAATCGTTTCACACCTGCCTGAAATTCGTCCAGCCGGTAGATCGTATCGATCACCGGCCGCACGCCGGATGCGATCCGGTCCAGGCCGCGAACCGACGCCGAGATCGGCGAACCGAACGAGCCGGTTATTCTGTACTGCTGCTGGAACAACTGCATCAAATTGATCGACCCCGAAGGGCCGGATGTGGCGCCACAGGTCACCAAGCGGCCACCTCGTTTCATCGACAGCAACGATCCCTGCCATGTGTCGGCGCCGACATGCTCGAACACCACGTCCACGCCCTTCTTGCCGGTCAATTTCCGCACAACACCCTCGAACCGTTCGGTGCGGTAATTGATGACGTGATCGGCGCCAAGTTCTTTAACACGGGCACATTTTTCGTCGGAACCGGCGGTGGAGATGACAGTACAGCCCAGGGATTTGGCGATCTTCACCGCGATCGTGCCAATGCCGGAGCCACCGGCATGGACCAGCACGGTTTCCCCAGGTTCGAGCTGGGCATTGTCGAACAGCATGTGTTCGACGGTGGAGTAGGCCACCGCCATGCAGGCCGCGTCTTCCATGGCGACACCGTCCGGGATTTTCACGACCAGTCGGGCAGGGTGGTTGGTAATGTCCTGGGCGAAACCGTCGACATGGAAGCCGCGCACGCCGGCCACGTTCTCGCACAGATTGTCCCGCCCGCGCTTGCAGGCTTTGCACACGCCGCACGTTAGCGCGGAAAAGGGTACCACCCGATCGCCGACGGCCACGTTGCTGACGCCCGCGCCGACCGCAAGCACCTCGCCGGCGGCTTCGGCGCCCACCGCGAGCGGGTAAAGCCGCTTGGCGAAGGCCATGCCCCGCAGACCCCAGACGTCGATGTGGTTCAGTCCGACGAAGCGGATGCGGAGCTGCACCTCCCCGCCGGCGGGCGCGGGAGGGGGCTCGACTTCGGACAGGGCCAGTTCGCGGTCGGCGATCAGTTGTAGGGAGCGCATGCGGCGCGTCTTACACCGTCATCGACGTTTCCACATCCCCGATGCCCGAGAAGCCGACATGCACCCGGTCGCCGGGTGCGATGGGGAACTGGCGGGTGAAAGACCCGGTCATGACGATGTCGCCTGCACGTATGTGCCGCCCGCGTTCGGCCAGCTTCTTCGCCAACCAGACGACGGAGTGCAACGGGTTGCCCAGCACCGCGCTGCCGAAGCCACGGCCGGCTTCCTGGCCGTTGACGGTCACCACCGCCTCGATGGTTTCCAGATCCGCGGGGAGGGCGACCGGGGCGCCCCGGATCACCGTCTTCTGTTGGGCGTTATCGGCAAGCGCCAGCGCGATCTGCGCGGTGAAGGGGCCGCGCGTTTCGATGATTTCCAGCGAGGGGTAGACCACATCCACGGCAGCCCGCGCCTGGTCCAGCGTGATGGACGCGGGCAGGTCGCGCCCGATGCGCATGCAAAGCTCATTTTCGAAGCCCGGTTGGATCAGGTCGGCGGGGGCAAAGATATGGCCGGACGGAACGGTTTCCAGAATGCAGCCGAACACCGGCTCATGGAACCCAAACTGCTGCTGGATGGCGGCGGAGGTCAGGCCGACCTTCCAGCCGATGTGCTTTTCACCGGCGGCGACGCGGCGGTCGATCAAAGCGAGTTGGATGTCGTAGGCCCGTTCCACCGTCAGTTTGTCGAAGTAGGCAGCGGGGAAAAACTCGCCGCGCTGGCGGGCGGCCCAGAAGGCGTCGATCATGTCCATGGGGTTAACTCCGAGGTATTCCGGCCGAGGCGGTCAGGCCGCCATCCACCGGAATATACGCCCCATTGACGTAGCTGGCTTCAGGGCTGGCGAGGAAAGCGACGACGTCCGCGATTTCCCGCGGTTTGGCGAAGCGGCCGGCGGGGATGCGGCCCTCGGTCGGCTTCCGGTAGTCGGCGAAGGGCGCCATCATGTCGGTATCGACGAAGCCGGGGGCGACGTAGTTGACGGTGACGCCGCGCCGGGCGCTCTCGATGGCCAGGGATTTCACGTAGGCCAGCAGCGCGGCTTTCGACGCGGCGTAGGCGGCGTTGCCCTGGCTGGCAAGCTGCCCGATCACCGACCCGATCGCCACGATCCGACCGGCCCGTGCCCGCATCATCGGCCGGACGACAGCGCGGCCGATGCGGACAAACGCGAAAAAATTCACCTGCATGACCGCCTCGGCCTTGTCCTGGTCCATGGTGGCGGCCAACGAGTCGTAAGTCGTGCCGCCGACGTGCACCAGCGCGTCCCAGGCCGGCGCGTCTTCCTGCGCGGTGGCGAAGGCGTCCACGGCGGCGCGGTCGGCCAGGTCGAGTTGCAGGCCCACGATGGCGGCGTCGAACGGGCCGGCATCGGTGCGGTAGGTGTAGGTGACCGCGAACCCCTTCGCAGCGAGCGTTTCAACCACTGCCGCCCCAATGCCGCGCCGCCCGCCAATCACCAGCGCGCGGGGTTGATTCACGGCGCCGCCCCGATCGCCACGCACACGTTCTGCCCACCGAAGCCGAACGAGTTCGAAATCGCATGCGCCACCTTGGCCGGACGGGCCACGTTGGGCACGCAATCGACCGGTACCGCGGGGTCGGGGGTGTCGTAGTTGATGGTGGGCGGCAGGACGCCGCGGTTCAGCGCCAACAGGGTGAAAATGGCCTCGATCGCACCGGCGGCGGTGAGCGTATGGCCGATCATCGACTTGTTGGAGGAGATGGGGATTGACGACGCGCGCTCGCCGAACACGGCGGTGACGCCAATCCACTCCATCTTGTCGTTCTCGGGCGTGCTGGTGCCGTGGGCGTTGATGTAGCCGACCTGATCCGGGGACAGGCCTGCATCCGCAAGCGCATCGCGCATGCAGGCGATGATGGGTTTGCCGTCGGGTGAGGATCGGGTGCGGTGGAAGCCGTCCGCGGCCTCCCCACAGCCCTCTACAACCCCAATGATGGACGCCCCCCGTGCTCGGGCATGCGCCAGGCTTTCCAGCACCAATGCGCCGGCGCCTTCGGACATGATGAAGCCGTCCCGATCTTTGGAGAACGGGCGCGACGCTTTCGCCGGGTCCTCATTGCGGGTGGACAGCGCCGACAGCAGGGAGAAACGGATCAGGCTTTCCGGGTTCACCGAAGCATCGGTGCCCACCACCAAAGCCGTGTCGGCCTCGCCCCGCCGGATCGCCTCGACGCCAAGCTGGATCGCTGTACCGCCCGACGCACAGGCCGTGGAGGTCGCGATGGGGGAGCCTTTGGTGCCGAAGCGTTCGGCGAGGTTTTCTCCGACCGAGCCGAACAGGAAACGTTCGTAGTGCCGGACATGGCCGCCGGTGCCGGCGGCTCGCAGGAGGTCGCCGTAGACCACGGTCTCGTTGGCGCCGGATTCCTTGGCCAGCATCAGCCGTTGCGGCCATTCGACTTCGACCGGGGGCAGTGCCAGGAACAGCGGTCCCGGAAATTTTCCGCCCTCGCCGATGCCTGCCTCGGCGAGGGCCTCTTGGATCACCAGCTCCGCCATGCGCTCCGACAAGGCGGGGGCGGACATCTCATCGACATGGATAAAATCCACCGTGCCGGCGATGGTCGTTTTCATATTGGTCACGGGGAACCGGGTGATGCGCTTGATCCCCGACACGCCCGACGTGAGGGCTTTCCAGTTGGCCTCCACGCCCTGGCCGAGGGACGTGATCACGCCGATGCCGGTCACGACAACGACGGGGCGGCCCAGATGGTCGGTATCGTTCATCGCTTTTTCACCTATGCCGCCGTCACGTGGGCCAGCGCCTCACCGCGCCAGTGGCCCCAGGAGGTCACGAGCACATCCTGCAGCGGCGCGTCCATCGGCTGTTCAGCGGCTTCGGTCGGTGGGAACAACTTGCCTTTCGACACCGAAATGGCCGCCAGCGCGATATTTGCGATGAAGGACGGCTCCATACTGTGACCGAACGCGTTGCCAGCGGCGCGCACGGGGACGCCCAGCGTGTCCAGGAACGTCTTTTCGGCGGCGGTCGGCGCGGCGACGCCGGATGCGCCGGAGATCGCGGCATCGAACGGGCCGGGCAACGGGACGATCTGCTTGCGGTCGGTCGCGATCGCGGCGATGCGCGCCAGCATGGTCGCGCCGCGCGCTTGCGCATGGGCGCGGCTTTCGATGACCAGGAAGCAGCCGAGGGACGACAGGATCATCCCGCCCCCGTCTTTTTGGCGTTCCCAAACTCCCGCGAAACTGTTCTTACGGAGGATGCGCCCCATCTCGTACAGCATAATCGTGTCGGCGCGATGCGCGTTGTGGGAGCCGCCGACGAGGAAAAAATCGCCCTGACCGGCGGCGATGCGGGCGCAGGCGATGCGGATGGCGTCGGCGCCGGCCGCTTCCTCCCCCATGAACGTCCGCGACGAGCCGGTCACGCCATGCACCAGCGAGATATTGCCCGCCAGCAGGTTGGACAGCTGCGCCAGGAACAAAGTCGGGCGGAGGTCGCTGAGCAGATGCTCGTTCAGATAGGCGTCGGGATCGGGGGCTTTGGGGAGGCCGGACATGATGGCCTCATCGGCGGCGTAATCGCGCTCCCCCCCGCCCGCCGCCACGATCATGTGCATCCGGCTCAGCAGTTCGGTGTTGCCCTGGATGCCCGCGTGATCCAGCGCGGCGCCGGCGGCGTAGGTCCCGTAGCGTTGCCAGGGCTCCATCTGGCGCTGTTCGCGCTTGGATATATGCTTGTCCAGCGCGATGTGCGCCATCGGGTGGATGGGGAAGCCGGGGAAGCTGGCCGTGTCCACAACCGGCTGGAATGCGTTGAGCGCGTCCCAGTGGGCGTCCACGCCCTCACCCAGGCAGGAAATCAGGCCGATCCCGGTGATGACGGCGTCGCGGTCATGCATTGATGAAAAATTCCTCGGCCACGCCGATGCGGCGCGCCGTTTCGAACATCGTTTCCCGAAGTATGTCGCTGGGGAAGGGCACGACGCGATAGCGGATTTCGGCGTCGCAAACCTTCTTGCCGTTCGAGGCAATGCTGCCCTCGATCACCGCGTACCCCGATCCGTCGTGGATCAGGCGCGCCTCGGTTTCCAGTCGCTGGCCGGGGGAGACGAAGCTGCGCATTTTCGCTTTCTCCACCTGCAACAGGAACGGCATCGCGGCGAAGCGCAGGTGCATCAGGACCAGCCAGCCGCCGGCCTGGGCGATGGTTTCGATCATCAGCACGCCGGGCAGGATCGGGTAGCCGGGGAAATGGCCCTCGAAAATGGGGCTTTGGTCGGGGACGTCGCCTTCCATCCGGATGGTGCGGGCGTCCGGGTCATGGACGAGAATCCGGTCCACCATCTGGAAGTATTCGAGGCGCATGGGATTAGGCTTTTTTCGCCGCCACCAGCGCGTCGATATGGCGGCACAGGTTGCCGAGCACGAAATACTCGTCGGTCTGCGCCTTGCCGTCGTTGACTTCCTGGGTCCACTGCTCCAGCGGCATCTTGATGCCGAACGCCTTGTCGATGGCGAAGGCGACATCGAGAAAGTCCAGGCTGTCGATGCCCAGGTCGTTGATGGCGTGGCTTTCTGGTTTGATGATGTCGGAGTCGATGTCGCACGTCTCGGCGATGATTCCGGCGACCGTTTCAAACGTGGACGTCATACGGCGGGCCCCTGCGAGGATGGCATGTGAAGAATGCGGCGGGGACTACCACCGGGGCCCCCTGTGCCGCAAGGTCGGGGGTGCCGCAAGGCCGGGTGTGCCGCAAGGTCGGGGGTGCCGCAGGGTCGGGGGTCAGCCGGACCAGTGCCCCGGCTGCCATTCCCAGACGCCGTTCGTTAGGTTCCAGTATTCCTTCACCCAGATCGGCCCATGGCCGGCGGCGGGGATGTACATGCCGGCGGCCCAGGTGTAGCCGCGCCCGTCCCAGTTCCAATGGCCGGGTTGCCAGGACAGAACCTCCCCGGACACCGGGGGCAGAGGCCGAGCATCGGCGAGCGGGGCGGGCACGGGCGGGTAGGGGCCGGAGGTGCTGACGCAAGCGGCCAGCAGACCGGCGAGGAACACGGTGGCGAAGCGCATGGCTTGGTTTCCTTAATCGGGCAGCAGAACCGTGGCGACGGCCTGGGCGGCGATGCCTTCTCCGCGCCCGGTGAAGCCGAGCTTCTCGGTCGTGGTGGCTTTGACCGAGATGCGGGTTACGTCGACACCCAGAATGTCCGCCAACCTTATCATCATCGCGGCGGCGTGGGGGGCAATTTTGGGGCGCTCGCAGATCAATGTCACGTCGGCGTTGGCCAATCGCCCGCCTCGCGCCGCGATCCGCTCGGCCGCGTGTTTCAGAAACCGAGCGGAGTCGGCGTCTTTCCAGGTGTTCTCGGAGGGGGGGAAGTGGCGGCCGATGTCGCCTTCGGCCAGCGCGCCATAGATGGCGTCGCAAAGCGCGTGGATGCCCACGTCGGCGTCCGAGTGGCCCGCCAGGCCCTTGTCGTGCGGGATGGCGACGCCGCAGAGGATCATCGGGCGGTTTTCGGTCAGCGCGTGCACGTCGAAGCCGGTGCCGGTTCTGGGATACAGCGGGTGGGTCATGATTGCTTCCAGGCGGGTGAAGTCCGCGGGGTAGGTCAGTTTGATGTTGTCGTCTGAGCCGGGAACGATCTGGGTGGGGATGCCAGCGGCTTCAAGGAGGGAGGCGTCGTCGGTGGCGCCCTCGATCCCGGCGCGATGCGCTTTCAGCAGTGTCTGGAAGCGGAACGCCTGCGGTGTTTGCGCGCGGAAAAGGCCGTCGCGGGGGACGGTCTTTTGGATGACGCCGTTGGTGACGTGCTTCAGCGTGTCGGCCACCGGGACGGCGGGGATGGCGCCCTCGGCGGTCTCGAGCGCTTTCAGCAGGGCTTCGATGGTGCCGGCGGGGATGTGTGGGCGGGCGGCGTCGTGCACCAGGACGATGTCGGGCTGGTGCGGTTCGAGGGCTTCGAGGCCGGCGCGGACGCTGTCCTGTCTTGTGGCTCCGCCGGGGACGGTTGGGAGGTGGGGGATGTCGCCGAGCGCCGGGTCGATGGCGGCGGCGTCGCCGACGGGTTGGAGGAGGGTTGCGTGGGTTTTCAGGGCTTTGGCCGCGTGCCGGATCACCGGTTGTCCGGCGAGCAGGAGGAACTGCTTGGGAGTCTCGGCCCCGAAGCGGGAGCCGGAGCCGGCGGCGACGAGGATGGAGGCGATGCGCATGCGGGTGGTTTAGCGTGGGAGGGGGCGGATGGGGAGGGGACGTGCCCGCATATCCCCGGGCGGCAGCAGGAACGCATTCCGAACGATCCTCGTTTCGCTCGGCCGCGCGGACGGTTGGTTGACCTTACACAGATAAGAAAAGGCGATTGCGCCGATGCACGCAGATTTTCGCGGCCGGTTGGGCCGGCATCTGTGTGTTTTTTGTGCATCGCCTTATTCTTATCTGCGTAAGGGATTCTTACTCGCCCGCGCGCTCAGACCACGGGATTCAATCTCGTCCGGCGACGAGGATGGAGGCGATGCGCATGGGGGGGTGGTGTAGCGTGCGGAGGTAAGGCTGCGTCGAGTGCGGCGCTGTGCTATAAGCAATCCATGAATCGGCAGGACATCATCGCCCGCTTGCGGGAGAACGAGGCCGCGTTGAAAGCGCGCGGCGTGGCGCACGCTGCGCTGTTCGGCTCCCGCGCCCGCGGCGACGCGCGCCCTGACAGCGACACCGACATCATGATCGAGATCGACCCCCAAGCTCGGATTGGCGTCTGGGGCTATGCCGAGCTGAAGGAAGATATAGCCGCCCTGTTCGACGGCCCGGTCGATGTCGTGAACCGCGAGGGCCTGAAGTCGTATGTCCGGCCTGCTGCAACCGCCGATGCCATCTATGCATTCTGAACCCGAAGCGACTCGCCGGTGGCTGATCGATATCGGGCACAACATCGCCATGGCCTAGGGGTTTGCGTCGGGATTGACCTACGAGACGTTCAAGGACGACAACCTCCACCTTTATGCGGTGATACGATGCCTCGAGATCATCTCGGAGGCCTCGCGCCGTTTGCCGGCGGCGTTGAAGGAGCGGCATCCCGAGATCCGGTGGAGGGGCATGGCGGGGGCCGGTAACATTTATCGGCAGGAATACGAAGATGTCGCTGCCAATGATGTGTGGGACACGTTGACCCAACATTTGCCGCCATTGCTTGCTGTCGTCGAGGCGGAATTGGACGCGCTCGGTGGTCGTTTGGACAGCTAAAGAATCGTTGGCCATTGGGATACGCTTCCACTGTCCTGTCGTCGCTACATGAAGTAGTAGACGGTGACACCTTTTTGGATGCAATGGTTCTGGGACAACGCGGACGTGGCGCTCATGTTGGAGCTCTTGACCTAGGATAGATTGGTATGATCAAGGCGAAACGAACGAAGTCTTCAGTGATTGCCAAAGCACTCGGCCCAGCCGCTGAGGATTTCGGAGAAAAGATCAAGCCCTTGGGCGGCGAGATTGGTTTACTCAGTGTCAGGGCCGTCCGGATACTCCTCAAACCACTGAGCGGACTTATTTGGGGCTTCGAAAAAATTTAACAATGGGTGGCCGAGACTGTTGGTCCGAAGATCGAACGCATACCTGAGCAATCTCGTCAGGAACCTAGTCTTGTCATTGCCGTCCCGACGATCGAATCCATGCGCTAATAAAGCTATATCGTAGCGAACCGTTTCGTTTAAAACCCGAGATCGCAGGGGTGGAATCTCTCACTGGCTTTCATCCCAGGCATAACACGATACGGGCGCCGAGCACCGCCTTCGATCGGCGGCGCCGAAACCTTGTCTCACATTACAGTAGCCCTCCCCTACCCCAACCGATCCAACAACGCCTGCATCGC
>JANXTL010000003.1 GCA_025352375.1 Acetobacteraceae bacterium | reverse complement strand
TCTAAGCCTTTGTTTGAGAGGGTGATTCACGCCCGAGGTTGAAGTCAACCTCAGGCGATCACGCTCTAAGCCTTTGTTTGAGAGGGTGATTCACGCCCGAGGTTGAAGTCAACCTCAGGCGATCACGCTCTAAATCGCCCCGCGCAACCGAGGATCCAGCACGTCCCGTATCCCATCCCCCAGCAAATTGAACGCCAGCACGGTGATGGAAATCGCCATCCCCGGAAACAGCACCAGCCACCAGGGCGGGATCAACCCGGCGTTCAGCGCGTCGGCCAGCATATTCCCCCAGGTCGGCGTGGGCGGCGGAATCCCGACCCCAAGGAACCCGAGCGAAGCCTCGATAATGATCGCCACCCCAAGATGGGTGGTCGCCAGGATCAAGTAAGGCGCCACGCATTGGGGCAGGATATGCCGGAACATCATGCGCAAATGCGACGCGCCGAGGCCCCGAGCGGCCTCCACATATTGTAACTCCTTCAACGACAGCACGACGGCGCGGATGACCCGGCCGCCGAAGGGTATTCGGGTGATGGCAATCGCCACGATCACCGTGCCGGTGCCCGCCCCCAAGGCCATGGCTATCGCCATGGCCAATATCAAATCGGGAAACGATTGCAGAAACTCCAAAATCCGCTGGCTGACGATGTCGAACCGCCCGCCGAAGTAGCCGCTCGCCATTCCCCACAGCGCGCCCACCGTCGTTCCCAACAGCACCGCCGAAATCGCCACCGTCAGCGAAGCTCGACTGCCATAAATCACCCGGCTAAGCGT
Organism: Acetobacteraceae bacterium; assembly: GCA_025352375.1. Classification (GTDB taxonomy): domain Bacteria; phylum Pseudomonadota; class Alphaproteobacteria; order Acetobacterales; family Acetobacteraceae; genus Rhodopila. The sequence goes on along the minus strand of JANXTL010000003.1, from coordinate 3,517 downwards.
ATCGCGCCCGATCTGATCGGTCCCAAACACGTGCTTCTCATACGGCGGCTTCGACATCGCTCGGAAGTCGGATTTCGTGGGCTCAAAGGGCGTTATGAGCGGGGCCGTGATCGCCATGATCAAAATCATCGCCGCCACGACACCCCAGAACGCCGACATCGGCGCGCGACGGGCAAAATACCAAAGGCTGCGCCCCATCCGGCCCGGCAGTGCGATCGTTGCGCTCATGAGTAACGAATCCTCGGGTCCAGCCATGCGATAATCAGATCTACCAGAATGTTCAGCACAACGAACACCACGGCATACAGAAATACCAGGTTCTGCATCACGAACACGTCCCGTTCGCCAACAGCGGAGAACATCGCCGATCCCAGGCCGGGCGTGCCAAAAGCGCGCTCCACCGGGATCGAGCCCGCCAGCACGAAGCCCAGCAAAATGCCCGACAAAGTGATCACCGGCAGCAGCGCGTTCGGCAACGCATGCAGCACAATCACCAGACGGGCGTTCAACCCCTTGGCACGAGCGGTGCGGACGTAGTCTTCGCGGATCACCTCCAGCAGGCTGGAACGGGCCATCCGGGCGATATACGCCGCCTGCCCGAGGCCCAACACGATGGCCGGGCCAATCACGATTTGCAGGTTGGACCAGGGGTCGACGAACAACGACGCCCCGGTCAGCGGTGCGCGGTATCCAAACCAGAACAGTAACGCGAGGACGATCAACATGCCCACCCAGAACCCCGGCACCGCCAGGCACAGGATGGAGATGAAACGCGCCACGTTGTCCGGCAGGCTGTTAGGGCGCAGGGCGCTGACGATGGCGACGGGGATGCCGATAATCCAGGAGAACGCGACCGCCAGAATGCCGATCTCGGCCGTCAGCGGCCCGCGCCGTCCGATCATGTCGGCCACGCTTTCGGAACGGAAAAACGAATGCCCGAAGCTGCCCTCGGCGATGTCTCGCATCCAGTGGAAATACTGGACATAAAGCGGATCGCTCAGGCCAAGCTGCTTCATGTAGCCGAGGCGATCGGCCTCGCTGAGTTTGGTGTAGCCCTCCGGCCCAAAGATCGCGACCAGGGGATCGCCGGGCAAAATGCGCATCACCACGAAGACAATGACCGACACGCCCAGGATGGTGAGCAACCCGAAGGCCAAGCGTCGTACGATGTAGCTATACATGGAGCGATGGCCCTCGAAGGTCGGGGATGCGGTGCTTAACCGCTCTGAATTCGGTGGTTTTATCGTAACCGCGGAGATGCCTTACTACGAGCAACAGGTCGATCCTCCGCCGGGGATTGGCGGGCTTCAATCGATGGCCGGTGTCTGGATCGAATTCGCCCATGTGCCGGCCAATCGCATCATAGACCTCCAGCGCCCCGTTCTGGTAGCCCCGTGCTGGTAGCCCTATTCGTAGGGCAGCGACCCTATGGAACAAAGGTCGAGACGGTTCGATCTGTCCCAACCACCGCGCCGGGACCGAGATCCCCACGCGGTGGCCGTCGACAAAAAATCAGTTCGTCAGATTGTAGAATTTCGCCGCGTTGTCGCAGGTGATCTTGCGGATCTGGTCCTGAGTCAGGCCAGCGAATTGTTCGTCGATGTACTTGGTCGATTCGGGCCAGATGCCGTCGGTGTGCGGGTAGTCCGACCCCCACATCAGCGTGTCTTCCGTCATCAGGTTGTTGGTGTTGATTAGCTTCGGCCCGATGACGTCGTACTGGAACGTCGCCTTGCACTGGCGCTGCCAATACTCGGACGGCTTCAGCTTCATCAGGTCGCGGAACCGGTCCTCGAACTCGAAATCCATCCGATCCAATGCGTAGGGGATCCAGCCGATGCCGCTCTCACCGAAGGACACACGCAGGTTCGGGTGCCGTTCGAACACCCCGGCACCCATCATGGCCGCGAGGATGTGGATCAGCCCCATCTGGAACGCCGACACGCCGGTGAACATGGCCGCCCGCCGCACCTGGCCCGAGGTCATTTCACGGGCCATCGGCGCCGTGGTCGGGAAGGTGTGGAAGTGCATGGGAATCTGCACGTCGGACACCGCTTTCCACATCGGCTCCCACGACGGGTGCCACATCGGGTCCATGTCCCAGGAGCACGACAGTTCGACGCCCTTCAGGCCCAGCTTCGCGCAACGGTAGACTTCCTGCGCCGCGATCTCCGGGTCGCCGTAGGGGATGCAGCCCAGGCCGATCATCCGATCGGGATAGGGTTTGATGAAATCCACCAGCCAGTCGTTGTAGATTTCCAGCATGTGGTTGGCGGCCTCGACGTCCTGCATCTTGGACGCGCCGCCCAGAATGCCGAAGATCACTTCCGCATCGACGCCATCGCGTTCCATTTCCTTGACGCGCAAATGCGGGTCGGACGGGCGCTGAATGCCGGTATAGGCGCCGGATGTGCCGCCCTTGCCGTCGGAGAACATGCCGGTCGTGGCCATGATGTCCACGCGCCGGTTCTGCCCCGGCACCAGCTTCGCGCCGCCGGGGCCGACGCCGTTCAGCAGGCCGAAATTGGCACCGGCCTTGGTGGTCCAAAACGGGCCATCCGGCCCGTCGGCCACGAACGGCATGCGATCCTTCAGTTCGCGCTTGCTGTTCTCCGTGAACACGGTCGGCGGCATCCACGGCATATCCAGATGGCAATCCGCTGATATTCTGTTATATTTCATGGCGTTCCTGTTGCTCCTCACGGGGAAGGGTTGCTTACCCCGATAGCCTAAGCGCAAACAGTGCGACTTATCAAATCCCACCCCGGAGTCCGCCGCTTGAAACCGCCCGCGAACCGCCCCCGCCGCCCGAATCCGAAACGACCGGCCGTGCCGGAGGTGCCGGAGCACACGAGCCAACCGGCGCCCGCACCCACTGCCGAAGAACCCGAACTGGACGAAACGATCCGCAAAATGCTCGAAGCCGCTTACACCTAACCCCCGGCACCTCTAACCCCCGGCCTTCGCATACCGCCTCACTTCGGGCGGGCTGGCGCGGCCATAGATTGAGCATGGTCTGCACCAGCGCGCGGATCGACGTCGCGTTCACCATGGATAGCTGATTGCCGCTACCATCGGCGGGCATGCATGGAACGGCATTGGCCAGGCCACTCGTCAACTTTGGAATTAGAGCGTGGCTATTCATGATGGAGAACAAATCGGAAATGCTCACCAAAATGGGCAAGCATCGAACTGTCCTGCCTCCGGCGTCGCCCGGCCGGCCTCATGCTTCCAGGGAAACAACGATCGGAATGCCGCACGAAAACCGCGGTCTACCCGACCCGCCGCATCCATGCCCCGGCCTCCGCCACGGCATCGCGCGCTTTCTGAACATGTCCGGTCGCCCGCAGGAACCCGTGCACCACGCCCGAGAACATGCGCGTTTCCACCGGATTACCCGCCGCGCGCAGCTTTTCCACCAACGCCTCGCCCTCGCTGCGCAGCACATCCAGCTCCGCCAGCAGCACCATCACCGGCGGCAGCCCACGCAGGTCGGCGCGTAACGGCGCCGCCAAGG